>CALWKV010000046.1 GCA_944381355.1 uncultured Christensenellaceae bacterium | reverse complement strand
AGTTTGTCAATACAATACTTTTGCGGCAATTACGGGCTTTCCCGGTATAATGGGACGGGGCAATGTGTCATACTGACAATGAAATGATTAACCGTGTTTTTTGGTAAATCCATTTACTGCACTATTTAACGTCGCGAGGCTCTATCTAATTTATATATATTGTAGGGATACGGTTGACTTCAGGTCTTTTGACCTATAATAGGTCTTTCGACCTAACTACACAAAAAGCAGTTGTGCGTTATTAAAGGCTTTCCCGATATAATGGAAAGGGTGGATTTTACCGTGTTTTTTGGTAAAACGCACGTTGCCAGTAAAAGTACGATATCAACGCTTTATATCAAAAGAATTTTTCGATATAATAAAATTGATTATGGTTATTTTGAAAGGAAAACCGTTTACAGAATACCGTAAGAAAGAAAATTTATGTTGAATTTATACTCACTTTGTACAGAATACCGTAAAGAGGTTGCTATGACGCTCAATCAGGCTGTTATAAAAAGAATAGAGGAAATATGCGAGGAGACGGACAGAAGCGTTTGCGATATATGTCTGTCGGCGGGTTTGACTCCGTCCACGGTGTACGAATTGCTTTACGGAAGGACTAAGCAACCCGGAATAATTACGACAAAACTTTTCTGCGAAGGTGCGGGGAATAAAATAAAAGAGTTTTTCGACAGAGATTATTTTGACGATTTAGAGGATTGACGGCAGTAAGTTGCCTTTTTTGTGACGGATAAAACGTCGTTAGCGTATAAGCGCCGCTTGGGTATTCAGACCCGATGCGGCGGTCATCATGTTTTCAAGAGTTTAGGTTTGCCGCCGAGTATTTTGGGTTTTCGGGATTGGGTTTCGGCAGCAAGCGAACGGCAACAGCCTTCGGAACGGTCTTTGAGAGTTCCGTCGGGAGAAAAAACCGCGGACGAGTCGAGAAAGTGCGCGAAGGCGGTCATGCCGTATGTAAACGAAAAGGCGCAGAGCAGTTTTTCGTCAATGGCGCTCATCCTGCGCTCGTCGAATACGTGGACGCATTTGCAGTCCGAAGCGGCGAGAGCGCGCCAAAGTTCGGGATATTCAAAGTCGCGCCCTACAAGTACGCCCGTGCGTCCGTCGGGCAGGTCGTAACATCTGAGGCAATTGCCTTCGCTAAAGCCTGCGCGGGGCGAAATTCGGTCGCTTATCCCGAGGAGTTTGCCGTTTTCAAAGGCTATCACGCTGTCGTAACGCTCGTCGTCTACGAGAGCGCGCACGGCGGCAAGTACGACAGAACGCGTTATTGCAGAAAGCCGCAGCAGCGCGGCGACGGTATTCTGTTCGCCTTCAAGTTCTCGGCGCATATCTAGCCTTCCTATCACGGAACGGTGCAGGCAGATGACGTCTCCGCGTTTTGCACGGGAGAACGCAGTTGACAGGGCGACCTGAGGAGGGGTGTCGGCAATACAATACAGCACGTTTTATTATATGCAGCAAAAACAGATCCCGCCCCTTGCGGAGCGGGATTTTATTTTTACGGAGTCCCGGAGGAGAGTTATGAGTTTATGAAGAAGTTTGGTTTTGCGTGAGAGAGAGACTCCGATAGGTGATATAGGCTTTGTCTTTGTGTCCACATTATATTGCCGCCTTATTAAAGAAACGTGAAAGAAAACGTGTTTTTTGCGATAAGTATCGCTTTTTACGCGTTATTTACATTCAGGCAGAGACAGGCTTTGACGCTACGCGCGCGCGTTAGAAAGGCTATAAAAAAAGAAATACCCGCCGTTGGAACGGCGGGTAGTGTGTTTACTAGAGGGAGGTAAGAGGAGTGTTTTAATAGGTGTTTGGAAGAAGTCTTTTATGTTTTGTGCTCCGGCTCTAGTATATGGGGGTTGTCCTTTTGTAGCTTCATTATATCGGCGCTTGATTAAACAAGTGTTAAAAAACAAAAAAAGTTGAAATCTTTCGTTTGCAAGCAAAATAGGCTTTTTAAAAGCACATATCGAATACAATGCGTATGTGCGCGACGCGTAAAAAATCGGGCGTTTTAATCGTGATTTAATACACGCCAAGTATATTAATAATATAAACTGAATAAAAAATAAGCATTTTTAAACAAATGCGCGCAGGTTGTGTTATAATTTTTTCAGAGGTGCCTATGAAAATTCTTTTAGTTGAGGACGAAGTCCAGATGTCGGAAGCCATTGCAGGGCTTCTCAGAAAGAACAAATATCTCGTTGAATGCGCTTTCGACGGCGAAGAAGGTCTGCAGATGGGTCTCGTCGGAGACTACGACGTCATCATCATGGATATCATGATGCCCGTGATAGACGGATACGAAGTGGTGCGCTTGTTGCGCAAGAGAGGTATAACGACCCCGATAATCATGCTGACCGCGCTTTCTTCTGTCGAGGACAAGGTCAAGGGGCTGGATATCGGCGCGGACGACTATATGACCAAGCCGTTTTCGGTCGACGAACTCGAAGCGCGTCTGCGCGCGATAGCGAGGAGAAGGGGACAAGCCGTCGCGGACAACAACATCAAGGTGGGCAACGTCACTCTCAACATCAAAGAATTTACGCTGTCTGCGGGAGGCAAGAGCGTCACGCTGTCAGGCAAGGAGTACGAGCTGGCTTTCTGCTTTTTCTCCAATCCCAGCGCGGTATTCACCAAGGACGAACTGATCAACAAGGTCTGGGGCTTCGATTGCGATTTCGAGTCAAACAACCTTGAAGTCTATATATCGTTCCTTCGCAAGAAACTCACATTCCTCGACCCCGACGTTACCATATCGTCGGTACGAGGCGTAGGATACAAACTGGTCAACAAGAGCGTCAATGGATAAGGTTCTCAATCAGCTGAGGCGGAGATTCATAATAGTATTTATGATAGTGGGCGGAGCGTTTCTGCTTCTCGCCTACGGCTCTATCTTTGTCGTCAACGTTACGCAGACGATAGGTGCGATCGACAATGCGTTGACGGACGTGCTTGACAAATCGCCCATCCCCGCCTTTGACGACAGAGAGGAGTGGTTGCAGAGAAGCAACTGCATAATACTGGTGCGGCAGGACGACACCGTGACCGCTTTCAATGCCGATTCTCTCGATCAGGAAATTCTTGAAAAGATCGTCGATGCGGTCGTAAGCGACGGCGAGGAGAGTTTCAGTATAGAAGGCAGCTATTACAAGGCGACGTGGCGCAACGTGATCGGCAACGATATAACGGTCTACGCCGTTTACGACTGGACGAACGACAGGGCGGATCTCGCAGAAGCGGGCGTAGTGACCGCGCTTGTCTATTTTTTCTGTCTCGTGCTTCTGTTCATATTCGGCAATATGGTCGCGAAACAGGTTGTGGAGCCTGTCAAAAAGTCTTACGAACAACAGAAAAAACTCGTCGCGGACGCTTCTCACGAACTAAAGACGCCGATCGCGATAATTGGCGCAAACCTTTCGCTAGTTGCGAGCGATCCCGATTCCACCGTGGGGCAGAACGCGCACTGGTTCAAGAACATGGAGTCGCAGCTTGGCAGAATGAGTGCGCTTATCACCGATATGCTGGAACTTCATCGCGCGGACGAAGCAAAGAGCAAACCTGCGACTACCGAGGACGTGTCGGCGCTTCTCGGAGGGATATTGCTGTCTTTCGAGGCGCGGTGTTTTGAAAAAAAGGTCAGTCTTTCAGAAGATATTCAGCCCGACGTAAAGACCCGTTGCGTCAAGCAGAACGTCGAGCGCCTTTATGCGATAATGATGGACAACGCGCTCAAGTATACGCCCGAGGGAGGCAGGATAGAAGTGAGTCTCAGGAGCGACAGGAGAAACGTCGTGATACACTTCAAAAATTACGGCGTTGGCATTGCGAAAGAGCATATATCCAAGATATTCGACCGTTTTTACCGCGTGGACAACGCGCGTACTCAAAGTGTGCAACAGGGCAACAGTTTCGGCCTGGGACTAAGTCTGGCAAAATCGATAGTGCTTGACCACGAAGGCACGGTGACGTGCGAGAGCGACGGCGCGACCTACGTCGATTTCAGGATAGAACTGCCGTTGCGGCAGGAAAAAAAGAGCGGCGATACGAATGCGCTCGCACGTTTGAAAAGCAAGGATCGTTAAGTATTCTGACGGCTCCGCTCCGCAAGGGGCGGATTTTTTACGCGTCGGGTGCCGATGCGGGCAATGCGCCGTCAAGCGGAACGAGGCTTATTTTTCGCGCGGGAATTTGCTTTGTGTAGGTTTACAATACAATTGTTACAAAGTCATGGTGTTAACGAAAAGGAGGTAAAAGCGAAGCAAGGCAGCGTTTAAGCGAAAGAAAGCAGTC
>CALWKV010000045.1 GCA_944381355.1 uncultured Christensenellaceae bacterium | reverse complement strand
GAGGAAGAAAGTCGGGCAAAGACAAACTCACCGCCTCGGACAAGGCGGACAGGATACTGACTCACAGGATATGGGGTATCCCGATCTTTCTTGCGATACTCTTTGCGGTGTTCCACCTGACTTTTTCTGAGGACTTTCTGTACCTCGGCGCGATGGGCGCGCTCGGCAAAGACTGGACTTCGCTTCAGGGAATGTGGGGAGAAGGTATGTTCGGCTCGGCCGACGGCATCGCTTCTCCGGGAGTCATACTGTTCAACCTTCTCGATCATATAACGTCGTCGATATCGGGCGCGGTCTCTGACGCGATGACGAGCGGCGGCGTAGCTCAGTGGGCGACGGGATTCGTCGTTGACGGCATATTGGGAGGACTGTTCTCGGTCATGTCGTTCCTGCCGCAGATATTGTTGCTTTTCCTGTTCTTCTCGTTGCTCGAGGATTCGGGGTATATGGCGAGAGTTGCGTTTATCCTCGACCGCATATTCCGCAAATTCGGCTTGTCGGGCAGAGCGTTCATGCCGATGATAATGGGATTCGGCTGTTCCGTACCCGCAATGGTAAACACCCGTACGCTCGCCGACGAAAACGAGAGGATAGCGACGATCCGCGTTATACCGTTCTTCAGTTGCGGGGCAAAACTTCCCATACTGACGGCGGTCGCGGGTGGAATAGCTCAGCTGACGGGAATGGGCAACGCCGACCTGATAACTTACGGAATGTACCTTCTCGGCATAGTCGTCGCGATCTGCGCGGTATTGCTGATGCGTTCTACGACCATGCGCGGAGATGTTCCTCCTTTTATCATGGAACTTCCTGCTTACAGGATGCCTCAGCCGTACAGCCTGGTAAGGCTGCTCTGGGACAAAGTCAAACACTTTATCAAGAAGGCGTTCACGATAATCCTTGCGTCGACGATAGTGATATGGTTCGTCAGTCACTTCTCATTCGACTGGAAATTCCTGACAGACGACAGGATCAACGAGAGCATTCTCGCAGGAGTAGGCATGCTCGTGAAACCGCTTCTCACACCGCTCGGATTCGGCTCTCAGCTCGGCGAGTGGGGCTGGGTGTTCGTGGTAGCGGCGATAACGGGTCTTATCTCGAAAGAAAACGTCATCGCGACTTTCGGAACACTCGCGGCGTGCATTTCGGGCAGCTTCGTCGCGGACGAAGCGCTCGGCGGAGTGGATTCGGTGGCGCAGATGATAAGTGCGACGGGGATAGGAGTGCCTGCGCTGATAGCGTTCATCGCGTTCAATATGCTGACGATCCCGTGTTTTGCGGCAGTCGCTACCGCCAAGGCGGAAATGCCGGGCAAAAAGCAATTCAACTTCACGCTGCTGTTCTGGATAGCGACCTCTTACGTCGTGTCGTCTATGATATATCTTATCGGAGAGTGGTGGTGGACGGCTTTTATCTGGGCGGCTTTGTGGGCAACGGTCATCGCGGTAGTCGTGCTTTACAATAAAGGCAAGCTGAACTTTGGCGGAATAAAAAAATTATTTGAAAAAAAGAGGAAAGAATGACATGGGAGCTGCTGAGATAACGATAATCGTAATAGCCGTGCTTATCGTCGTCGGAGTGACGGCAGCGGCAATAGTGCGCAAGGCAAAAGGCAAAGGCGGCTGTTCGGGTTGCTGCGGTTGCGCCGGATGTCCGCACAGTTCGGGTTGCGGCGGCAAGCCGAGCGTTAAAGAGGGCAGCGAAGAAAAGCACAAACCGTACGAAGGTCTGACAAGATCTCAAGAAAAATAACGCCGCTTAGCGGATAGATAAAAAAGAGAAGCGTTGACTTCTCTTTTTTTTGTGCAGTCGGGGACTCAGGCTCCATGCGTCGCATACGTATCGTCAGGGTTATGCGCGTCAATGCAGGCAGGAACGTCGGTAGTAAAAAGGGAAAAGGCGAGCGGCGTTCTGCAAGTAAAGGACAGTCTTGAAAAATAAAAAAAGCCGCGGAAAATCCGCGGCTCGCGTTTTACTTGTTTTGTTACTCGGCTTTCTTAAGAGCGTCCAGCTTCTTAGAAAGTCTGCCGACGTATCTGCTCACGGTGTTTGCGTGATACACGCCGTCCAGTCTTGCACGGTCGAGAAGGGACACGGTCTCTGCGAGCAGAGCGGTAGCCGCTTCAACGTTCTTTTCTGCGACTGCAGCTTCAAACTTCTTGATGCTGTTGCGTACGCGGGTGCGCTTCGCGGAATTGATAGCGTTCTCCTTTTTCGTGATCAAAACTCTTTTTTTCTGGGACTTAATGTTAGGCATAGGTTCCCTCCGTTTTCTTATTTGCTAAATAATTTTATCACAAGAAAAATTATAAAGCAATAAAAATCGATCATATTTACGACTTTTTTGCAATATTTTTTTAACCTGCGAGAACAAGGAAATAATATCTCTGTGCAATGACGCGTTTTGGCGGTGGGCTGCGAACATTGAGGTTTTAGGCAAAAAGCACGGTTTAGAGTGCGCAACACGGAGGGAAACAATGCAGAGACTTTTGATAGAAGCAGGTACGACGTACGGTCTGCAGGGCAAACGGTACGAGAAATACGGCGCCGTTTTCGATGAATGCATTCTCGATAAAAAACTAGCGGACAAGCTGGGAAGGCGTGCGGGCAATTATCTGACCGTGCAGACAGATAAAGATACAGATACGCAAAAGGCGCTCAGGTCGGCTTTGCGCTCTTTTGTCAGACGCGGCAAGCGCGCGCTTGTCGTCGGCTTCGGCAACGGCGACGTGGTCGCGGACGCGCTTGGCGCAAAGGTTGTGGAATATCTGAAAAAGCAAAGACTTGAGGGAGGTAAAATAAGCGTTTTTGCGCCCGACGTAGGCGCGCTCACCAATCTCGATTCCGTACGGCTCGTGCAGGCGGTCGCAGACGGTTTTTCTCCCGATTACGTTATAGCCGTGGACGCTCTCGCTACGGCAAAAGCAGAAAGGCTGGGAACGTGCTTTCAGTTCACCGATTCCGCTTTGCGCCCGGGAGGAGGAATAGGAGAGGGCAAAGTGCTCGATCCGAAAAATCTGGGGAGCAGACTGATCGCGATAGGAGTGCCGTTCATCATTTCCGCTCAAGACCTTGGAGCAAAGGATAATGTCGGATATTTCGTGCCTTACGACGCAGACAAAACGACGGATATCTGCGCAAAACTGATCGCAGGAGCGGTCATCGACTGCTTCTGAGGAATAACCACGCCGCCGTCGCCATAGATAATAGTATGAAAATCGCGTTTTTAGACAGCGGCATAGGAGGACTTTCCATCGTTGCGAGGATTTTCGCAAGGAAAGGCGGGGAGTTTTTGTATTATGCAGACAACGATCATATGCCGTACGGAGCGATGACCGCAGACGTGCTTTGCAGACATATCTCTAAAGTTGTGGAAAAACTCGTCGCCTGCGGTGCGTCGGTAGTCACCCTTGCTTGCAATACCGCCACGGCGGTGTGCGTCGACGTTCTCAGAAAAGAGTTTCCTTCGGTATATTTCGTGGGTACGGAGCCTGCGGTCAAACCCGCGCTCTGCTTCGGCGGAGACGTGCTCGTCCTTGCAACGCCGCTGACACTTGCTCAGCCCAGGTTTTCCAGACTGCTGAAGTCTGACAGCGGCAAGGCGTTTTATACACCCGATTGTTCTGATCTCGCATATCTCGTAGAGCGTGATTTTCCTGATCTCACCAAGGCTCAGAAGACGCTTGACGCGATAATAGCGCCGTATCTCGGCAAGGACGTCGGCTCTGTCGTGATAGGGTGCACGCATTATTCGTTTTTGCAGAGTTATATCGAGAAGCGTTACGGCTTCAACGTAGTAAGCGGCGCAGGCGGTGTGGTCAGACAGCTCATCAAAACCGCTCCCGAGGAGTGTTTTTCGGGAGAACGACTTCTCGTGATACACAGCGGATTGGAGAACAAGCAAAAGCTCCTTGAGGAGCGTGCGAGATTTATATGCGGCGTGGAGACCGCGCCTTTCTGAAAGTATGCAGCGATTATGATTTCCGTGCCCGTGTAGATAAAACGATATATAAAAGGCGCCCGATCATACGAGCGCGCTACAATATGTAAAAAATCTGACGGGGAGCATTTTTGCTCCCCGTCTTTTGCTTTTGCCGGGTAGAGGATATTTTATGACTGAAAGGTAGCTTTTTCTTTTGTACAGTACATACTATGCGGAGTATCACGAAAAGGTTACATCTAAGGTGACAGAAATCGCGTGCAGCGTGTTAAAGAATAGGAGCAAAGCGACGAGGCTTTATACGGGTGACTCCACCGGGGGATTGCGACAAAACTCATTGCAAAAAGCGAAAATATCTGCATAGTGTCGCAAAGCTCTTCGAGCACGAACGCTCGCTTGAGAGTTTTTTGCAAACAGAGGATTTGAGGTAGCTACGCGTTCGCTTTCCTTTGCGGAGTAACAAAAAACAGACACTCGATAAATCGGTGTCTGTTTTTTGGTGACTCTACCGGGGGATTGCGACAAAACTCATTGCAAAAAGCGAAAATATCTGCATAGTGTCGCAAAGCTC
>CALWKV010000044.1 GCA_944381355.1 uncultured Christensenellaceae bacterium | reverse complement strand
AAGCGGGTCAGCGTCTGGAATATCTTCGTACCCTTAGGCATAAGGAGCGGCAAGCCCTGACCTATCTTCTCGTCGGTCATAAAGATGCCCAGCTCTCTGCCCAGCTTGTTGTGGTCGCGCTTTTTTGCTTCTTCGACCGCCGCAAGATATTCCGTCAGTTCGCTTTTTTTATCGAAACAAGTGCCGTATATTCTCGAGAGCATCTTGTTCTTTTCGTTGCCGCGCCAGTACGCGCCCGTAAGGCTGGTCAGCTTGAACGCTTTTATCATACCCGTGCTGGGCAGATGCGGTCCGGCGCAGAGGTCGGTGAAGCTGCCCTGACGGTAGAAAGAAATCTCGGCGTCCTTGGGCAGATCGTTGATCAGTTCTACTTTATAAGGCTCGTCAAAGCCTTTCATCAGCTTGAGCGCCTCTTTTCTCGGCAGAACAAACCTTTCGAGAGGATAATTCGCCTTGATGATGCGCTTCATCTCCTCCTCGACCTTGTCAAGCTGCTCCATGGATATCGGAGTCGTGAAATCGAAATCGTAATAGAATCCGTCGTCGATAGCGGGTCCTATCGCGAGTTTTACCGTGGGGTAAACGGTCTTGACCGCCTGAGCGAGCACGTGCGCGCAGGTGTGGCGGTAGATCCTTCTGCCCTCGGGATCCTTGAAAGTCAGAATTTGCAGGGTGCAGTCCTTGTCGAGCGCTGTATTTGCTTCGACGACCTTGCCGTCGACTATCGCGCCCAGCGTTACTCTCGCGAGACCTTCTGAAAGATCTTTCGCGATCTCGAGTACGGTCATGCCGTTCGCGTACTCTTTACTGCTTCCGTCTTTGAGTGTGATTATCATAAAGATACCTCCTTTGCAAATAAAAAACGCCCTTACGTTTTCACGTAAGGACGACAATATATCGCGGTTCCACCTTACTTACGGCACGGCGTGCCGTCTCTCTTTGTGCCCGTAACGTACGGGAACGTGCCTGACCGGCGGTGGTACCGTCAACGTCCGTCTGCGCTTTCTTCTCAGCCCCGAAAGCTCTCTGTGGCGCGTAACGCTAAGGCTTGTCCTCCGACTGCCGCAAAGCGGCTCGGCATTAACTTTGTTAATATATTGTAGCACGCGCGAACCCCGTTGTCAACGTTTTTTCTTCAACTTGCGCGCCGGCGCGGATATTCAGATGTTTCTGACTTTTGCAAAGCGCGACAACGTCTTTATCAGTTCCTTGTCCTTGAAACCCGCGTCGAGAGTGACCTCTTTTGCGCCGTTGCCGACCACGCAGTTTATCAGATCGAGATCCGTGTTGCCGTAAAACGCGTCGACCGTCACGAATCCCCCTCGGGACAGATCGGTCACGACTGGATTTTTTGCGTCGGCAATAAGAAAACGCGATCTGTCAGTCTTTTCCTCGACCACATAACCCGCAACGTCCAACAAGTCTTCGTCGTCGTAGTCTCCGTCGAAAAGGTTTTCGGAGATCGCCGCCAGTTCTTCCCAGTCGCGTTTGATATCTTTCATAGCAAAGTTGCAGACCCCGTCCACGCTGATCACGTCGTAGCCTTTGAGCTTGTCGAATATCTCCTCTCGGTCGCCCTCGCAATCGTAGTAGACCATTACGGCGAGCAGACACGCCTGCGCCGCGTTCACCCTCTCAAGCCCGAGCTTCTTCATGAGAAAAGCGTGTTTGAAGTACGTCGTAAGCAATCCCGCGATCTTCGCGCACAAAAAATCGTCCGCCGCCTCCGCGTCTCGCTCGTTTGCCGCGACAGACAGATATCTCCTGTTTTTTCCTTCCTCAGCCGCAAATACGACGAATTTGTTCTTGTCAAGCTCTCTGACAAGCACGTCGTATTCTTTGGCAAACTTCTTGTCGATAGTCACCGTCTTTTTCCACATACCGTATTTTATGTGGAAAGACGGCAGGATATACTGATCCCACCGTCTAAATGACCGATTTATGCTTCGCCGCCTCAGCCGTTCGCGGCAAGCCTTGCTTCTATCTTCTCGGCAAGTTCTTTTAGCTGCATCGCCTTTTTCAGCCACTCGTCGACTTCACTCGGAGACACTTCGTCAATGCCCTTATCGACGTGACCTATCAATTCGTTGCACAACCTTGAAAAACGTTTCGTCTCGTCGTTTGACGTCAGCTGTTTTGCCTTTTCGCGGAGACCTTTTGCGGTGATTTCTCCTGTAATGCTCAGTATCACGCTCTTTTTCTTGTTGATATCGTTGATATATTCTTCCACTTTCGATCTGTCTGTCGGCACAAGAATATCTCTGTCAATCTTAAGCAATTGTTCTATGCTGAAGCCGAGACGCGGGCTGACCTTGTAAAGAACGTTCAGACTGTCGCCAGGCGCATACCTGAGAACCACCGAAAGCGACTGCATCGACCAGCCTGTGACGATCCCCTTTCTTAAAAGCCCGACAGCCGCAAAAGCTATATCTCTGTCCGCTTTTTTCATAAGATAGGCATTGACGACGCTCTGCGCGACTTTATCCTCCGCTTCTTTCAGCAAATTCGCGAGCGAAGCCGCATTGTAGCGCGTCAACGCATTCTTTTCGATCATCACCGTGAGGACGGTGTTGCTGAGCTCGCGGTTCCCGACGTACGGCAGTATTCTCTCCCTGTATATGTAAAGGCCGTGCGCCTCGGCAATTTCGGTTTTTCTGACGCTGTCGTTCCTTATAAGGCAATGATCTCCTTTTTCGTCAAAGAAATAATCGCCGTCCGCAAGGTTGTTGTATGCCGATTTCGTCAGCATCCTCCAGCCGTCGCCGTCCGCGGTTTTGTGCACCTTGCCGCGATATCCTTTGATATCGGGCATATCTGTCTCGAGGACTTCCCTGAAATCTTCATCCGATATGTCGAAAAACTCAGACGCGATCCCGACCCTTATTTTTCCGTTTTCCTCGAAAGATACGGGATACTGCTCCGCCTTGCCGCTCTGATCCGAAACGATCTCGAACTCCGTGCTTACGACCTTGCCTTCTATCCCGCAAAGGTACGCAAAGTCCGCGCTTGCGCCCATATCCCCGTCGTATGCCTTGCCGCGGAACTCGGAAACCCCGAGCTGAGGGTAATAAGTATAGCGGTTTTTATTGTTCATCCTGAGTACTGACACGAGAGAATCGTCGAGCACTTTTTGCAGTTCCTCGTTGCTGAGTTTTGCCGCCTCGTTCAAAAGCTCTTTCAGATGAGGGTTGAGGCTTCCGCTGCCGGTGATCTCGTCTATATATGCGAACGCTTCTGTAGTCGCGGCTTGGCGGAATCTGCCGGCAAGCTGTCTCGTTCTTAACGCCAGACTCGCCGCAAGGTACTTGTCGAAAGGCGCTTTTTCAAACGTGTTGTAACTGATCTTTATTCTTTTGACTTCTTTATTCAACGATAATTTCAGCCTTACCTGCAGCTTCATAGTCCATATTACCTCCGTCGTATTTTATTATCATGCCGAACCTTCTGATATCTTCGATTATGTCGGCAAAATATCTCCTCTTTCCGCCTCCCGACACGCTCATGTTTATCCTTGAGAGCGTATACGGATTTCCGAACACGAAAAGTTTGTCCTTTGCTCTGCTCATCGACACGTTAATGCGCCTGAAATCGCTGAGGAAGTTGTGTTGCGAGCTGTCGGTCACCACGGTATTGACGAGCACGATGTCCGTCTCTCTGCCCTGGAACGCGTCCACGGTATCGTATTCAAAGCTCTTGAACGTCTTTTTCAGCAAATTTATCAGATCCCTGTTCTCTTTCTGAAACTTTTCTATCTGCGCCGCATAAGGGAATATCGCAGACAACGAAACGCTCTGAGGGTTTTCGACGTCTTTAATCAGCTTTTTGAGCACGTCTGTAGTTGCGCGCAATTCTTCCACGTTGAATCTCGACGTGCCGTATTTTGCCTCTTTACCCGCCTTTACGTCTACAAAAAATACGTCTTTTTGCCCGAACGGAGACCCTTGAACAAACCGCACCTTATCGGGATTGACGAGTTCTCTGCGCCCCTGCAGCTGGTTTGAGTAAAAGATATTGTATGCGTTGAGAACGTCCTTTACCGATCTGTAATTTACTTTGAGAACTTCGAGCCTTCCCGCCGATTCTGCTTTTTTGAGCGTCTTGGCGAAAACGGATTCTTCGTATATCTTCCTCAGTTTTTCGTACTTGTCCTCATCGTATTCGGGTAGTTTTTCGACATCATCTTTCTGAAGTTCGAGAAGCGGCGCGAGCTGGAAATCGTCCCCGACCATTATGATGTAACTGACGTAAGGCAGATACCTGAGCACTTCGGTTATCGGACACTTGGACACCTCATCGATGATAAGCCAGTCGTAGCCGTCGAAAAGTTCAAGTCCTTTTTTGCCGCCGATCGCGCTCGTTGTCGTCGTCGCGCCTATCACGGAATATTCCGACTCGTCGACCTTTTCAGAAAAACAAAAGCTCTTTTCTCCTCTGAACCGCTTCATATCTTCCGCGATCAGCGCGCTGAGACGCGTATCCGTCGCCCTTGCGTTGTGCGAAGAAAACTTCTTGCCCCACGTCTTGTAGATCGTAGAATCTATCTCCTCGACCGAATATTTGTTTCTTCTGTTGGTTATCCTGTTGGGGATAATAAGGTCATAATTCTCCATTATCTTGTCGAGGACGTTGTCGATCGCGACGTGCGTCTGTGAAGATATGATCACTTTCTGCCCCAGCTCTTTTGTCACGTACTGGACGATAGCGTTTATCACGTGCGTTTTGCCTGTGCCGGGAGGTCCCTTGATAAGACTGACAGGAGACCCGTCGGTCGCCATCATAAACGCACTTTTCTGCGTTTCGTCGAGTCCTTTTGCGTATTCGTCCTTATTGTCTCCCGCCCTGCGCGCGGCACGGTTGGACGGCATGGGTTTGTCGCCGATTATGTATTCGAGAAGTTCTGCGGCGGCGCCCGACGCGCCCTGCTTGATAAGTCTCAGAGAATTGTCGATGGATTCGAGTTTGACTTTCTGACCCATATCGTAAAGATGCAGATATCTGCACGTCTTGTCGGAATATCTCATTTCGCCCGAGAGCCTGAGTCTGCCGTCGACTTCTTCTGTCTTTATCAAGCGGAAAGAATTGAGATTTTTGGTAAAACGGTCGTTGAGTTCCTCGTTTTCGTCGAGATAAAGGTTGTCCGAAAACCTTCTGATCTGTTTAATGTCCTCTTTTGCGGCGTCGATATCGAGATCGACTATATCGTATACCTGATCTCTGATCTCGTCTCTGAGTTCCAGAAACCTGTATTGCTCTATCCTGTACCCTATAACGATGCCGTCCGCATTCCTGACCGCGTTTTCGTCGTCGGTTTCTATTCCCTTTACGTCGGCAGGAGCGAATTTATACGGCTTGGAAATCGTTCTGATCCTGAAATGCTTGTTGTTGTTGACTCCCGCCGAAAGAGTTTTGTAATAGGAAAATATATCCATAAACTCGTCGAATTGCGACACGTTGAAGACAAAATTTTCGTTTTCGCAAATTCTTTCAAGCGCGCTTTTCGTTTCGTCGACAGACATAGGCGTACTGCAGAATACGAGATCCGCTTTCGCACCGACGATCTTGTCAAAATCAGTTTTGTCGATACTCGCGTATTTGACGAAAAATTCACCGCCGAACGGAGGACTGAATCTGCATCCGAGATTGCCTTTGAGGATCAGACAACCGTCTTGAAACTTGTAGACGATCTTGACGTTGTGCAATTTGACAATATTACGCGCGTCCTTCTTGTCGTATTCTACGTTTAAGCCGTTGGAAGTCAGCTTTACGCTGTGCGGTTTGCCGTTGTCTACGGCTTTTATAATCCTATACTCTTTTTCTCTTTTCTCGTCAAATTGGAAATAATCGGGAACTGAAAGTTTTAAACCAAGAAATATCGGATTCATATCTACACTCCTTTCTTTTTCTGCTTTTATATAGAGCGATTTTAAAATCGAGTTGACGTTTTTTT
>CALWKV010000043.1 GCA_944381355.1 uncultured Christensenellaceae bacterium | reverse complement strand
ACGCAATCGACACGGGCAGGATAAAACCCGAAGAAGCGATACTGTTTGAAACCAAGATACTGGGCATGGTTACCCCGATGCCGTCCGCAGTCATCGCGCGCTTTGACGCGATAGCGAGTCACCGCGGCGTGAAGAAGGCTACCGACTGGCTGTTTGCTCTCAGCAAGGCAAACAACTACATTCGCATGCCCGACATAAAGAAGAACATCAAATGGGAACACAACGGCAAGTTCGGCAAAATAGGCATAACGATCAACCTGTCCAAACCGGAAAAAGATCCCAAGCAGATCGCGCTTGCAAAACTTCAGCCCAAGACGGGTTATCCCGCCTGCATGCTCTGCCCGACAAACGTCGGCTTCGCAGGCAACCTCAATCACCCCGCAAGACAGACTCTGCGCACGATACCCATTCAGCTCGACAACGAATACTGGCATCTGCAATACTCGCCTTATCAGTATTACGAGGAGCACGCGATAGCGTTCTCCGACGAGCACAGACCCATGAACGTCTGCCCCGCTTCTTTCCGCAGACTGCTCGACTTCGTCGATCTGTTCCCGCATTACTTTATGGGAAGCAACGCAGCTCTGCCCATAGTCGGAGGATCTATCCTCACTCACGACCATTATCAGGGCGGTCTCAAGGTGTTGCCGATGATGAGCGTAGGCAACCGCGCGCGTTACGAAAGCCCCAAGTACAAAAAAGTCGAGATCTATATCGCCGACTGGTACAACAGTGTCGTGCGTCTCGTAAGCGAAGATAAAGAACAGGTCTACAATGCGGCAAGCGACGTGCTCGCGGCGTGGAACAACTGGACGGACGAGAGCGTGAACGTAATCTGCAAGACTACCGATCAGCACAACGCGATCACCCCCATCGTACGCAAAGAGGACGACAAGTACGTTATCGATCTGATACTGCGCAACAACAGGACGGATGAGGCACATCCCTACGGCATATTCCACCCCGAAGAGCGCCTGCACAACATCAAGAAAGAAGGCATCGGCATCATCGAGGTCATGGGACTTTTCATCCTGCCCGGCAGACTCAAGAAAGAATTGGGAGAAGTGGAAAAATATCTGACAGGTAAGACCGCGTTCGATATGAAAACTCTTGCCGACCCCGAAAACGCTATGTACAAACATGCTGACATGATAGTCCAGCTCGTCAACGACAACGGCACCGAGAACACCCCCGCCAAAGCCAAGAAAATTGTCACCGACTACGTCAACAACGCCTGCGAACAGATACTCGAATGCACTGCCGTATTCAAAAACACCGAAGTCGGTCAGGCGGCGTTCGACAGATTCATGAAAGAAGGTCTGGGACTTTCTAAATTCTGATATAACGAAATCCAAGAAAAAACAAAAGCAAAAATCCGACCTCGAGGGTCGGATTTTTCTGTCCTGTATCTCATGTTTTGCCGTTAAAGAGGTTTTCTGTCCTGAAGCGCGCGCGAAAGAGTAACTTCGTCCGCGTATTCTATGTCGCTGCCGATAGATATGCCGCTGGCTATCTTGGTGACCTTGATGCCCATAGGTTTGATAAGGCGCGCGATATATACAGCCGTCGCCTCTCCTTCCACGTCGGGATTGGTAGCCATTATGACCTCTGTCACCCCGTCAAGTCTTGCAAGAAGCTCCTTTATCCTTATATCGTCGGGACCTATCCCCGCGAGCGGATTGAGAGTGCCGTGCAACACGTGATACACGCCTTTGAAATCCTTGATCTTTTCGAGCGCGTCAACGTCTTTAGGCTCTTTGACGACACAAATCACGCTCTTATCGCGCGTTGCGCATATATCGCACACGTCCTTGTCGGTATACGCGCCGCAAACGGGACAAAAATGCACTTTTTTCTTGGTATCGAGCACGGCTTGTGCAAATTCTTCGGCTTCTGCCTCGGACATATTGATTATCTTATAAGCAAAACGCTTCGCCGTTTTCGCTCCCACACCGGGCAGTTTGGTGAACTGCGCGGCAAGTCTGTCCAGCGCTTCGATATTGCCCGTACTCATACCCCGAGACCGCCCATGGGACCCATCTTCTTCTCGGTCTCAGCGTCGGCGAGCTTCATCGCCTCGTTGAGCGCCGCGACTACGAGATCCTCGAGCATTTCGACGTCGTCGGGATCTACTGCCTCGGGTTTGATTTTAACAGATCTGACCTTCTTATCGCAGGTCATTACGACCTCGACCATACCGCCGCCCGAGACCGCGGTGACTTCTGTCTCCGCAAGCTCCTCTTTAGCCCTCGCTATATCCTGCTGCATTTTCTGCGCCTGGCGCATAAGCTGCTGCATGTTGCCCATGCCGCCGCCGAAACCGCCGAATCCGCCTCTACCCATTGTTGTTACCTCCGTTTGTTATATTTACCTTTTCTTCGCCAAAAACTTTCTTCACGCTTTCGACGTTGAGTTTGATTTCATCTTCAACCACCGCGACCTCTACGATTATCCTGCCGAAACCTGAGAACCCCTCTCTGAGTATGCTCTCGTATTCGTCGCGATAAAACTCTATGCTCTTTTTTTGTCCCTCGCTTGTTGCTTTGATCACGAGATCTGCGTCCCTCAAAGACAACTGGTCTTTGTTCAGCTTTGAAAAATATGCATATTCTACGTGCATTGCACGTCTTTTAAGCGTATTGAGGAGATGAACGAGCATCTTTTCTGCCGTATCTGTTATCCCGCTCTGCGGCGCGCCTGCCTGCGGAGCTGCGGCAACCGCTATTCTGCCCTGCGATATCTTTGCTTCGAGACTTTTCAAACGCATCAACACGCCCTGCGCGTCAATCGAACAATACTCGTCGCACGCCTTCACCACCGCCGCTTCGAGCACAAGACGCGCGTTGGAGCCGTAACGCAGATCGCCGTCTACGGCGCACACGATCTCCATGCTCCTGAGGAGTTTTGCGTTGTCAAACTTCATCGCAAGCTCGTTTGATTTTGCAAAAAGTTCCCTCGGCATATTAAGGATCTTGTTGGCATTGTTGCAATTCCTGCAATACAACAGATTTCTCAACGTCTTGGCTATATCCGAAGCAAGCACTTTGACGCTTTTGCCCTGCTTGCAGACGTCGTCTATACGTCTCAGCGATCCGTCAACGTCGCCCGCCAGTATACACGCGGTAAGATCGAGTACGACCTCGGGAGAACTTGCGCCGAGCACGTCGAGCACTCCGTCGTAAGTCACCTTTTCACCGCAATAAGATATGCACATTTCGGCAAGCGAAAGACTGTCTCTGACGCACCCCTCTCCTGCCTCCGCTATCGCATAAAGCGCCTCTTTGTCATAAGGCATGCCCAGTTCGTCGAAAATACGCTGAAGCAGTCCCGCCGTTTCCTGAGTGGGTACAAGCCTGAAATCAAATCTCTGGCAACGCGAAAGTACGGTCGGCAGTATCTTCTGCACCTCGGTGGTCGCCAGTATGAATACGACGTGTTCGGGCGGCTCCTCCAGAGTTTTGAGAAGCGCGTTGAACGCCTGCGGAGAAAGCATATGGACTTCGTCGACGATATATACCTTGTATCTGCCGACAGACGGCGCGAATTTCACCTTTTCGAGAAGATATCTGATCTCGTCTACGCCGTTGTTGGACGCGGCGTCCATTTCTATTATGTCCATGTTGGAAGAATCCGCAAGCGCCTTGCAGATCGCACACTCGCCGCAAGGAGAACCGTCCTCTTTGGGATTGAGACAATTTATTGCGCGCGCAAAAATCTTCGCCGTGGTTGTCTTGCCTGTACCGCGGGATCCCGTAAACAGATAGGCATGAGAAATCGCACCCGTCATGATCTGATTTTTCAGCGTGCGGATTATGTGCTGTTGACCTATCATTGAAGAAAATTCATTCGGTCTGTATCTGCGGTAAAGCGAAACGTATGCCATTAATCGTTTATCCTTTTAGAAAAAATAACCTGTATATTTTCAATACGCTCCCCGGCAACGAGCCGGAGAGCGTACGATTGCTTGTTTATATAGTACCACAACTTTGTCTTTCAGACAAGCCGTAACACCGATTTTGACGTCAAATATTATTACTTGTTGTCGTCGCCTGTGTTGTCGTCAGACTTTTTTTCCTCTTTTTCTGCGTCGAAAGTGTAATCGTCAGCAATCTCGGAAATCTCGTCTACGCCGAGCTTTTCTGCGACTTCGTCAACGCTGTCGACGT
>CALWKV010000042.1 GCA_944381355.1 uncultured Christensenellaceae bacterium | reverse complement strand
TGTACAGCGAATATACGATAAACGGGCCGCCGAGTTTTCTGAGTCCGAACAGGAAGAAAGGCACGTTGAGGATAATAAGATATACGCTCATCGACAGCGGAGACAGCTGGCTGAGGAGTATCGAAGTGCCCGAAAACCCGCCGTCGTACATGCCTGCCGGCGCAAGCATAAGGGTGACGCCCACCGCGTTTATCACGCCTGCGACCGTCAGAAAAAGGAAATTGGAATATCTCAGGCTTCTGAACAGCCTCGTCACACAGTTGTCTTTCATAGTTGTCCGTCCGTTATACCAGACCAGAATAATACGAACCAGCCCTGAGGCGCCCGCGTGGCGGGAACAGTAATCGCTGTCGCGTATCACATTGCCCACTTAACAATGTGAAGCCGTTTTTGTTTTACGCCATAGGTTTCCGAAACACTCACTAAAAATCATCGCCTGAGGGTGCCATGCAGTTTCAAGCCGGCAAATTTTTGTTGGTACGAGGCAAATGCCGCAGGTAATATTAGACATATTATCAAGGCATTTAACACAGTAGCTACGGAAATTTGCCGTTTTAAACCTTGTTCGTATTATTTTGGTCTGGTATATTCTATCCAAAGACATCTTAGCATATTACGCGCCCGCGCACAAACCTAAATCCGCAAAAAAAGTACTTTTACCGTAATTTTACTTTTTTTGCGACAAAAAGCGCGGAGAGAGCACGTTGAGAAAACGCCTGACATACAATATTGTTATGGAAAAAGAAAGAGAAGCAAGAAAAAAAGACTTGGAGAAACTGGGTGCGTCTGTCAGGTACGGCGCGCCCTCTTTCGACGCGTTCGGGGTGGGCGGAGAAGTAAAAGAGGTCGTTTATCCGCGCGACGGGCTTGCGCTCGCGAGGGCGGTAAAATATCTTTGCGGCGGAGCAGTCGTGCTGGGCGGCGCGACCAACGTGCTTTTTCCCGACGGAGTATTGGAGCGCACCGTCGTGTCCACGTCAAAGCTGACCGACGTCAGCGTGCGAGGAGACAGGGTGTACTGTCAGGCGGGAGCGAGACTTCCCGCAGTCGTCTCGAAGTGCGCGGGACGCGGACTTTCGGGTATCGAACAACTGGCGGGCATACCGGGGAGCGTAGGCGGAGCGATAGCGATGAACGCCGGCGCGTTCGGCAGGGAGATCGCCGACGTCGTGACGAGAGTGGACGCGGTGACGGCAGACGGGCGCGTTGTCGCGCTCTCTCCGTCAATGCTCGGCGCGGGGTACAGGCATACCGACATTGCCAGAATGGGGCTTACCGTGCTCGGGGCGGAGCTTTCGCTCGCAGGCTCTACGGCGAAAGAGGTAAAAGAGCGGATAGAGGGTTATGCCGCGAGGCGGCGCTCGTCCCAACCCGAGGGCAGGTCTCTCGGCAGCGTTTTCAAACGCGCGGACGGAGTATCGGCAGGCTATTACATAGAGCGCGCGGGGCTGAAAGGAGCGCGTGCGGGCGGCGCGGAAATATCGGAAAAGCACGCCAATTTCATAATCAACTCGGGCGGCGCGACGGCGGCGCAGTTCCGCGAGCTTGCAGAGCTTGCCCGCGCAGAGGTTTTCAGGCAATTCGGCATCACGCTCGAGTATGAAGTGATCTTTTTGTAAAAGGCGACGTTTTCTCTTTCGGCATGCGTCTTTCCCGCGTTTGTAAATTCTTTTGTAAAATTTAAAAAAGCCGCGGCTATGAGATGAAAATGTCGCGGCTTTGGTATATAATAAAAAGACCGACGTTTTATACGCGCGAGGAGAAACATGAAGATCACGGCAGATTTCCACACTCATACCAGATATTCTCACGGCAAAGGCACGGTAGAGGACAACGCGGTCAACGCGCTCAGTCTCGGCTTGCGCGCGGTCGCGATCACCGACCATGCGAGAAACCACCCTCTCGTCGGGGTGAAGCCCGACAAAATAGACGTCATAAGAAAGGACGTCACCGCCGTGGGCAAGGAGTACAAGAACATCAGAGTTCTTCTGGGGCTGGAAGCCAACGTCATCAGTCCGAGAGGGGACATCGACGTATCCGAGGAGGACGCGCAAAAGCTCGACGTGCTTCTTGTCGGCTTTCATCTTACCGCGTATCAGAAAAAACTGACCGATTATTTCCGTCTGCCTTTCAACGGCCTTACCCACATTTTCTGCAAGAACAGCGCAAAGCAGATCGTCCGCAACACAGACGCGATTATAGCCTGCCTCGAGAAAAACAAAGTGGACGTGCTGACTCACCCCGGGTTCAGGATAGACGTCGACTATGCCGAGATAGGCAGGGCGTGCGCAGAGACGGGCACGTTTATGGAGATATCCTCACGCCACCGCGTGCCGGGCAGAGAGGGGATAGAACAGGCGCTCAATGCGGGCGCGAAGTTTATTATCAACAGCGACGCGCACAAACCCGTATACGTGGGCAAGTGCGGCTGGGCGCTTTCTCTCGCCGAGGAAATGGGCTTGACGGAGAACGAAATAGTCAACGTGTCGGACAAGCCGATCCGCTTTGCAAGAGGTCTCGAGATATGAACATCACAGACGAGATAAAAGAGCAGATACTGATAAACGACGACGACAAAAAGCCCGACAAGCGCGCTTTTCTGTGCGCTCTCGTCAAATGTCTCGGCTCTCTCGGCATAGAGGGAGGCAAGGCGTATCTGACGCTGGAGAGCAAGCACAAACTGCCCGTGATAACCGCGATCTCGCTGATCAAGGAGCTTTGCGGCGCAGAGGTCGAGTATGGCAACGCAGAGGGCAAAACCCATTATGTGCGCGCAGAGGGCGCAGAGGCGGCAAAGATAATGAACGTCGTCGGTGAGGGCAGGTTTTTCACAGAGCTGGGCGCGACCGACAACATAAAGTCGAGAGCAGAAGCGGCGGCGTACGCGAGAGGAGCGTTCCTCGCCAGCGGCAGCGCATACATACCGTCCGAGGAAGTGACGGAAAAGAGCGCGGGCTATCATGTCGAATTTCTGTTTTTCGGCGAGGACGCGGCGACCGAGTTCAAAAAACTGCTCGAAAGGTGCGCGATAAACGTACATCTCGTCAAAAAAGGCAATTATTACGGCGTATACGCCAAGTCGGCGGAGGCGGTCAGCGACGTGCTGGCGTTCCTCGGAGCGGACGAGAGCGTGATAAGGATCACTGCGGTCAGCATCACACGCGAAATGAACGGCGTCGCCAACAGGAAAAAGAACTGCGATTTCGCAAATATGGAAAAGACCGTCGACAGCGCAATGAGACAGATCGAGGCGATAGAAAGGCTCGAAGCTACGGGAGAATACGACAAACTGGACGAAAAACTCAAAGAGACGTGCAGGGTGCGCAAAGAACATTCCGACGCTTCTCTGTCGGATCTGGCAGAAATGCTGGGCATAAGCAAGAGCGGACTCAATCACAGGCTGGAGAGAATAGTAAGACTGGGGAAAAAGAGGTAATATGGAAAATACTGCGGATATAAAAAAAGAGGAGATAGGCGCGCAGGCAGAGGCCGGCAAGCCCGCAGAGCAGACTGCGGACGCAAACGCCCGACCCGAAGCAAAGCCCGCGGACGGCAAAAAAGAGGAGAAGAAAGAGGAAAAACCTCCCGTCAAGCCGTTCGTGCATCTTCACGTGCACACGGACATGAGTCTGCTGGACGGCGCGGCGAGACTGACCAAGGGCAAGAAATTCCCCCTGCTCGAAGCGGCTCGGGCAAAGGGTATGCCGGGCGTTGCGATCACAGATCACGGCAATATGTTCGGCGTATTCACGATGTACCGCGCCTGCAAGGAGAGTTACAAGGATCTGAAACCGATCATCGGTTGCGAGTTCTACACCTGCGAGAACATGTACGAGCAGACGGGCAGACCGTCAGACTTCAACCACCTGCTTCTGATCGCCAAGGACAACGACGGCTACCGCAATCTCGTGCAGATGGACAGCCTCGCGTACGTCGACGGCTTCTATTACAAACCGCGCATTGACATAGAACTTCTCAAAAAACACACAAAAGGCGTGATGTGTTTTTCGGCGTGTCTGTCCGGCAGGATCCCGCGGCTTCTTCTCGCGGGAGACTACGAGGGCGCGAAGAAATATGCGATAATGCTGAGGGATATGTTTGAGGAAGGGGATTTTTATATCGAACTTCAGGACCACGGCATACCCGAACAAAAGAAGATAAACCCCCTTCTCGTCAAGCTGGCGAGGGAGATAGGAGTCAAGGTCGTCGCTACCAACGACGTGCATTATATAGAAAAAAGCGACGCAGAGATGCAGGACGTGCTTCTGTGCATACAGACGGGAAAGACGATAGACGATCCCTCGCGTATGAAGTTCGACAGCGACGAATTCTACATGAAGACCTATGACGAGATGATGGAGATTTTTTCGTGGTGTCCCGAGGCGGTCACGAACACCGTCGAGGTCATGGAAAAGTGTCACGTCAGCATAGAAAAGCAGGATCTTCAGCCGCCGTACAACGCCCCCGACGGAATGACTGCGCCCGAATATCTGCGCAAACTGGCATACGAGGGACTTGTCGAGAGGTACGGCGAGATATCGGACGCTTTGAGAGAAAGGGCGGAATACGAGCTGGAAGTCATCATCACCAAAGGCTTTGCCGACTACTATCTGGTCGTCTGGGACTTCATCAACTACGCGAGACAGAACGGTATTCCCGTCGGTGCGGGCAGAGGCAGCGGCGTGGGAAGCGTCATAGCGTATGCGATACACATCACCAACGTAGACCCGCTCAGATACAATCTGCTTTTCGAGAGATTTCTCAACCCGGAAAGAGAGTCGCCGCCCGACTTCGACGTGGACTTCTGCTTCGAGAGGAGAGGCGAGGTCATAGATTACGTGACGAGAAAGTACGGCAGCAACAAGGTCTGTCAGATACTCGCGCTGGGCACGATGAAGGCTAAGGGCGCGATAAAGGACGTCGCGCGCGTATACGGCGTGCCCCTTTCCGACGTGAACAGGCTGACCAAGGCGATCGCCAACGACCCCAAGGTCACGCTTGACAAGGTGCTCGGCAGGACGGGAAACGAAGACGACAAGAAGCTGTACTCGCCCGAAGCGGTGGAAATGTACAACGAAAACCCCGCTCTCAGGAACGTCATCGACATGGCGCTCAGGATAGAGGGCATGCCGCGCAACTGTTCCAAGCACGCGGCGGGCGTCGTTATCTGCAAAGAGGTGATTTCGGATTTCGTTCCGCTTCAGCGCAACGGCGAGGATATAACGACCCAGTTTCAGAAAGAGGAAGTCGAGCTGATGGGTATGCTCAAAATGGACTTCCTCGGTCTCAAAACGCTGACAGACGTCAGCAAGACGAGGCAGTACATAAAAGAGGACTTCGGCGTGGAGATAGACTTCCAGAAGCTGGGCTACGACGACCCCGAGGTCTACAAGCTGATAGGTACGGGCGAAACGGACGCGGTGTTCCAGCTCGAAAGCACGGGCATGAAAAAGTTTATGCAGGAACTCAAGCCGCAGAGCCTCGAAGATATCATAGCGGGTATATCCCTTTACCGCCCGGGACCCATGGACGCGATACCCGATTATCTGCGCTCCAAGAACAACCCCGAGACGATAACCTACAAGCACCCCGCGCTCGAGCCTATACTCAACATGACCTACGGCACTCTCGTATATCAGGAGCAGGTCATGCAGATAGTGCAGAAGCTTGCGGGATATTCGCTGGGAAGCGCAGACCTCCTGCGCCGCGCTATGAGTAAGAAAAAGGCGGATATCATGAAAAAGCACCGCGACATCTTCCTCAACGGCGACGAGAAGATGCATATCGACGGCGCGCTCAAGCGCGGCGTGAAACCCGAAGTCGCCAACGCGATTTTCGACGAAATGGAGAACTTCGCGAAATACGCGTTCAACAAGTCGCACGCGGCGGCTTACGCGGTGCTCGCATACGAAACGGCTTATTTCAAACGTTACTACAATATACAGTTCATCGCTGCGGTCATCAACAACCGCATTACCAACGCGGACGAGGTGCAGAAATATCTGTCCTACCTCAAGAACAAGGGCTACAAGATATATCCGACCGACGTCAACAAGTCGCGCGCCGTGTTCAAGACAGAAAACGGCGGTCTGCGCTTCGGTCTCGGCGGTATTAAGAACGTCGGCGAAGCGGCGATGCAGAC
>CALWKV010000041.1 GCA_944381355.1 uncultured Christensenellaceae bacterium | reverse complement strand
TTCTGCGTGCGCTTTCATTTCGGCTATCTGTTCGTCTGTAATGTTGAGTCCGAGTTCTTTTTCGGATTCGGCAAGCGCGATCCACAGCTTTCTCCAAAGCCTGAACTTCTTGTCGTCCGAAAAATTTGCCGCCATCTCGCGGCTTGCATATCTGGTGATCAACGGGTTGTTGTAAATGCTTGTATCTGCCATTTGTAAGCGCTCCTGAAATAATCTGTTTCCATTATATCGTAACGTCGCGGATTTTTCTACTTTTTTAGCGCACTTTGACTCTTTTTTTCTGCTGATCATAAAAATAATGCGGCAAAAAAGCGCATTTCGATTGACTTTGACTCGCAATACATTGTACAATAGATTTCGCCGTAGAAAGAACGGCATCATATTCTTAGGGGAGTGGCTCAACGGTAGAGTAGTGGTCTCCAAAACCATTGGTTGCGTGTGACGCGAAAGCGACTCGATGCGATTGGACAAACTTATTACTTCGCTATTCCGTCGAAGCCTGTGGCTTCTCCTTACGAATCGCGTCTCCCCTGCCAAGAAGAACGGATTATTCCGTTCTTTTTGTTTTGCAGGGGAATGGACGCGTATTCGACCAGCAAGCGCAAGTTCCTTGCGCGGTTGCGTGTGACGCGAAAGCAACTCATTTCAATTAAACAAACTTATTACTTCGCTATTCCGTCGAAGCCTGCGGCTTCTCCTTACGAATCGCGCTCCGCACCAAAAAACGGATTATTCTGTTCTTTTTGTTTTGCAGGGGAGTGGACGCATATTCGACCGGCAAGCGCAAGTTCCTTGCGCGCTTGCGTGTGACGCGAAAGCGACTCGATGCGATTGGCAAACTTATTACTTCGCTATTCCGTCGAAGCCTGTGGCTTCTCCTTACGAATCGCGCTCCGCACCAAAAAAACGGATTATTCTGTTCTTTTTGTTTTGCAGGGGAATGGACGCGATTATTTGTCATTGCGTTTGAACAAACTCATTAATCTTTTATTCCGTCGAATCGTGCACCGATCAAATAAAGCATTTTTTGTTCTTTCTATATTCAAAAGTCGCTTTTTTAAGATATAATTGAATTTGTTGAAATATTTCGATACCGTGATTCGACTATATAGACAAGGAGTACTCAATGGAAGAAGTAAAGACATTATCTGCCGACGAGATCGTTTACGCATACGGTGACCTTGTATACAGGATCGCGGTGCATTATACGGGCAACGTGCAAGAAGCCGAGGATATAACGCAAGAGGCGTTTTTGTCTATGCTGAAAAGATTGCCTTTCGAGAGTGCGGAACACGCAAAACGTTGGCTGATCAAAGTTACGGTAAACAAATGCAAGGATTATTACAAGTCTGCTCGCAGAAAAAATCTGCCGCTTGACGAAAATCTGAACGCCGCTTATTTTCAGCAAACAGAAGGCCTGGAAGAACTTGAAAAGCTCGAACCGCTCGACAGAAGCATAATATATCTGTTCTATTACGAAGGTTACAGCGCGAAAGAGATAGCGGCAATGACGGGAAGAACGCGAAATGCCGTCAATATCAGACTAAGCAGAGCGAGAGGGACACTCAAAGGGTTATTGAAGGAAGGTGACAACAATGATTGAAATCGACAAATACCGTAAAGCGGTTGAAAAGACGGTGCTTTCCGACGAAAAGAAAAAACAAATAATCAACAACCTGAAAAATCAAAAGAAAAGAGAAAAAGAGACGGAAATAGTTGTCGTTTCTGCCGTTGCCGCCAAGAAAAAACGCAGGATCAAAACTTTTTCCATAGTTGCGGCGGCGCTTGTTTTCGTCATCGGAGTGAGTTGGCTGTTGTCGGCATTTATCGATATTTATTCTGTGCTCGCGCCGATATCCCGCGAAGAATACCTTTATATGGCGGACGTGGCGGAAAACGCGCAGTATCTGCCCAACGAAAACATACTCGCTTCGGACGGAGTTGCAAAGTCACTTGGCAGCGAAAGAGCGGTAAGCTCTGATTTTTCTGATTTTTACGACGAGATGATGTATATGGGATCTGATGACCTCGCGTTTTCGCTTGAAAATTACCGAGATCTTAACGACTCGCTCGCAACGATCAGTTCGACTTCTGCCGGCAGAGAAATGACGATATATGATATAAAAAGTGAAGTGCAGCTGGCGCTCGAGGTCGTGCCGGGATACGATCAATGGTTTATGCTTCCTCAGTATCTGCCTCATATCGACGAAGAAAACGCAAGGGCTTTTTCAAGCTATGCCTACAAGATCGGTTATGACAAGACGAGCGGCAAGATCGTCGTAGAAAGGCTCTGTTATAAGACCAGGGGAGAATCTTACGATAAAGAAAGCGGTAAATTTTATACTCACGACACCTATCAGAGGCAGTATTTCAGAGTCGAATATTATTTCGACGAGAATCAGCGCGAAGTCGTCGACTGCACGGTCGTAAATTATCTGTGCGTCGACAAGAAAAACTATTATCCCGTTTCGGCGCAGAGACTTGTCAACGTGAAGGACAGCTCTCTTACCAAGTTTGCGGCAACATTTATGCGTATGCCCGACGTAGTCGATCCGTCTATGTTCGGAAACAGCAACTCTGTCTACGATCTGACCGATATGTACGACTACGGCATCAATACGATAATCATACAGCTCAATTACAATTCGTCTGACGACATATCGTTTATCAAGACATATTACGAAGCGCCCGACGCCCATTATGGCAGAGCTACTCTCGGAGAGCTGACTTATTACAGAAAGACACCGGATTATTCGGCATATTTCACCGCAGGCTGGGACAACAGGACTAACGACTGGGAAGAAGATATTGCGGTCTACAACAACGTATCCAATTACGGCTCGGGCGTTCGCAACGGAATAATAAGGACTTTTGCATACGTTCGCGACATCAGATACAATATGTTGTGCGACGAATGCGAAAGTCAGAAACCGTCCGCCGACGGTATTTTCATAGACTGCAAACACGGCGTATTGCTCGACAGCGTAAACCGCTCGCAAACTCAGATATTCAGCGACAGCGCCAGCGTTCTTACCGATCCGCAGATCGTCATCGACGGGATAGAGAAGCAGTATGCGCAAGCCGCGACAAATCTCGGACTTGATACCGCATTTACGCTCGGAGACGGTAAAAATTTCTTCGAGACGTCTGTCAACGATTTCTGCGTAAAGTTCGGCAAAAAATATTATGCAAAATACGTGCAGAACTCAGATTACGCAAGCATTGACAAGACAGTCAACGACTCTGCGACGAAGATGAAGGAACAACACGTTACCGAAATACTTAAGGATAAGTACGATTACACCTACGACGTAGACGACGGCGACAGCGTTATGAACGGGACGGACATCGCATACGACGTAAAGTTGAGGGTGAATATATGCGATCCCGACCCGGAAGCAGATTATTATCTCGCCGTAATTCTTCAGCGCGAAGAAGCTGACGCGCCTTTCACGGTGCTTGCACGCGTTCCTATCGACGCAACGTCTGACGAAAAGTTCTCGATAAGCGGGCACGTCAACGTAGACACGCTCGTCGAGGAATCGCTCAGGCAATGCCTGAATTACGACACGTCGATGCATTTCAGGCTCGCATACGCGGTCGTAAAATACACGTCGGCGGGTAGTCGGTCGCTCGCGACTCCCAGCAGAACGATAGGCGTCAATTATGACAAATCGAGGGAGTTGATCAATAAGCGTATGTATTACCGCTACGCAGGCGCCGAGCACAAGTATATAGTCAGCCCGTGCAGAGGCGGCATTTCGATACGACTCGGTTACTGACGACGTCTTTTGGCAAAAATAACGCAATGGTTTCCGACCTGCGGACGCTTTATCTTGAGTGAACGCGGGTCGGTTTTTGCCCCGACGCGAAAAGGTCTTTCGTCGTCAATCATCATCATTATCTACGATTTTTTTCATATTTGCGGTTATCTGTTGCCGTTTGTCTGTCCTTATGTTAGAATTATAAAAGCGAGGTGAAATATGAAAAAATACAAGCTCGGCTTTATAGGCTACGGCAATATGGCAAAGGCGATCATCGGCGGGATACTCAAAAGCGGCATTCTCGACAGATCGCAGATAGCGACGGCAGATCCTCTCTGCAAAGAGGCCGACGGGATTTTCTGCACGTCTGACAGCGACTACTTTGCGGGCAACTGTGAATACCTGATACTTTCTATCAAACCTCAGGTTTTCAAAAGTATCGAGATAAAATGCACCGCTGATTGCGTGATCAGCATAATGGCAGGCGTAGACAGCGCGTCGATAGGCGAAAAACTCGGTATGCAGGGCAAGGTCATACGCGTTATGCCCAATACTCCCGCGCAGATAGGAAAAGGCGCAACCGTCATCGCGGAGAATACGCTCGATAAAAAACACAACGATTTTTGTTGTGCCGTATTTGAGAGCGTCAGCGAAGTCTGCGTTTTGCCGGAAGAAAAATTCGACGCCGTGACGTGCGTAAGCGGTAGCGGACCGGCGTACGCGTATTATTTTGCAAAAGCAATGATCGAAGGCGGCGTGGTCAACGGACTCGACAAAGAAATTGCCAAAAAACTCACGCTCGACACTATAATCGGCGCATGTGAAATGATAAAGGCGAATCCCGACGTTCCGCTCGGGCTTCTGATATCCAACGTTTGTTCCAAGGGCGGTACGACTATCGAAGCCGTCAATGTCTTTGAAAACTGCCAGATGGATAAGATCGTAATCGACGCTATGACCGCATGCAGAAAACGGAGTGAAGAACTGAGGACGGGCAAATGAAAAAAGTCGATCTCTATACCGACGGCGCCTGCTCGGGTAATCCCGGAGTAGGCGGCTGGGGCGCGATTCTGATATACAACGGACACGAGAAGGAGATCAGCGGTTACAATAAAGACACGACCAACAACCGCATGGAGATATTTGCCGTCATACAGGGACTCAAACAGCTCAATCAGCCGTGCGAAGTGACCGTATACAGCGATTCTGCATACGTCTGCAACGCTTTTCTCGAAAACTGGATAGAGGACTGGCAGATCCACAACTGGCGCACTAAATCAAAAGACAAAGTCAAGAACGACGATCTCTGGAAATTGCTCCTTATGCAGATGGAGGGACACATCGTTACTTTCGTCAAAGTCAAAGGTCACGCCGACAATGTATACAACAACAGATGCGACAAGCTTGCAACGGGAGAAATAGCAAAACACAATAAACCGTCAGCATAAGACGGTTTATTTTTTTTGGGCGTAATTTTATCGATCCGCTACAAATAATATATTTGTGACGGTGTTTTATGACTAAACAAGAAAGAATATTCGGTGCTGCAATCGTAGCATTGCTGGCATGCGGATGCTCATACTGCCTTTATATGCTCAGCTTTGTCGGAGTTAGTCAGACGCGCGCGATATTGCTCGCATGCGCGGTGACACTTCTTGTGTTTGTCGGCTTTATAGGTGTATTTTTGAACTACGAAATAGCGTTTAAAGGCGGGTTTATAGGCAGCGCGATAATTCTTGTGCTTCTGATAGGTTATATTATCGCTGTAAAATACGGATGGCTGGCGCTTTTAAGCGACCGCGCGGCTATGCAGGCATTTATTGCGCGATATGACGGATATGCGATCGCGGTATTTATTGCCGTCCAGTTTCTGCAAGTGACGGTGCTTCCGCTTCCGTCAACGATAACTACGCTGGCTGGCATTGCGCTTTTCGGCATCTGGAAAACTGTTTTATATTCTTCGATCGGGATAATCGCAGGCTCGATGTTCGCGTTCTTTCTTGGAAGAACCTTCGGCATCAAACTGATTGTCTGGATCTGCGGCGCTAAAATGTTTTTCAAATACAGACGTTTTTCTGAAGGCAAAGACGTATTGCTGCTTTACGCCATGTTTCTTTTGCCGTTTTTTCCCGATGATCTGCTTTGTCTTATAGCGGGTCTTGGCACAATGAGTTATAAGTCGTTTTTTGTAATGATGCTTATCACGCGTCCTCTCGGAGCGTTGTGGGTTGCAGGGGTATTTAAAAGCGCGGTATCAATTCCTTTTTCGGGCTGGGGTATAGTCGTTTGGGCTGTCGTTTTTATTGCAACGGCAATCGCATTCGTATTGCTTTACAAGTTCGGAGACAAAATAACGCACGGCGTTTCTGTTTTATCGGCAAAAATAAGTTTTTTATCGCGAAGATCGGGCTTTGATAAGACCGGAAGCAGGAAACATACGGAAACGCGCAAAAAAACGCTTGCAAACGTATGCCGCGGAAGTTTGTCGACTGACAGCGGCAAAAAACTCGGCGCAGACACTGATCTGACCGACTACCGAAATATGTAATCTTGCGGCATTTCCCGGCTTCTTATCTGATTTTGGTCGACGAAATGTTTATTTGCCTTTATTTTTGCGTGAACATTCAAGTCTGACGTAATGATTTGTGGTAACAAACAAATCGACGCGCGCAAATATGCAGTTATTAAAGGGATATAACAGGGCTGTTCGGCGCGCTGAAGAATCGTTGAATATTCATAACGACAAAATAAAGCGTCGTCAATGCAAAAAACTCCGCATTCAGCGGAGTTTTTTGCTAATTCACGTGATAATGATTGCTTTTGTAAAGTTTGTAATATATCCCGATAGCTATCGGTATCATCAGCAGGAACACAAGAGGTATTATCACGGGGCGAACCATCGAATCTATATTGTCGACCCTCGCACCGCATGCCAGAAACCCGACGAGCACTATGAGTATGATTGCGTTGACGATCACTATAAGCGAATTGATAAGCGCGTTTTTGGCTTTAAAATTGGCTTTTATCCTTTTTTTAGGATCAATGCAGTAAGCAACGAACATAGCGACGGGATACAGAGCACCGAGCGCGAGAAATCCGAACAAAGCTCCGACACTCTGACCATACTTGGGTGCGGTCGAGAAGTACGCTATCAGCACACCTATTGCATACACGATATACGTCAATATCGAGCTGTCTCGGTTGAGTTTGTTGCTGAAATAATACTGATTGATATAATATTCACTGGTATTTTTCTTAACGTACGGGCGCAGATTATAACCCTCTGCCATCATCTTCGATTTCAACTCGGAAGTCGTGAGATAATTGATCTTTTCCTCGTCGCCGCTAGCCGCCGATGATGCCGCAGAAGGGGTGACCTGCGTCATCGGAACACTGTATATACTGTCAAAAGTGTCGATATAATTGACGGTCTGCCTTCCTGCATAATCGTCGTATCTGTCGTCTGTGACATCTGTAGAGTACGTTGCGAACTCGGTTTTTTTCTCGTCGACGAGCGGCTTGTCTTCTGTAGGTTTACGTTCGTAAAGCCTGTCCATAGCCTCTTTTTTCACTTCCGAATCGCTATCTCCGCGCGCGCCGTGAACATATGCTGAATAGGTCTCTGATGAATAATAAGAGTCTCTTTCTTTCTTTTCATCGCATTTTTCGGAACGTTCGTCGCCGTAAAATACGGGAGCAAGCGGAGCAGATGCGGACGGTGCGTCGTATTCCTCGACCTCGTCAGGTGCGTCAGCGCCGTAATCTCCGTCCGAATAATCATCCTCGTCAGTCGCTTCGTCATAAACGTCGGCAGATCCATCGTCATAACGACCGTCGTTAACCGCTTCGTCATCGCGTCCGTAGCAAATACGGTCATCGGAGCGGGCAGGAGTACCGGGATAATCTCTCTCTCCGTTAAATTCGCTTGTGTACGGCTTATATCCGCCTTCTGACGGGGTGACCGTACGTTCTGTCGGATATGTTGTGCCGATGTATTCATGCGGAATATCGTCATATTCGTCAAACGGAGGCGCCTCTGCTTCGGGGGGAACGACGTAATCGTCGGCAGGATGAACATTATCATTCGTATCGGTTCCTGAAACGGTTGACGCTGGCGCATCGGCATCATCATCATCGTCGGTAGCGCGGCTTCTTCTGGTAAGAGGTCTGAAGCTTGACGGGTCGAAAGGCGCAACGTGCTTTTCAGGGTCGAATTCTTCGCTTGAGAGCAGACTGTCTATGATCGTGCGGCTGAATTCCCACTGATGCTGGTCGCTTTCGAGGAACGCGCGACCCGCAGGCTGAAGGGAATAGTAAACTCTTTGCGCACCGTTGGAAGTGTCTCCTTTGTAAGAGCGTATGTAACCTTGTTTTTCCAGACGCTTGAGACAGCTGTAAAGAGTAGGCTGCTTAAGAGTGTACATGCCTTTGCTTTTTTCTTTTATTTCGTTGAGAATCTCGTAGCCGTATTTATCCTCGCAATACAGAGACTTGAGGATGATCGTATCTACGTGACCTCTGATGAGGTCAATATTGACGTTTGAGTTGTCCATAAATTCTCGCTTTCTCCTTAAATTTATAATACTATAACAGAGCAGACAAGTCAAACAAAAGTCTGTTTTAATTAAAAAAATAAAATAATAACCACAAGATTATTCTATTTTATTGCTAAAAATATAAATATTTAGCCATAATATCGCTATAATTTAATTGATAAGAATATTGTAAGAGAGATTAAAAAGACAAGCGTATCAGGCATGATATATAGCAAAAATTATTTTGCAAAGCTTGTATTACAAATAAATAGGGGTAGAAAATCAACTGTCGCACATTGCATCGGGACGATGATTTTATTACAAGTTTTAGCCGATATGTGAAAATGACATATCGATCGTCGCCTCAAAATGCGAAAACAGCTCGAATCAGGGCGGTTCACTACTTCCGTTTTATAATAAATGAATGTATTCATTGATTTTTATCAATATTTATCAAGGAATTTAACACGGTAGCTACGGAATTTTGCCGCTTTAAACCTTGTTCGTTATATTCTGGTTCGGTATACAATTTTTACATCAGGATAAACCGCGCAAGTCTATACTGAATATTAAAAATCAAACTGAAAAGGGCATATTTACGCTTAAATAGCGATTTAAAAGCGAATTTTAGTATATAAACAGTCATTCTAACTCAATCGCATCCAAAGCGACGCCGATAAAAAGGGAAGAAACGAAGCGCCTGAAAAGCCGACAGCTTATAGGGTTTGATAATCATTATTGAAGCAGAGCGGTTTGCATCGATATATAATCGGCGCGACGTATACGTGCAAACGAACGGCGACGGGCATAAGTGTGAATGGCGCTTGTGAGAGTCACATTTTTATGTATTTTTTGTGCAGCGTTTGCCGCTTGTTCGGCTCTTAAGATAAGAAAAACAGAGTAATGACCTCTATTTAAACTATTCGCAAAACACAACTTTTGCGAAAAGATAAGCGCCAAAAAGCGCAAAGAAGTGGTGTTTTCAGATATTTTTTAAAAATAATCTGATTTATTGTCGATAAACTTTGTCGTCGCGACGTAAGATTTACTCGATCGATTTTGAAAAATTTTATTGACAATACGGTCGTCTGAGTTTTGTTTTACATTTGTCAAAAAACATTTTATTTTCCTCAACGCAGTGTTTTCTACGACTGAAAAATGATCTTCTTTTTCTTTAATTTCTTTATTGATGTTATCATTTACAAAGTCATACAATTATCGCCCGCGTATCGCCCGCGATCTGATTGTTGTGAATTGCGCTGTAGAGTTTATTTCCTTTTTATCTGATCTGAGGAAAACTCTCAACGCTACTATCTTTAATTTTTTTATAATAATATCATTATTATTGATTTTTAAAGAAGCGGCTTATTTTTTGCCTTTTGTCGTAAAATTGCTTGATTTCCGAGACAATTTATCGGCTATTTGTTCGCATAATCCATAATGTTGTTGAATTTGCGCTCAATTTGTGCTATGATTTTTATTAAGATAATAAGTGTCGGTGGATCTGATTAATATACCGCGACACAAATTCTGTGAGGCTTTTAAAATGGCGGAAAAATCATATTTCGATCAAAGAAACATAGACAACACGCGCAAACTCCGCGAAATTCGTCGCGATCTGCCTCCGCTCTGCAACGAGTTTTTTGTCGGCATCGAGACGCGCACTTCGGTATTGACTCGTCTTGCGTACGCATACGACCTGCGTATATTCTTCTATTATCTGTTCACAGAGACGTCTCAGTTTGCGTCTTACGAAGCCAAGACGTTTGATTTCGATGCGCTTTGCAAAGTCTGCACCAGCGATATCGAACAGTTTATGGAATATCTCAGTTATTACCGCTTCGACGGCAAGGATTACGTCAACAGCGACAAGACAAAAGCACGAAAACTCGCGTCGATCAAGTCGTTTTTTAAATATTTTTACAATAAAGACAAAATCCCCGCCGATCCTGCGTCCAAAGTACTGACACCCAAGATCCATGACAAACCTATAGTCAGACTGGATACCGACGAGGTTTCTCAACTTCTTGACGAGGTAGAAAGCGGCGCAAGCCTGCCGTCGACGCGCCAGGAGGCTTTTCACGAAAAGACAAAGACTCGCGATCTTGCGATAATTACCCTTTTTCTCGGCACAGGAATACGTATCAGCGAGCTTGTCGGGCTGGATGTATCCGATCTCGATTTCAATATCAACGGCTTCAAAGTTACGCGAAAAGGCGGCAATCAATCTATTTTGTACTTTTCGCAAGAAGTTGCCGATGCGCTTATCGCGTATCTCGACGAACGCTCTCAGGACACTTCTCTCGACGACGAACCTGCGCTCTTTCTCTCGTTGCAGAAAAAACGCATGGGCGTCAGAAGCGTGGAAAAACTGGTAAAAAAATACGCAAAACTTATCACGCCGCTCAAACATATTACTCCGCACAAGCTAAGAAGCACTTACGGCACAGAACTTTATCAGGAAACCGGCGACATTTACGTCGTAGCTGAAGTTCTCGGTCATCGCGATATAAATACGACAAAACGTCATTACGCCGCCATCAGCGACGACATAAAGCGCAGCGCAGCGCAAAAAGTGACTCTGCGCGACAAAAACAAGAAAAAATACAGCTGAAAATTGTCGAATTAATTTTAAAATAGTGTTGCAAAATGTGAACATATGTGCTAAAATTAAGTCAGTAAGACTGTGAGGTGCATTATGGCAAACGCTAAAACACAGGAAAAACTCGACAAAACTTTGGCGTTTATCAAATCTTTTATCAAAAAAAACAGCTATCCGCCAAGCGTGCGCGAAATATGCAAAGAAGTCGGCTTCAAATCGACGGCTTCGGTACAATATTATCTCGATAAGCTTGAAGAACAAGGACTGATCAGGCGTTCGTTGTCCAAAAACCGAACGATAGAACTCGTCAACGACGATGAAGAAACGCCGCGTTTCGCCACCGTTCCCCTGCTCGGCAACATCGCCGCAGGTCAGCCGCTTTTTGCAGGAGTCAATCACGATGAAAGCGTGCACGTCCCTATCGACTTCTTTAATCCCGACGATGAGATGTTCTGTCTGACCGTCAAAGGCGAAAGTATGCGCGACGTTGGCATACTCAACGGCGACTGTGTTCTTATCAGACGCCAAAGCACGGCACGCGAAGGCGAAATAATCGTCGCGCTGATCGACAACAACGAAGTTACGCTCAAGCGTTTTTACAAAAAAGACGGCAAAGTCATCCTTCACCCCGAAAACAGCGAAATGCAGGACATCGTTGTCGACAGTTCTCACGACTTCGCGATACTCGGCGTAGCTAAAGGACTGATGCGCAACCGCATTTTGTGACGCTTTTCTCTCAACGAACTATGTCGCCCTTTTCGGGCGGCTTTTTACTTTACTGCTTTACCGCGCAAAAAGTTTGCGACTCTGTGCGCGTCGGACTCTATTGATATATAAAAGGTTTTATTGAAACGGCAAACGATAAATATACGTAAACGCGCTCCTTTACAATTTATACAAGAAAAAGATATCTTTTGTCTTTTCCGCGCAGGTTTTTCGCTGAAAACCGCAAAAGGTTGTTTTTTCGCCACCCGCCCGTGTAGGTTTGAGTATGAAAATACGTTCGTGTTTACGAGTGACGTCCGACAGACTTCCTTTTTTATGTCCTGTGTCGAATTGTCACGCTTTGCCCGTGTAGGTTTGAGTGCGAAAATACGTTTGCATTTTAAATATACGTACGACAAATATATTATTTCTGATAAATCGCATTAAAAAGAGTCTTTGCGCTAGTTGCCCGTGTAGGTTTTTCGTAGAATATTTGTTCACAAACGACGAATAAAACTTTTGAGCGAATCTATCCGACATACGAATATACGTTCGCACAAACATAAAACCGCGAATGAGATAAATAACTTAATAAGTCGCTGCGGCGCGCATAAAATATTGCTTACAACAGTTAAAAAATGCAACGGATACAGGCTTTGGATCGCGTTTATCACGGCGAATATACGTTCGCATTTAAATAAAAAAATACTGCAACAGGCGGCAGAATGGACGTATCACGCAGGGCGTCGATATAAGTAAAGCCCTTATAAAACGGCGGATATATAAAAATCCCGCTTCGGAGGCGGGATATCTTCGTCAAAGTAAATCGAGTGCGTTGTCAAGTGCGCGTGAAAATTATTTTTTGCCGTTCAAGACGCTTTCAAGACAATACATTGCCGCGATCTTAGCGTGTTCGTAGGTCAGACCGCCTTGCAGATAGGCGATATACGGCGCTTTAATCGGAGAATCGGCAGAAAGCTCGATCGACGCGCCCGCAACGAACGTCCCTGCAGCCATTATGACCTGATGCTCGTATCCCGGCATATCCCACGGGAACGGAGTGACGTTGCTGTCAACGGGAGAAGCCTTCTGTACGGCTCTGCAGAAAGAAATCAATTCATCTTCTGTGTCGAACATTATCGAACGTATAATATCCTTGCATTCGCTTTTAGGGAGCGGCATGGTCTTGTAGCCGATGCTCGCAAAGACTTCACCGAAAAGGACGCTGCCTTTAAGCGCCTGCATAGTAACATGAGGAGCGAGGAAAAGTCCCTGATAAAATTCTCTGTAACCGTAAGCGTAAGAGCCGACTTCTGTGCCGATAGACGGCGAAGTGAGACGGTACGCGACCTGTTTTACGCACTCTTTCGTGCCGCAGACGTAGCCGCCGCTCGGTGCGATACCGCCGCCTATATTCTTGATAAGCGACCCGACGGCGATATCGACGCCGACGTCGGTCGGCTCGATCGTGTCGACAAATTCGCCGTAGCAATTGTCGCACATGACGAGTACGTCTTGTTTGAGATCCTTGACGAAATGTGCCATTTTGCCGATCTCGCGCACGTCGAGCGCGTCTCTCCATTCGTAGCCGCGCGATCTGCCTACGAAAACGAGTTTTGTCTTGTCGTTAATCGACGCCTTTATAGCGTCATAATCGAATGCTCCGTCCTTAAGATCTACCTGCCTGTATGCTACGCCGAAATCCTTCAGAGATCCGATACCGTCGCCGAGTATCACTTCTTTGAGCGTATCGTAAGGCGCGCCGCTGACCGCTAGAAGTTCGTCTCCCGGTCTGAGCAACCCGTAAAGCGCAACCGTCAGCGCGTGCGTGCCTGAAACCATAAGAGGCGTTACGATCGCGTCTTCGGCGCGGAAAACCTGCGCAAATACCTTGCACAGAGTGTCTCTGCCGATGTCGTCGTATCCGTAGCCGTTGGTCTGCGCGAAATGTCGCTGTCCTACGTTGTTTTCTCTGAACGCGTCGAGGACTTTATTCTGATTTTCGAGCGCAATTCTTTCGAGCTGCGCAAAAGCGTTTTTGCAGCGCTCTTCTGCCTTTTGTATCAAAGATACCGTATTTTCGTTGAACTGCATTATCTGTTATCCTTTCTATCCTTTAAAAATTCGTTGACTAAATTAGATATCGTATCCGTGTCGTTGCAAGCGACCCAATGCGCGAATTTGTACCGTCGCAGCCAGCTAAGCTGGCGCTTTGCATATCTGCGCGTGTTTTGCCTGATATTTTCTTTGACTTCTTCGATACCGCATTTGCCGTCGAACATATCGAAAAACTCCTTATAGCCGATAGCCTGCATGCTTTGAGAGTTTCTGTCCGCGAGACCCTTGGCGAGAATATCACGGATTTCAGTCTCGAGACCTGAAGCGAACATTTGTTCCACTCTTTCGTTTATCCTGCGATACAGTTCGTCGCGGGGTACGTCGACGACGATCAGGCATACATCGTACTGCGGCTCGCGGAGTTCTTCTTTGGGCTTCGCACCGCCGCTGATCTCGAGTATTTCGAGTGCGCGTATCAATCTTTTCGTATTGTTGGGATGTATCTTTGCCGCATCCTCTGGATCGGCTTTTGCGAGTCTTGCGTGAAGCGCCTCCGCGCCGAGAGCCTCCAATTCTTTTTGCAGGCGCGCTCTGACTTCTTCGTCCTTGTTTACGGCAAAGTTGAGCGGATAAATTATCGACTCGATATAAAGTCCGGTACCGCCTGCGACGATCGGCACTTTTCCTCGCGACGAAACGTCCTCTATCGCAGCTTTTGCCGCATTGGAATACTCCCATACGCTGTATTCTTCGGACGGCTCGACAACGTCGATCATATGGTGTTTTATGCCTTCTGCGGCTTGCGCGGATATTTTTGCAGTACCCACGTCAAGATGCCTGTAAATCTGCATGCTGTCGCAGGATATGATCTCGCCGTCGTATTTTTTTGCGAGTTTTACGGCAAGATCTGACTTGCCCGAAGCCGTCGCGCCCGCTATGATCAGTATTTTTTTCATACTATCCTCTTGAACAGTTTGTCGAGGTCTTTGCGCGTAAATGCGATTATCGCGGGTCTGCCGTGCGGACATTGCATGGGCACGCCGTCCTTCATCTGTGCAAGCAGACTTCTGATCTGTTCGTCGGACAACTTGTCACCCGCTTTTATTGCCGCCTTGCACGCGCTTTGCGCAAGCGCGTCGTTGATAAGATCAGAGTTTCTGATATTGCCGAGTTTTCCTCTGTCCGAAAAAATACCTGCAAAAAACACGCCGAGATTTATATCGCCGAGCACCTGCGGCACTGCGCCTATCCTGAAGCTGAGACCGCCGAAATCCTCGATCTCGAAACCCAGAGCTTCGAGATTTTCTTTGCAAGCAAGGATAAAATCGTACTGCGCATTGTCGCAGTCGAGGACATACGGTACGATCATCGGCTGACTGTACGATTCTCTGGCATTGACCTTTTTGATCAGTTCGTCGTAAAGAAATCTCTCGTGTGCCGCGTGCTGGTCGACCAGATATACTACGTCGTCCTGCCTGAGTATCAGATAGGTATTGAATATCTGTCCGACGATTTCGTAACCGCCGCTGAGCTTTTTGTCGATCTCGGCAAAGACTTCGCCGTCGTCGTATATCGAGCTTTGAACGGGCGCGGAAAAGACACGCGAGGCGCCGTCGGCGACGGAAGTCGAAACGCTTCTGTGAGTCTTTGTAAAGGATGAGACCGCGACTTTTTCGCTCTGTCTCTTTATCGCCTCGTCAAGCGCGCGGTCGTCTTTTGCGCGTTCTCTGAAAAGCCTGTCGCCAAAGCCGCGCGAAGCGGGGTGCATTACAGAGGAAATATCAGACACCTTCGACGGTGAGGTCGGAGCTTTTTCCGTTGCGACATCGGCGGTCGCGTCTGCGTCGGACGCATCTTTGTGTACGGGCGCGCCTTCGACCGCGTCGGCGTTTTGCAGGCTTTCGTCAAAATTGTGAACATCTGTTTGCTTTCCGTCAAGTCTGACGCTCTCCTCCTCGCTTGCCAGCGCGACGGACACGGCGTGGTAAACGCACGAAAAAACTTTGTTTGAATCGCGGAAGCGGACTTCGCTTTTGCTCGGATGGACGTTGACGTCCACATCGTCGAACGGCATAACTATGTTTATCACGAATACGGGAAAACAGCGTTTCATCATCGAATTGCCGTATGCCTGCGAAATGGCGACGCTTACGGTCTGGTTCTGCACGGTCCTGCCGTTGATTATCACCGTCTGAAAGTTTTTGTTGTGTTTGAAAAGCGAACGCTTTCCCGTATATCCGTATACCCTGTAGCCTCCCGCGAAAGACTCGTTGAAATAAATGAGTTCGTTGGCGACGTCGTTGGAATAAATCTGAAAAACAGCGTCCTCCAGACCGCCTACAGTATTAAAAACAGCTTTACCGTCAACGATATAGCGGAAAGAAACTTCGGGGTTGGCGAGTATGAGCGCACTCACCGTCTGCGTGATAAATCCTTCTTCGACCTTAGGTTTTTTAAGAAATCTTGCTCGCACGGGGGTGTTGAAGAAAAGGTTTTCTACGCGCATCACAGTGCCGTCGTTGCAGCCGCACGGCGTGATGTCCCCCGCTTTGCCTGCGGATACGGAAAGTTCGGAGCCTAGCTCCTCGTCTGCCGTCTTTGTCTTTACCGTCACCTGCGATACCGCCGCTATCGACGCGAGTGCTTCGCCTCTGAACCCGAGCGTCGCGATACTGTCCAGGTCGCACGCTTCTTTGAGTTTGCTGGTAGCGTGCGGCAAAAACGCCTTCGCGAGATTTTGCGCTGTCATACCGCAACCGTTGTCCGTTACCGATATAGAGCGGATGCCTCCGTCCTCTATCTGTACGGTTATCTTGGTTGCGCCTGCGTCAATGGCGTTCTCAGTCAGCTCTTTGACTACCGAAGCGGGTCTTTCGATGACTTCACCTGCCGAGATAAGATTGTATACGCTTGAGTCAAGTACGTTGATGTCTGCCATAATCACCTCTTGAGTGCCTTCTTGACGAGTTCTCCGAGCGTATTGATCGCCTGTATCGGCGACATATTGTTCACGTCGAGAGATCTGAGTTCTTCCATTATCGCGTTTTCCTCCATCATGTCTACCATGTCGTGAACGCGTGTTTCGGACTTTGCGATTTTAGACTTGTGCGCGTCGCTTTCAAGCTCTTTGGACACGGCGCGAGCACGCGAAATGACCTTTTGCGGCAGACCCGCAAGTTTGGCTACCTCAATACCGAAACTCTTGTTCGTGCCGCCGCGCATTATCTTGTGAAGGAAAATTATCCCTTTATCCTTTTCGGCGGCGACTATTTTGTAATTGACCGCGCCTTCGAGAGTACCCTCGAGTTCTGTCAATTCGTGGAAATGCGTCGAAAACAACGTCTTGCATCGTATTCTCGCCGTTACATCCTCAAGCACCGCTTTGGCTATGGAAAGACCGTCGAAAGTCGACGTGCCTCTGCCGATCTCGTCGAGAATAAGCAGACTTCTCATCGTCGCGTTCTGAAGAATTGTAGCTACTTCTACCATTTCGACCATGAACGTGCTCTGTCCGTAAGCCAGGTCGTCGCTCGCGCCTATACGAGTGAATATTCTGTCGGTGATTGCTATTTCCGCAGACTTTGCGGGAACGAAGCAGCCGACGTGCGCCATAAACGTTATCAATGCGACCTGCCTCATATAAGTACTCTTGCCCGCCATGTTGGGACCCGTGATGATCATCGTCCTGTTCTGATAACAGTCGAGTTCGGTATCATTGGGCACAAATTCGTCAGACTTCATCAGAGCTTCGACGACGGGATGTCTGCCGCTTTTTATGCTGATGCTTTCGATATTGTCGTTTATGACGGGTCGACAATAATTGCCCGCAACAGACAGTTTGGCGAACGCGAGCAGCGTATCGCACGTCGCGACTGCGCGTGCCGTAGATTGAAGCATTGGTATTGCCTTGAGCATTTCTAGTTTTATCTGTTCGAAAAGTGCAAGTTCGAGCTTTATGCTCTTTTCGACCGCGCCAAGGATTTTGTCCTCTATATCTTTCAGTTCTTCCGTGATATACCTTTCGCCCGTAGTCAGAGTCTGTTTGCGCACGTATCTGAACGGCACTTTGTCGACGTTGCCCTTGCTGACCTCGATATAGTAACCGAATACCTTGTTGTAACCGACCCTGAGATTTTTGATGCCCGTCGCTTCTTTTTCGTCGCTTTCGAGTTTCGCAAGCCAGATCTTTCCGTCCTTGTCCGCGTTGCGATATCCGTCGAGTTCTTCGCTGTAACCCTCGCGTATGAAACCGCCGTCCTTTGTCAGCGCAGGCGGGTTGTCCGCAAGCATATCGGCAAGCATGTTATATTCGCTTTCCAGTTCGAACATATTCTGTTCGATCGCTTTCAGCAAAGCGTTGTCGCAGCGGCGCAGCTCGCTTTTCAGCAGAGGTATCACCTCGAGCGACTGCTTTATTGCGACGAAGTCGCGTGGTGACGGATTGCCGTATACCAGTTTAGTGCAAAGTCTTTCGAGGTCTTTGACAAGTCCTATCTTTTCGTCAAGATTGCTCCTGACTCTGCCCGACGATATCAGTTCCTCAACCGCGTCGAGACGTGCGTTTATCTCTTTTTCGTCTCTCAGAGGCTGTTCGAGCCAGCGACGAAGATTGCGCGCGCCCATTGACGTACGGGTCTTGTCCATGACCTTTATAAGCGTTGCTCTCGAAGATCCGTCGCGCGCGTTCTGAGTTATTTCGAGGTTGCGACGCGCAGTAGCGTCAAGCACCATATAGCGCTCATTGCGCACGTATCTTATGCCCGACATGTGCGACAGCGCGCGTTTCTGCGTGTCTTTGAGATATGTGCAGAGCGCTCCCGCCGCCATGACGCACGCCTTTTTGTCCTTAATCTCGAACACGTCGAGACTTGCAACAGAAAACTGCTCTTTCAAAGCCTTCTCCGCATTGGAATATTCAAAACTCCATTCGTTGTAATTCTGGAATTTGGGCAGCTTGGACAGCCTCATGTCCGAGACGTTCTGCGTAAGGGCGAGCGCCTCTTTGTTGCAGATTATCTCCGCGGGCACAATTGTCGCAAGCGCGTCCTCGAGCGCGGAAAAATCGGTCAGTTCCTTGTCGAGAGTATTGAACTCGCCTGTCGAAACGTCCGCCCATGCAAGCGCGAAAGTATTCTTGAAAACCGCTATACTGACGAGATAATTGTTCTTCTTGTCGTCGAGAATGTCGTCCTCTATAACCGTACCCGGAGTAATGACTCGCACGACGTCTCGCTCCAGCATTCCTTTGCTTTCCTCCGGAGAAGTGAGCTGCTCGCAAATAGCCACTTTGTATCCCTTTGCGATCAGCTTGGATATGTAGCCGTCTACCGCATGGTACGGAACGCCGCACATCGGCGCGCGCTGCTCGAGACCGCAGTCTCTGCCCGTCAGCGTAAGATCGAGAAGTTCGCTTGCAAGTTTTGCGTCGTCAAAGAACATTTCGTAGAAATCGCCCAGCCTGAAAAGAAGGATCGCGTCCTTATAATTCTCTTTTACGCTGAGATAATACTTCATCATCGGTGAAAGTCCCATATCATTCCTCCATCTCGCCGAAAAGCGAAGCCGATTGCGAACGCGTCACCCTGACGTTGACGAATTTGCCTATCGTGCTTTCGTCTCCCGCAAAAGTGACAAGCCGACCGCTTTCCGTTCTGCCGCATACGCACCCTTTCTTCGAAGGCGAAAGATCCTCGCAGAGTATCTCGAAAGTTTTGTTTTCGTATTCTTTTGAAAGTTCTTTGGTTATCCTGTTCTGTGCCGCGATCAGTCGCATTATCCTGTCTTTTGCGACCTCGGCGTCCACCTGCGGCATTTTCGCTGCGGGAGTGCCCTTGCGCATCGAATAGACAAAAGTGAACGCATTGCTGTAGCGTACCTTTTCGACAATATCGAGCGTGTCGAGAAAGTCGCTCTCCTCTTCGTAAGGAAAACCGACCATGAGGTCTGTCGTAATTCCGCAATCAGGCAGTTTTTCGCGTATCGCTGCTACCGTATCCAGATAATAATCGCGCGTGTAATGCCTGTTCATCAGCTTCAATATCTTGTCCGAGCCTGACTGAACGGGCAAATGAATATTGTTGCAGATATTGGGATATTCCGCAATAACATCTATGAGTTTTCTGTTGAAATCCTTGGGATGAGACGTCATAAAGCGAATGCGACGCTTGCCGTCAACCTTAGCCAGTTCCTGCAAAAGCTCGGCGAAACCGTAATCTCCGCCGTAAAGATCTTTGCCGTACGAGTTGACGTTCTGCCCGAGCAAAGTAATCTCGCCGTACCCCTCGTCGACTAGTCGCATAAACTCGTCTTTTATCGCTTCTTTTGTGCGGCTTCTCTCCCTGCCTCTGACGTACGGCACGATACAGTACGTGCAGAAGTTGTTGCAGCCGTACATGATATTCAGCCAGGCATTGGTGCCGCTCGTGCGGTAGAAAGACTCGTTCTCGTTGACCTCGGGACGCTCGTTTTCGTCTATGTCGACAAACTTGCCTCTGCTCGCCGCGACAGACGGAATATAAGTCTCGAGAAGCGCGAGGTTGGACGTGCCGAGCACGATGTCGACGAACGGGAATTTTTCGCGAAGCGCCTTGCCCGCGCCGTCTTGCTGAGTCATGCAACCGACCACCGCGACTATCATCGACGGGTTTTTCTTCTTTTCGGTTTTGAGCATGCCTATGTGCCCCATCGCCTTGCGTTCCGCATTATCGCGTATACAGCAGGTGTTGAACACGACGACGTCGGCGCTTTCGTCCTCGCCCGCAGCTGTGTAACCGAGTTTTGTCAGTATGCCCGCGATCTTCTCGGTTTCATGCACGTTCATCTGACATCCGTAAGTAATAATCCTGTATTTTTGCATATAACAATTATAACGAAAAACGGGTGAAAACTCAAACAAAATAAAGGTATAAATTATTATGCGTGCAAATAAAGAAAACAGATACTCTTTTGCAAAGAATACCGTCAAAGCGATCGCGATAACCCTCGCCGTCATTGCGTTTTTCTCTATAATGACCGTCGCCGGGCTAGTGATATTCATTCACAGCGACGTTGAAGTCGACGTGGAAGCTCTTGCACTCAAAAATTCCGTGCCCGAAGTGTACGACGCATACTCTAAGCCGACATCATATTATCTCGACGGCGAGATAACGACAGATTACGACAGTGTGCCTCAACATCTCAAAGACGCGTTCGTAGCGCTCGAGGACAAGCGGTTTTACGAGCATCACGGCATTGATTATATCCGTATACTCGGCGCTTTGTTTGCAAACGTGAAAAGCGGTTCACGCGCACAGGGAGGGTCTACTATTACGCAGCAGATAGTCAAAAACGCCTTTTTAAACAGAGAAAAGAGCTTTTCGAGAAAACTTAAAGAGGCGCGCCTCGCCGTTTCGCTCGAAAGACGCCTTGACAAAGACGAAATATTGGAGACCTATCTCAATATGCTTTATTTCGGCTCCGGAGAATACGGAGTGAAGAACGCCGCACGCAGATTTTTCGGATGCGAAGTCAGCGATCTTACCGTCGCGCAGTCGGCAATGCTTGCAGGCATAGTCAAAAGTCCGACCAAGTATAATCCGATAAACAATTTCGACAACGCCTTATCACGTTCTCGCCTTGTGCTCTCGCTTATGCATGAACAAGGCAAGATCAGCGACAAACAGTACGACGACGCTCTTGCCGAAAAGATAGTGATCGTCGACGACAAAAGCGCGGAATTTTTCGACAAGACCTACGTCGTGAACGCCGTCTCGGAAGCAAGCGCGATACTCGGCATAGACGAAAAGGAGCTGAGAGCAAAAGGCTATGCGATATATACTTTCCTTGACCCCGAAAAACAGGAAAAGATAAAAAAGACGGTCGATGACGAGAGCTGTTACAGCGACAAAAACGCTCTTTGCGCCGCAATCGACTGCAACGTGGAAAGCGGCGGTATAACAGCGATGTACTCCAACTTTTCGGTAGATATAGCAGAGTTCAGAAGGCAGGCAGGATCTGTCCTGAAACCACTCGTATGCTATGCTCCCGCATTCGACTGCGGAGCGCTTTCGCCTGCATCGGTACTCATTGACGAGCCGACAGATTTCGGCGGGTATGCGCCCGAAAATTACGGAAAAACGTATTACGGGAAAATATCGGCAAGAGACGCACTCGCCTATTCTCTCAACGTGCCCGCCGTGTCGGTGCTGACGATGATAGGCGTACAAAGCGGCTACGACGCATTGAGAAAGACAGGCTTTTCGCTTGGCGACGACGACAATTTGTCGCTCGCTCTCGGCAGTACCTTGAAAGGCTGCTCTTTCAAAGAGATACTCGGCGGATATCTTACCCTTGCGCGCGGCGGCGATCATATCCCCGCTACGTTTGTCAGAGAAATTCGCAACGCTGACGGCGACGTGGTTTATACTTGTAAAAACATCAGCGGCAATAGCGTGTTTTCGCAAGAAAGCGCTTATCTGACAACGAATTGCCTGCAAAGCTGCGCACAAAGCGGCACCGCGAAAAAACTCTCCTCTCTCGACTTTGACGTAGCTTCCAAGACGGGAACGGTAGCTTCGGGAGACGGCAACGCAGATGCTTACAACGTCAGCTACACCACGTCCGACTGCGTATTATTCTGGCAGGGATCGGCACGCTATGACGAGCCTTTGTCCTCATCCGTCACGGGAGGCGGACAGCCCACGCTGATGTGCAAAAACTACCTCGCGGAAATATATGCCGATGAAAAGCCGCAAGATTTCATTGTTCCTCAAGGCATCGCAGAAGTAATACTCGATAAACTGGCTTACGAGGACGGAAATCTCTTGATAGCTTCAGACAACGCGCCGTCGGCTTACGTCGTCAGCGACATCTTCGATGCAAGATACGTACCCGACCAAAGAGACACTTCGTTCGATTACCCGTCGGCAAACTCGTTTGAAGCAACGACCGACGGAGACAAAGTGACGATCAGGTTTACCGCAGATCCGCATATCTGCTATAAAGTGATAAAAAAATCGTTGTTTACCGATGACAAAATCGTTTCGGAAGTCAAAAACCAAAGCGGAACTATTACTGTTGAAGATACGGCTGACGGAATATTCGGTTACAACAGATACGTCGTGGTGCCTTATTATATCGACGACGACGGCAGAGAGACGATCGGAGAAATATATCAGATACCCGTGGGTTGGTAATTGTTATAAATTAGCTAAGTTTTTAGAATAATTCTAAAATAAACGGTTTTTTATAGCAATATCGTAACTCGCCGTAAAGGTTTTGCGAACCGTAAGAAACACCTCAAAAACAACTGTTTAAAGAAATATCCCGGTTTTCACCGGGATATTTCTTTTGCTATTTGAACGCGTTGCATTATTATCTTCATGGCATTCAGCTTATCGGCTTGAGAACGACGGTCTCAACGTTGGATATCGCTTCGTTTACAAGCGCTTCGAGGTTTTCGATTTTCGCCTGCTCTTTTTTTGCTATCTCGAGCGAGGGTTTTATCACGGGATTTTTTGGCAGGAACACAGTACAACAATCCTGATAAGGCAGTTCGCTCAGTTTGTAGGTGCCTATTTCTTCCGCCGTCTTCATTATCTCGTACTTATCCATACCTATCAACGGTCTGAACACGGGCAACGCGTTTACCGCGTCGTTGGTGACCGTCAGGCTCTGCAACGTCTGACTTGCCACCTGACCGAGGCTTTCACCCGTGATAAGCGCTCCGCACCCGTTTGCGACAGCAACTTTCTCTGCGATATCTATCATAATGCGCCGCATTATCGTTATCATATAATCGGGTCGGCACTTCTCGTGAATGGCAAACTGTATTTGAGTGAAAGGCACGATGAAAAGTTTAATAGCGCCCGCATAACCGGTCAGCACCTGGGCGAGGTCGACAACCTTCTGCTTAGCCTGTTCGCTCGTATACGGAAAGCTGTGATAATGTATCGCGCAAAGGTTCATGCCTCTGCGCGCCATTCTGTAACCCGCAACAGGCGAATCGAAGCCGCCGCTCAAAAGCAACATTCCGCTTCCCGAACAGCCTACGGGCATACCCTGCGCGCACATTTCAATATCTCTGAACACATAAGAATACCCCTTTTCTCTGATATCGATTTTTATCTCGATATTCGGCTTGTGCAGGTCGACTTTATAGCCTTTGCGCTTTCCGAGCACGTACGCGCCTACGTCTGCGGCAATCTGTGCCGAATTTTTGTCGAGAGACTTGTCCGCACGGTTGACCGTTATCCTGAACGTTGTCTCAACGTCGGGCGCATATTCGAGAGCCGTCTCATTAAGCGCGTCGTAATTCGTCTCCACCTTGGTCGCAACGCTGAGAGAATGCAGCCCGAAAACTTTTTTCATTCGCGATACAAGCTCTCCTGTCAGACTTTCGTCGTAATTTTCTATATAATATCTGTTCTGAGTCCTGACAAACTCGCATTGTACGTCCTCGAGTTTTGCCTTTATGTTGTCTATCAGCAGTTTTTCAAAAAAGCTCTTGTTTCTGCCTTTCAAGAAGATCTCGCCGAATCTCAACATTATGACTTTGCTTTTCATCTCATATTCTCCTGTATTTTCCAAGTAATTTTACGCCGTCTGCAAACGCGGCGAGAAGCGCGTCGATATCGCTTTCGGAAGTGGTTTCGTCAAAGCTGATCCTGAGAGTTCCTTCAGAATACGCTCCGTTGAGACCGAGCGCCGCGGGTATCCTTTCCGCCGCCTTCTTTGACGAACACGCGCTGCCCGTGCCAACGATGATGCCTCTGCTTTCAAGGAAATGCAACATGACCTCTCCGCGTATTCCGTTCATCGAGAAACTGACGATATTGCTGCCGCTCCGCTCGACGTCGGTGTTTATCCTGACAAAACCGCCGTATTCCGACGTGAGTCTGTCCGTCAGTTTTTTCTGCAACTTCTTTTGTCTTTCAAAAGTCTTAGCGACTTCTGCATTCATTCTCTCCGCCGCATAGCCGAACGCGCATATACCCGCAACGTTCTCCGTGCCAGAGCGGAGATTTCTCTCCTGTCCGCCGCCGTATATGAACGGGTGCAGATTGAGTTTGGGCGAGATATACAGCGCGCCGACGCCCTTGGGAGCGTGTATCTTGTGTCCGCTGACAGAGTAAAGATCCACACCGAGATCTTTTACGCTGAATTTCAGTTTGCAGAACGCCTGCACGCCGTCGCTGTGAAAGACCGCGTCGGGGCAACGCTTTCTGACTTCTGCGCAAAGCGATTTTATATCGTTGAGCGCGCCTGTCTCGTTGCATACGTGCATGACCGATACAAAAGCCACTTCTTCATCAAGCAATTTGACGAACTCGTCGTTTTTCACCCTGCCGTAATTGTCGCAAGGAGCGACGACGAAAGTATATCCTCTCGATTCCGCAAAAGCCTTGGCGCAGTTGAACACGGCGGCGTGCTCCGTAGCGGAAACAATGATCTTGCCTTTTTTGCGGCGCGTGCCGTAAGTTATCGCAAAATTGTCCGATTCGCTGCCTGAAGCCGTAAATACCACGTTATCGGAGGCACAACCGAGCGCTTTTGCGATCTGTTCTCTCGCGCACTTCACCGCTTTAGCGGCGGTCAGCGCAGGCGCGTACAGAGCGGACGGATTAAAGTATTCGTCCACCGCGTATTTTTTATAGATATCGAGACATTGAGAAAACATTGCCGTCGTCGCGGCGTTGTCGAGATAAATCATCTTTACACCTTGATCGTTTCTTTCGAATAATTCTATCACAGAAAGCGTATAGTCGCAAGCGTTCGCGCGCGCAGAAAGATGCTTCGATCCGACGTTTGTCACATCACTCGGCTTTCTTGCCGTAAAAAGACAATACAAGCGCAAGCATATAGTCGTCGAGCGCGAGGGCGTAATTCTTTCCGTTCATTGAAAAAACGTATACGCGGGCGTCGCCTTCGTGCACGTACATCTTATCAGCCCCGTCGAGAAGATCGGCATTTTTGCCATCGCCGCAATCCGTCAAGGAGAACTCTCCCGCGAGAAAAAATACGGTCTCCTGCTTGTGCGGATATACTTTGTACACCCTTAGCCCGTCCTTGAAAACGTATTTTACGCTGTAAACCATCTTCAACGTACTCAGCCTCATAGCGACCGCGATAAGTATTCCTATGCCGAGATATGCGAATTTTATATAGTCGCCGCTTATCGCCGATACGAGAAAAGCGATATTCACGATATCGATACCCAGCGCAAGCACGAGCAAGGCGGTTTTGAGCGGCTTTTTTGAGTCAAAAGTAAATACCAGAGAATACGAATTCATTTGAGCGTCACGATCGTCACACCGTCCTCTCCCTCTCCGTACTTGCCCAGCCTGAAAGATTCGATCGAGCGGTTTGACGAAAAATAAGAGTGAAGCCCCGCACGCAGAGCGCCGCTACCTTTGCCGTGCACGATCCTGACTTCTCTCAGTCCGCAAAGTATGGCTCTGGAAAGATAGGATTCGACGTTGTAAATCGCCTCGTCTACAGTCTGACCTATCACGTTGAGTTCGTGCGGACACCCTTCGGTGGTATCGGGGATCACTCGCCTTTTGAGAGTTTTCTTTTCCTGCGTAATACGTATTTTGCGTGCGTCGGAGAAAGGAATTTCCGTAGTCAGATTGCCGCAGGACACGGTATATCTCTTTTTCTTGACATCGATCCTCGTGACTTTTGCCGTAGAATTGAGTTTTTTAACGAAAACGCTGTCTCCGACAGATATTTCTCCGTCCTCTCTCTCGAATTTTTCCGCGACTTCGCCGCTTTCTCTTTTCCCTGTTGCATTTTCCAGGCGTTTTCTGAGTCGCCTTGCATCAAACAACGCCGCTTCGTCGCCTCTTTTCAGATCTTCGCGCATCTGTTCGATAATTTCATCGGCTTCTTCCATATAATCGCCCAGAAGTTCTGTAGCTTTTCTCGCGAGTTTTTCATCGAGTTTTTTGCTTTTTTCCTGAACTTCTGCCGCTCCGCGCCTCGCTTTTTCCAACTCCTCGCGCGCTTGTCTTTCAAGCTCCGCCGCGTGTTTTCGGCTCTCTTCCGCCTCTCTGCGGCTTTTCTCAGCCGACGCGATTATGCTGTCAAAATTCACCTTTTCGTCGCTTAGCAACGCGGTCGCCCTGCTAGTGATGTCTGACGGAAGTCCGAGTTTTGAAGCTATCTTTATAGCGTTGGAACTGCCCGAAACGCCGATCAGAAGTCTGTATACGGGCGCAAACGTATCTGCGTCGAAATCCATGGAAGCATTGGAAACGCCCTCTGCGCGATATGAATATTCTTTGAGTTCGTTATAGTGAGTGGTCGTGATGCAGCGGCAGTTTCTTGCCAACAGATATTCTATTACCGCGATCGCGAGCGCGCTTCCTTCAGCGGGATCGGTGCCTGCTCCCAGTTCGTCGAGGAGCACAAGGCTGTTGAAGTCTGCCTCTCTCGTGATCCTTATCAGATTGACCATGTGCGACGAGAAAGTTGACAAGCTCTGTTCTATGCTCTGTTCGTCGCCTATATCGCAATATACCCCGTCAAACACGGCGAGACGGCTGTTTTCCTCGCAAGGCACAAACATTCCCGAGCTTGCCATAAGCGAAAAAAGCCCTACGAGTTTGAGTGTGACCGTCTTGCCGCCGGTGTTGGGTCCCGTGATGAGCAGGACTTTGAAATCCGACCCAAGTCTGACGTCGATCGGCACGACCTTGTTTTTGTCTATAAGCGGGTGTCTGCCTTTGCGTATCTCTATTATTCCGTCATCGTTCAGCAGCGGCGCAATCGCCTTTATATCGCGGGCGTATCTCGCCTTTGCAAACACGCAGTCAGCTTGAGCTATCAGTTCAAACGACCGCTCTATGCCGTCGACTATCTGCGACAACATAAAGGACAACGATTGCAGTATCTCGGCGATCTCGTTCTGTTCGTCGCTGAGAAGTCCTCTGAGTTCGTTGTTGAGTTCGACTACGGCAAGCGGCTCTATAAATACCGTAGCGCCGCTCGACGATCTGTCGTGCACGAGACCCGGTATCTGCCCCTGGCACTCGCTTTTTACCGGGATAACGTATCTGTCACCGCGCATTGTGACGATATTGTCCTGAAGATATTTGGAATATCCTCCGCTGATATAGCCGCTTAATTTTTGCTTTATCTTGTCGTTGGTGCGCCTGATCGCGCCCCTGATGTCTCTCAGCTTTGCCGAAGCACCGTCGTAGAGTTCGCTTTCGTTCATGACTGATTCCGAAATCCGTCTGGCAGCCTCAGCGTCAACGAACATATTGTCTGCGTATTCTTTTATCAACGGGCATTCGCCTTCGGGCAATTTGGAAACAGAACGTCTGAAATTGGCGGCGCACCTCAGCACGCCTGCGATCTGAAGCAGCGCTTTGCACCCGAGAGTCGCGTCCTTTCTGAGCGCTTCGATATGCTCGGACACGTCGTCTATCGCAAATGACGGCGAACAACAAAATTCATACGATACCCTGTCCGCCTGAACGGTGCGCTCGAGAAGGTCGACGGCTTTCTGCATCGAATTTTCCGGTTTTATCTTCATAACAAGCTCTGCGGCAGGTCGCGATGAGACGTATCCGCTTAATATTTTGAGTATTTTGTCAAATTCCAGAGCTTTGAGTTCTTTTTCCGAAGTCATAGACCGCCTGTGTGCGCGCCCGCAAGCAAGAGAGCGCGATATTATTTTACCCCGCGGAACAAGTGAGCGCAATTAGAACCTTTGACTGACTGCCCGCCGATCGTCACACTATCGACTACTTGCACAGGATCACGATTACAGTTTACCATATTTATATACAAATTGTAACGTATTTTATCCGCTTTTGAAGATATATCGACGACAGAAGGATTAAAAAGTTCGAAATAACAGCGTTTTATCCTTATGCGCTTAATGAGATAATCAGCCTTTTTATCGCGATAACAGAAATCCCCGATATAAGCGCAGTTTGCACAAGTACACCCCGTAGACACCTGCACAGGACAATGACATAATGTCATTACAGGCAGATAACCGTAGGCATAGACAAAGCCGTCAGTGCCGATATCCCTTATCTCGGAGAGAGTCAGTTCCGGAGAAAATATCACGGAATCTACTCCCGACACACGCTGAAAGCCCGAATTGTATACGTTGAGACGTATTCCCGCAACGCTCTCGAGCGAGTACTTTTCTGCAAGGAAAAGCGCATGATAATTTTCACAGATAAGACCTCTGATCTTTCCTTTGCATCTTTGCAGAATATCTTCGACAACGGCGTTTTCATCGCCTTTAACTACGGGAGGCAGGTGAAGATATGAGTTGAAATTATTCTCAATTAAGGCTAAAAATATATCTATTTGCGAAAGAAATTGGCTAAAATCGTATATTTGATAACTTATTGCAATATTTTTGTCGCGGAGCGATTTTATGACGGCGAAGTTATCGGTATTGACGATTATACGTCTGCCGTCCGTCTTTTCAATGGCAGTCGCTCCACCCTTTTCTTCGACTTTTGCAAGCCTCGGCATACGGGTTTCATAATCCTCGATAAGAGCCTCTTTGAGTTTTTCGACGGCATCCCTTCTCAAAGCGTTGAGGACCGAACGAGGCACGAAAATTTCTCTGCCCTTGAGATCGACGTCTATGCCGGCGCATTCAAACGCAGTCTCTCCGAGTTTAGCGACAGATTCTCTGACTTCGTCGGAAGTAAGCGGTCTGCCCGTCGCCGCCTGCACATGACAGGTAGATACCGAAGTCGTCTCCCCTTTCTCGACGGTCAGCACGAGCGTATCGTCAGCCCCTATGGTAACGTGCATATTTACAGGTATCTTTTTGAGCCTGATCTCCTCATCGGCGTCACGCGAGTCGAGAGTCATTCTGACTTCTGCTCCCACAGGGTAAACTTCTTTTGCAAAAAGCGTATAGTTGCCGTTTTTGTCGGCGGAAATTATTTTTACGCCGAAGCCGCCCGCTTCTACGCCTTTATACAGCAATTTAAGCCCGTCGCCGTCTTTCAGAGGGCGATAAGCTTTTATTTTCACAAAATTTTTGCCCGAACCTGTTACTTTTCCTACGGGTACGCCGATATTGCTCTGCACTTTGGGTGACATTATCGCCCTTGTGTCGTCGAACATATATCCGCAGGTGAATTCTCCGCGATTGAATGCTTTTTTCAACTCCGAGACCTTGCTTTCATCTGCTTTTGCGCCGTCGAGCACCTGTCTGTACTGCGAGACGACCTTAGATACGTAGTGCGGCTGTTTGAGTCTGCCCTCTATCTTCAGACTGTCTATACCGAGTTTTTCAAGCTCTTTCAGTCTGGTTATCAGGCATTGTTCGGACGGCGAAAGCAGATATCCGCTCTTGCCCGAAATACTGCTCGTATACGGCAATCTGCACGGCTGATTGCATCTTCCTCTGTTCCCGCTGTCTCCGCTCATCATCGAGGACAGCAGACACGACCCGCTGTAACTTACGCATAGTGCTCCGTGCACGAAATATTCGACTTCTAAGCCCGTGTTTTTCTTTATCGCAATTATATCTTCTTTTGCGCTTTCTCTCGCCACAACTACGCGCGAAAAACCGAGTTTTTCCAAAAACAAGGCGCCTTGCAGGTTGTTTACGCCCATCTGCGTGCTTGCGTGAAGGGGTACGCCGTATTTGCGGAACACCTCGACGGCGCCGAGATCCTCTATGATAAATGCGTCGGCGCGCGTGCAGGCGGCTACGTAACTTTCAAGCTCGTCAAGTTCTTTTTCTTTTACGGCGGTATTAAAAGTAATATAGACCTTTACCCCGTGCAGGTGGCAAAGATCTATATAACCGTCTATGTTTTCTTTTGTAAATCCGACAGCTTTGGCGCGCGCGTTGAAGCCGTCCAGCCCGAGGTATACCGCGTCCGCGCCGCTGTTTATTGCGGCGTACAGCGATCTGACAGTTCCTACGGGTGCAAGAAGTTCCATGCCCGGGCTCTCCTTTTCGGTTGTTTCGCCGCTTTTGCAGCGTATCGGGTCACGCGAAAAGTATATTTTCGCGTTTCCATGCGTTTGTCGTAATATTGTTATCTGAGCGCAGCTCCGAGCTGAGATGTCAGTTTTGTCAGTACGCGTTCGACTTTCGCACTGACCTCTTCGTCGGTCAGAGTTCTGTCTGCAAGCCTGAACACCATGTTGACGGCGACGCTTTTTTTATTTTCACCGATCGACGCGTTTCTGTATACGTCGAATATGCGCGCACTCTTCATCATCGAGCCGCCCGCGCTCGTAACGCAAGCGAGTATCTCCGCGGCGGTAACGCTTTCGTCGACGGTAACTGCGATGTCTCTTTCTACGGGCGGATATTTGCCTATTTCTTCGAATTTATAGCCCTTTTTGCGGTATTTTTCTATGCTAGCGATGTCTATTTCCGCGATATACAGTCTCTCTTTGACGTCAAAAGACGCAGCTACGGACGGATGAACTTCTCCTACGTAACCTATCGGGAATTTGCCCACGAGGATTTCGGCGCTCTTGCCGCTGTGAAGATACGGACGTTGTGAACGTACGAAATTGACCTTGAGACCGAACTTGGCGATTATCGCTCTTACGACCTCGTTGACAGTATAGAAATTTTCGTCTTTTCCGTAAGCGCCTATGACGAGACGCTCTCTCTCCTCGGGCTGTTTGTCAACGGGCACGCTCTCGGGCAGATACACGTTGGCTATCTCGAAGAAACGCGCGCTCTTTATGCTCTTGAGCACGTTGGACGCAAGGACGGACATCATGCTGTACGCAAGCGACGTTCTCATCACCGAGACGTCCTCGCCGAGCGGATTGAGTATCGTTACGCACTTTCTTGCGGGATCGTCGGCAGAAAGTCTGAGTACGTCGAAACTTCTGGGGCTGGTGAACGAATAGGTCAGGGTCTCGCTGTAACCGTTGTTGACACAGATGTTCTTGACAGCGTCGACCGCTTTCTGATCGTCGGTCTTGCCGCCCACCGTCTGTTTGCCCTTGTCCATAAGGGTCTCGACGATGTTGTCGTAGCCGTAAAGCCTGATTATTTCCTCCGCGAGGTCGTTCGCGTTCTCGATATCGTCACGGAAAAGCGGCGCCTTGCATACAAGCGTATCCCCTTCGAGGACGGTCTCAATCTGAAGGCTGTTGAGTATTGACACCATCTTATCGCGCGGCACGACAATGCCGAGGATATCGTCTATCCTGCACGCATCTACGCGCAGAATCTTTTGCGTAAGGTCTGCGTTGCAGCAATCAACCACTCCCTTGGCTATCTTGCCGTAACCGTACTTGTATACGAGCGTCAGCGCGCGCATAAGTCCCAGTCTCTGGCTTTCGAGGTCGATGCCTCTCTCGTATCTGAATGAAGAATCCGAATGCAGATTGAGCGTTCTCGCCGTGCGGCGTATATTGTCGCGAGCGAATTTCGCGCTTTCAAAAATAATATCCTTAGTGTTTTCGTCCACGCAACTGTTGTTGCCGCCCATAACGCCCGCTATCGCGCACGGCTTGTCATTGTCGCATATCGCGAGCATCGTATCGTCGAGCGTATACTCTTTGTTGTCGAGCGCAACGATCTTTTCTCCGTTTGCGGCGCGTCTTGCGACGATTTTTGAACCCGACAGCTTGTCCGCGTCAAACGCGTGCATGGGCTGACCTATCTCGATGAGTACGTAGTTGGTGATGTCGACGAAGTTGCTTATCGGTCTGAGTCCTACGCTTCTGAGCCTTTTCTGAATGATCTCGGCAGACGGACATATCTTTATGTCGCGTACAGCCGCCGCCATATACCTCGGGCAAAGCTGCGTGTCTTCTACTTTTACGTCAACATAATTGCCCACCTCGTCCGCTTCGCATTCAAAGCCGATTTCGGGCATTCTGAGCGGCTTTCCGAGCACGGTCGCAACTTCTCTCGCTATACCGAGCACGCTGTTGCAATCGCTTCTGTTGGCGGTAACGCCGATATCGAGCACAACGTCGTCGTTGCCCAGCACGACGTTGATGTCGGTGCCGAGCGGATACTTTTCGTCGTTCATGATAAGTATGCCGTAGACGCTCGCGCCCTTATAGTCCGCTTCAGTCAGCATGAGTTCTTCGCCCGAGCAAAGCATGCCGCACGAATCTACGCCGCGCAGTTTGCCTTTTTTGATTGTCTGACCCGTGGGCAGAAGTGAGTTGTCCATAGCGACGGGTACGAGATCGCCTTCCGCGACGTTCTGCGCGCCCGTAACTATCTGCACAGTCTCTTTTTGTCCGACGTCGATCGCGCATATCTGCAGTTTGTCTGCATCGGGGTGCTTTGTCAGCTTTACTATTCTGCCGAGCACTACGTTTTTTGTCTGCGAAGCCTTGTCGATTATCTCCTCGACCTCGAAACCTGCGGA
>CALWKV010000040.1 GCA_944381355.1 uncultured Christensenellaceae bacterium | reverse complement strand
GGCGATTTCGACGAACTCACGCTTGCATACGCGATATCGGTGCACAAGTCGCAGGGCAGCGAGTTCCCCGTCGTTATAATAGCGGTGACCAGCGGCAACTATATGATTTTGACCCGAAATCTGCTGTATACCGCGGTAACGCGTGCTAAAAACATGGTAGTCCTCTTGGGCGCTACCGAAAACATAGAAAAGATGGTCAGAAACAACTATACCGCGAAAAGGTACAGTCTTCTTTCAGATTTCATAAAAGATTCTTACAGAAGAAAAAACGGCTGAAAAGCCGTTTTTTCATTAATAAGGCTTTAGCCGCATTGACAAACGCGATCGGATAAAACTCTGTAATACGACATATCCGTCAGCCGAGACAGTTCAAGCAGACTCACTTATATAGTCTCGCTTCTGCCGATAAGGAAGTCGACGCTTACGTCGAAACGGTCTGCAAGTTTCCAAAGATTTTCAATGCTCGGCTCCTTTTTTCCGTTCAGCCAGTTGCAGATCGTGCTTTGACTTATATTGAGTTGTTTGGCGAGAGCGTACTGAGTAAGATGCTCGATCTCCATAAGGTATTTGATCCGTTCTATCACCAAAATTTTTATTTGATTTTCCATTTCACTTGACATTATAGATTGTAGCCGATATAATTTAAACAATACTTGCCCAAGGGCAAGCATTAGAGATAAATGTTGTGAAAGGGAGACGGAGAAAATGATTGAAGACGAAGTAAAACAAAAGAAAGCAACTGTAAAAAGCTGTTCGATAAGACTTGCTTTATCTGTCGTCGCGTATGCATTAGGTATATTCATACTGACGATGGATGCGGATATCGGAATGAAGATATTCCTCAGCATATTGTTTTGCGGTTTGCCGTCGGCGATAGGCAGGTCGTCGAGAAAGATGGAAAAGCTCCTTAAGAAAAACGAGGGGAAGACTGTCGTCATAGTAAAGAAGAAGAAACAGGGCATTATAATGAAAATACTCAAAGCGATTTTTAACCTTGCGATAGGTTATATCGCTACGCCTTATCTTTGCTATCAGTACATAATGACGATAGTAAGGACTCAGAAGGAGATAAAAGGTCTGCAAGGAGGGGGTACGGCTAAAGTATCGGAAAAAGCGGTCGGTTCTCAGACAGGCGTCGCGCAGTCAGATGAAGGCGTTCCGCAAACGGTTTCTGAAAACAAGATCCAAAACCCTGCAAATTCCGAAGAATCTTTCGTAGAGGTCGCTTCTGACGTCGACGGTAACGGTGAAAAAGCTACAGGGGCGCAGCCTGTGCCTTACGTACCGATCGCTACGCCTGTCGGCAACGCGAATTTACAGACCAGACCCGTTTCGACGGTCGGCTCAGGTATGGTGAAGATCCCCGTCAACCCGTCCTGGTTTGCGGTAGTTCTCGCCATATTGCCTATATTGGTGTTCGCGGTCAAGATGTTAGTTCAGTTGCATATCGCTTTCAATTCGTTTGAGGATTCGTCTTCCGACAATACGTCGTTGTACTTTATATACGTATTCTTTATGTTGATAATTGCGGAATCCGTCGCGGCGATTTGCTACGGTTTGAAAAGTTGTATCAGCGAAATAAAATACAAAAAGCTGAATAGATGGTTTGCTATGGGCGTTACCATATATACAATCGCGATATTTTTCCTTGTTTTTATAATATCGCTTTCTATAATGAACGGCTCAAGTTCGGGGTTTAAAATGAACGCAGGCGATATCGGCATGGTCATAGATATCGCCATCGGTCCCGTGCTGGCGCTCATATACTATATTTACGTCAGGGTAGCCGTGTTCACGGAATCCAGATATGAAGAAAAGAGGGAAATCCCGGCGGAAAAGAAAAAGAAGATCGCGGTAGCGGGTATAGTCGTTACACTCGTTTCCGTAATGTTTTGCTTCCCGATAGCAAGCTCGATCTCGAATCTGTTCAGCAAAGAAATCAGCGGTGCCGACAGTATAGATCTGGGTATGTCCAAATCTCAGGTGATAGAAATACTGGGTACGCACTACAAAGAAACGGGAAGCGTATTGACGTATTTCAACTCGTCTTACGCAAAGAAACTCGACAAGATAGACAACGCGAATATAGACGACGTTGAAGATCTCGAAGACCTCGAAGACGCCTTGAAAGAGGAAGAAGAGGTGATCAACGCATATCATTACGAGTTGGTAGTCACGTTCGTTTCGGATAAGGTATGGAATGTGAGTTACAGGGCATACGAAGAAGACAAAGCCGTCGGAGAGGTCGAAGGCGACGTTTCGCTCGAATTTGCGGACGATACTTACTCGGTATTCGAAAACGGCGGCTTATATGCGAAATACGAGGTGAATTACAGCGAAGGTTATGAAAAAGGATATACCGAAGTCTCGTACAGAAACATAGAATTGACCGATATTACCACGACGTTGCCCGGTATAAAGATCGATTGGAAAGCAGGCAAAGAGAAAAAGGAGATAAGCGGGACGTTGAACCTGACTTTGAACGAGCTGGATAATAAATACGGCGCGACAAAAGTCGTTCTCGGATATTACAACGACAATTTTTCGTATTCCGATTACGCGTCGGCAAGCGAATCCACGATAGACGCGTACGACGCAATCCTGAAAAAGTACGGTCTGTACAGAAATTGGCTCGCGGATTTTGAAAGATAAATATCGACCCGTATCGCCGTCGGAGTCTGTCCCGATGGCGATCGTAAGACGGCGGTTCTCATTTAAAAAGGTGAGTCCGCCGTTTTTTTAATGCCGTTTTATACAAACTTTGTTAAAATATTGCAAAATACGTGTTCATGCCTCGTTCGGGCGGCATTGCATACGCTTGACGGGTCGCGCGCGTTATGGTAATATAAATAAGTGTTGCGGAGCGAAAAAAATATGCATTCGCGACTAAAAAGAGGCAATCATGGGCATTTTATCCGTACTGTTCCCGTCCAAGGACGCGAGGGAACTCAAAAAACTCAAGAAAATCGCAGACAAGGTCGTCGCGCTCGAGCCGAAATTTCAGGCGATGAGCGACGAGGAGCTTGCAGCGTGTACTCAGGCTTATAAGGACAGATACGCCGCGGGCGAAAAGCTCGACGATCTGCTCCCGGAGGCATTCGCCACGGTCAGAGAGGCGAGCTACCGCGTGCTCGGCATGAAGCATTTTTACGTGCAGATAATCGGCGGTATCGTGTTGCATCAGGGCAGGATAGCGGAGATGAAAACGGGCGAAGGAAAAACGCTCGTCGCGACGCTCCCCGCATACCTCAACGCTCTTACGGGCAACGGTATGCACATCGTCACCGTCAACGAATACCTCGCCAAGTACCATTGCGACTGGATGGGCAAGGTGTTCCGTTTCCTCGGTCTGACAGTCAGTTGCAATATGCGTGCCATGAACAAGGCGCAGAAACGCGAGGCGTACAACTGCGACGTTATGTACACGACCAACAGCGAGCTGGGCTTCGACTATCTGCGCGACAATATGGTCAGGAACGCCAAAGACAGAGTGCAGAGAGAACTCACATTTGCCATCGTCGACGAGGTGGACAGCATTCTCATCGACGAGGCGCGCACACCGCTTATTATCAGCGGCAGAGGTCAGACGAGCAGCGAGCCGTATATAAAGGCGGACAAATTCGTCCGTACGCTCGAGCCGGGCAAATATACCTGCCCTTCCTGCGGCGAGGAGCAGAGCGAGGAATGGATAGAAAAATGCGGCAAGACGGTCTATTGCTCCAAGTGCGGCGCGGTATGCGAACATACCGGCGATTACGAAAGAGGAGAGAAGAACAACACCGTCTACCTCAACGAGAACGGCGCGGCTAAGGCGGAGGCGTTTTACGGCATAGAGGATCTGTCCGACTTCGTAAATCAGCAGACAAAACACTATATCGACAACGCTCTGCGCGCTCACGTCACGATGAAACGCGAAGTCAATTATATCGTCGTTGACGGCGAGGTCATCATCGTCGACGAATTTACGGGTCGTCAGATGATCGGCCGCCGCTTCAGCAACGGTCTGCATCAGGCGATAGAAGCGAAAGAGCACGTGCAGATCAAGGCTGAGGACAAGACTTTAGCGTCTATCACATATCAGAATTTCTTCAGGCTTTACAAAAAACTGTCGGGCATGACGGGTACCGCAAAGACGGAAGAAAACGAGTTCGAGACAATCTACAAACTCGACGTAGTCGTGATTCCCACCAACAAGCCGATGATAAGAGTCGACGAACCCGACAAGCTCTACGTCACGCACAAGGCGAAACTCGCCGCGATCGCAGAGGATATCAAGGCATGTTACGAGAGAAAACAACCCGTGCTTGTAGGTACTGTCAGCGTCGAGCGGAGCGAAGAACTCAGCGCTCTCCTCAAGAGCAAAAAGATACCGCACGTAGTGCTCAACGCGAAGTATCACGAGAAAGAAGCCGAGATCGTCGCGCAGGCGGGCAAACTCGGCGCGGTCACGATCGCTACCAACATGGCAGGTCGCGGTACCGACATCATGCTGGGCGGCAATGCGGATTTCCTTGCCAAGAACAAACTCGGCAAGCTCGGATACAGTCACGATCTTATAGAACAGGCTACTTCTCATGCTCATACTACCGACGAGGAAGTGCTCGCAGCTCGCGCAGAATACAAGAAGTATTACGAGCTGTTCAAGAAAGACACTGACGCGGAAAAAGAGGAGGTTGTCAGACTGGGCGGTCTCAGGATAATCGGTACAGAAAGGCACGAGTCGCGCCGTATCGACAACCAGCTCCGCGGCCGTAGCGGACGTCAGGGAGACCCGGGATCTTCGGCGTTCTATATCAGCGGCGACGACGATATAGTCAGGATTTTCGGCGGAGATATGTTCAGAACTCTGCTTGTCAAACTCAGCGGCGGCGACGAAAACATGGTGCTCGAGTCGAAAATGCTGACCAAGCAGGTCGAAAACGCACAGGCAAGGGTCGAGGACAGAAACTTCTCGATCAGAAAACACGTTCTCAGTTATGACGACGTGCTCAACAAACAGAGAGAGATCATATACGAACAGCGCCGCATAGTGCTCGACGAAATGGACGTGCACGAGCAGATCAGGGCGATGATAAGAGAAGTCGTCACGAGAGTATGCGACCCCTATCTCAACAGCAAGGCGGATTACTCTCAATGGGATTACGAGGCGTTCAACAGAGAGCTTGAAGCCGCCGTCCTTCCGAAAGGAAGCGAGCTTATCTCTCCCGAATTCGTAGAGTCTCACGACGACAGAGATTCTTTCATCGACGCGGTTACCGCAGAGGCGGAGAGGATCTTCGACGAGAGGACGGACAATTTCAACAAGATGGGCGTCAGGACGGATCAGCTGGAAAGAGACGTGCTCCTGCGTGCGGTCGACAGCCGCTGGACGGAACACATATCCGCGATGGAAGAACTGCGTCAGGGCATAAGTCTCGTCGCTTACGGTCAGAGAGACCCGGTGCTGGTATACCGCAAAGAGGGCTTCGATATGTTCGACGAAATGGTCGAAAACATTCAGAGCGACGTAGTCAAGATGATCATGAAGATAGAAATCACCGTTCATAAGACGGACGAAGCGCAAAGCAAAACCGTGCTGAAGCCCGAAAAAGAAATGCAGATCACAGAAAGACACGACAGCGTCAGCGCACTCGGCGGGCAGAAAAAACCCGCAAAACCCAAGGTCGAGACCGTGCGCAAAGAAAAACAGCCCGGACCCAACGAGCCTTGTCCCTGCGGCAGCGGCAAGAAGTACAAGAACTGTTGCGGCAGAAGCGGTAACTATTACAAAAACTGAAAAAGAAATTTATCCACGGAGAGATAAGATGATCATAATCGAACAGGCAAAGCAGGAACTCGCTTCAATGAGAAAACAACTCGAAACGCTCGGCGAAGCGCTGGATGTAGACAGTCTGAAAAGCAGACGTGCGCAACTGTCTGCGGAACAGGAAGCAGACGGCTTCTGGGAGGATCTCGAAAACGCGCAGAAAGTAAACAAAGAGGTGGCGCGTATAGAATCTAAGCTCGAGCGTTATGCGAAACTGTGTTCAAAAGCCGACGACGTCGAAGTTCTTATCGAGCTTTGCCTCGAGAGCGGCACAGACAGCGAGAGCGAGGAGATACAGACAGAGCTAGCAGAGCTTGCAAAGCAGATCGAACAGACTACGCTCGAGACTCTTCTCAAGGGCAAATACGATGCCAACAACGCGATAATGACGCTTCACGCGGGCGCGGGCGGTACGGAGGCTCAGGACTGGGTCAGCATGCTTTACAGAATGTACACGCGTTATGCCGAAAGGAACGGCTACAAGGTGACCGTGCTCGACTCTCTGCCCGGCGACGAAGCGGGCATAAAAAGCGTCACGTTCTCCGTCGAGGGCGAGAACGCGTACGGGTATCTGAAAGCGGAAAAGGGCGTTCACAGACTGGTCAGAATTTCTCCGTTTGACTCGCAGTCGAGACGTCACACCTCTTTTGCATCCGTGGAAGTAATGCCCGAGATAGAAGGCGAGACCGAGATAAAAATCAATCCCGAAGATCTTAAGATAGACACTTACAGGAGCGGCGGCGCGGGCGGTCAGCACGTCAACAAGACGGACAGCGCGGTGCGTATCACGCATATCCCTACGGGCATAATCGTCCAGTGTCAGAACGAGCGTTCGCAGATACAGAACCGCGAACAGGCAATGAAAATGCTGATGTCCAAGCTGGTGGAAAAGCAAGAGCGCGAGCAGCAGGAACAGGAGCAGGAACTCAAGGGCGAGATCAAGAAGATCGAGTGGGGAAGCCAGATAAGGAGTTATGTGTTCTGTCCATACACGATGGTCAAGGATCACCGTACGGGTTGCGAGACGGGCAACATATCGGCGGTAATGGACGGCGACCTCGAGGAGTTTATTTTCGACTACCTCAAAAAGTCGCAATAATAGCAAAAACTGCGCCGTTGCATGCGGCGCTTTATATCTATATCAATATTATATGCTTACGGATTACGAGAAAAGCTGCGCCTTGCAGCTTGAGAAACTGAGAGAAAAAGAGGACATCACGATACTCGCGCTGGAGTCGTCATGCGACGAAACGGCGTGTGCGGTCACGCGCGGCAGAAAGGTGCTTTCCTCCGTCATCGCTTCTCAGATAGAGATCCACAAGCGTTACGGCGGCGTGGTGCCCGAGATCGCTTCGAGAAACCACGTTATGGCGATATCGCAGATAACCGCGCAGGCGATCGCCGAGGCGGGAATAAAAAAAGAGGATATAGACTGCGTTGCGGTTACTTACGGCGCGGGACTTCTGGGCGCGCTTCTCATCGGCGTATCCTTTGCCAAGGCGTTCGCGTACGCTTTGGGCAAGCCGCTCATCGCGGTCAACCATATACGCGGACACGTTGCCGCGAATTATATCGCCGATCCAGATCTGAAACCCCCGTATATCTGTCTTATCGCAAGCGGCGGACATACCGCGGTGATAAAGGTGAAGGACTATGAGGATATAGAACTTCTCGGCAGCACGCAGGACGACGCGTGCGGAGAAGCGTTTGACAAGGTCGCGCGCGTGCTCGGACTCGAGTATCCCGGCGGACCTCAGATACAGAGGCTTGCAAAAGAAGGCAGACCCACGGTCAAACTTCCCACTCCTCTCAGAAACAGCGGCGGATACGACTTTTCTTACAGCGGACTCAAGACTGCGGTGATAAATTACGTACATACAATGGAACAGAAAGGCGAGGAGTTTTCCAAGGCGGACGTCGCGTGTTCCTTTCAGGAAAAAGCCGTGGAGATAATGACCGACGCGGCGGTCAGAGCGGCGAAGAATCACGGGCTTGATACCATTGTCGTCGCGGGCGGAGTGGCGGCAAACGAAAGACTGAGGGAAGTGATGAGACAAAAGGCGGAAGAATACGGCTTCAGAGTGTGTTATCCTCCGCTCACGCTCTGCACGGACAACGCGGCGATGATAGCTTCCGAGGCGTACAATCTTGTAAGGTCGGGAGCGGAAGCGGCTGATATCTCTCTCGACGCAAGCGCTACGGTCAGAATTACCGACGTGAAGCCGCGCTGAGTCGCGCACGGTAAAACTTTTGTAAAACCCGTGGGAGATCCGTGAGGGCGGACAGACCCGGGAAAAATGCGTTTTGATAAAATTTTTGCCCTCTATCATTATCAATCGTTTGACACTTGAAAATAATTTGTGTAAAATATTTTCTGCTATGTGTGGAATTATGCCACATATAGCTATTGGCACGGTGAAATCCTTGAGGATAGATCTGTTCCGACAAAAATAACACAGGAGGTAAAAGTCAGATGCCAACAATCAATCAGTTGATTAGACAAGGCCGTGAAAAGCAGGTAAAGAAGAGCGTTGTTCCTATCATGCAGCAGTGCCCTCAGAAGAGAGGCGTATGCTTGTCCGTTACGACGACTTCCCCCAAGAAGCCTAACTCCGCGCTCCGCAAGATCGCAAGAGTCAGACTGGTGAACGGTATGGAAGGTACTATCTACATTCCGGGTATCGGTCACAATCTGCAGGAGCACAGCGTCGTTCTGATAAGAGGTGGTAGAGTAAGAGACCTGCCGGGCGTAAGATATCACATCATCCGTGGTACCCTCGACAGTGCAGGCGTAGCGAAGCGTATGCAAGCGAGATCTAAATATG
>CALWKV010000039.1 GCA_944381355.1 uncultured Christensenellaceae bacterium | reverse complement strand
AGCCCGTCCAGTTGGAGATGATACCCTTGACCTGATTTGCGCCCATTGCTGTCGGCTCTACGTAATATACGTTGTCAAGCTCGACGAATTTCAGCTTGCCTGCGGTAACGCCGCCTGCGTATGCGAGAGACCAGGCGTAATTCTGGGTTAAGAGACTTTTGGTATCTCCTCTCTGCGCCCAGGCATTGATATCCGCATTTCCGTCGATGTAGCAATAGGTCATCTGAGCGTTGTCACCCTTGATCCAGCCTGTGATACCGCCTGCGAACGCCGCGGTAAATTCACCGCCGAGTCCGCCTGTCGTCGAACCGTCCGCCTGCGCCCATATCTGACCGCCGACGTACATATAGCAGTTGTTGATGATGCCGAAGCCCATATTCACGCCCGCTATACCGCCAACCGCCGCACAGTTTCTGTAAGCGTGCGTGGGACCGTAAGTGCCGCCGCCTCTCGTATCGCTTGCCTTGGTATTGCCGTTGAATATCGCCTGCTGATTGACGTATACGTTATCTATCGTGCCGATATTTACGCCGGTCACTATACCGTAGCCGTACGGTGCGTCGGGTTGTTCTGCCGAGTCGAGAGAGTTGGTATCTTCGATCCCGCCGTTTTCATCTGCGGTACCTCCGTCTCTCATCGCGCCGTCTGCAGCCGAATAGTTGACAGTCAGATTGGCGATCGTACCTGCGTTGACGCCCACGACGAGACCTACGCCGCGCACGCCGTCGCCGTTGTCAGCGGGGAAGTTGTTGCTCGCACTGCCTATATCGCTCTGCGTGACTTTGTAATAAGCGGAATTGTCACCCTTTCTTCCTTTCGTAGAAGAATTGAGCGTAGCGCTGAACACGATATTGAGCTTATATCCGTTGCCGTCCAGTATGCCGACGAATTTCTGAGATCCGACGTCGCCGGTTATGCTGCTCTGATCCCAGTCGATATCGTTGGCTAATACTATTATCTTGTTGACGCCCGCATCGGATTTTGCGCCGGAAGCCGTCTCGAGATGCTGTTTGAGTTCGTTTGCGGTATATACCCATACTACGGAATAATCGCTGCCGACACCGAATCTGTATCTGACGTCGCTTTCCTGACCGGGGGCGAGGTGTTCCGCCTCGCCGACTCCGTGATCTCCTATGACCGCATTCCTGGCATTCGTGTTGATCTCGTAAGCCTGTACGGTATTGCCGTCTGTATTGAACAACACCGCGAACAACGTGGTTGCTACGAGAATCACGAGCATTGCAAGCACTACCGTAACGGTCTTTTTATTGTTTTTGATTTTTCCCATATCAGTTTCCCTCCGTCGTTTCGGTCTTGATCGTGGTCTCCATTACGCAAACCTTACCCGTCATCTCATAGCTGTAATAATCTCCGCCTCCGTCGGTAAACGTGATCATTACTTTGTAGCTGCTTGACACAAGGTTTGCCTGGCTGTCAGCCGGATCTTCGAGATAATACCAGTTGACGAGACCCGATGTCGCGCTCTGCGGCATTGCCGTCAGATCTGCATATACCTTGACCGAACGCGTAGTATATACTTTGATATAATTGACTTCTTTGTCCCCTTCGGTACCCGGGACGATGTTGTCTCTGTTGGCGTCGGTTATCTCGCCTTCAAACAGCTCGAGATCGCCCTCGCACCAGTACGTCATGGTCAGATCGATATAGCCCGCTTTAAGCTGTGCTATTTCGTCCGGGAAGTTTGCGAAGTAGAGACCGCTGTCGGTATCGTACATTACCGCTACGAAATCGTAACCGTAATACTGATATCCGATATCGAGCAAGCCGTCATCTTTCTTTGCTATCGTCTTCATCTTCACGGGGACCGTCACTTCCTGATATCCGCCGTCGGAAAGTCTGATCTTTGCAACCGCATTGCCTTCTTCTCCGGATGAGAACTTTATGTCGGTGAAATCCCACGACTCAACGTTGACCTGCACTATGTCGTCGTCCGTAACGTTGCCGCCAGTGACGAACGAGGGATCTTCGAATACCACGTCGAGCGTCGTGCCGAACTCGCTGAAGTAGTTGGTAGTAAGACCGCTCTCCTCTTTCGTCTGGTAACCGAACGGATCGAGCACCAGCTCGCTGTACGCATAGACGGGATCTTTCTTTGCCGCCACTTTGTATCTTATCGTGTAGTTGTTGTGACCGTCCTTGGTCAGCATCACCGTGATCTCTCTGACCTCGCTGCCGTCCATCGATATGTCGATATCTTCTGCGCCTACCCAGCTGTATACGCCGACGACCGCTGTCGTATTCTCTGCGTTGGCATAAGTGACCTCGATGGTTGACGGGAACGGATCTTTGCCCAGATAAAGGACGTCTATCGGGTTGACTTCATAGTAGTCGTCGCCTTCGCCTGCTCCGGCGATATTGAGCTGTGCAATGGGCATAGCGTCCACAAACACGCCTACGTTCGCTTTCTGCAGGAAGTTGTTTTCAAACGCAGTTACGTCCGCAATGCCGTTTGCAGCCGCCTTTTCCTTGTATTCATCGGTCAGGAAGCCGATCTCTATCTGCCACTGCTCGCTGTAACTGTCGTATGCAGGCACGTAAGTCAACGGATTGAGCGCGTTGCCTGCTCCGTTATACCAGCGTATCGGCATTTCCATTACCGCATTGGACGAGAATTTGATCCAAGCGGTCGTCGGGAAGTATGCCAGCTTGCCCTCATCGTCGAGCGCGTTATACTCGTAAGGACGCACCGTGAATATCTCCTCGGTAAGATCCTCGTCAAAGTAGATCGCGACTATCGAGTTCTTGACGACGTTGACGGTGATCGCTCTGCTCCAGCCGAAGTAGCCTCCCTCAAGAGCGTCATAACCTTCAGTCGTCGGGTCGACACCCGTTCTCGCGCCGTATTTGCTCTTATCGAGAGAAACCGTGCCGCCGTACTTGCCTTCGCTGCTGTACGTAAGCTGCGTTTCGTCAAACGAGAAGCCTTGGTCGTTGGTATCGATCGCAACGTTTACGTAGACCTGCTCATTGTAGGACTGCGTCACGCCGTCCCTGTTTTCGTAGTAATACGCCACCGCGGTATCGGGCTTGATGCTTGTCTCGCTGTAACCTATCATGTTGAGGAAGTAGGTGTACGGATTGATCTCGAGCGAATCGAGCGTACTGCCGAGACCGAGCGCGGATATCACTTTGGTATTGGCGTTTACGGTAAGCGTAACGGTCTGCTCGTAGGTCTTGCCCTTTGCTATAACGGCGCTTACGGGAACGCTGACGAAAGTCATATCGTCGGAAAGTTTGTTTTCGATAGCGCTTGCAGAAGTTTCGGAGACGATCCACTCGTCAACGTACATTCTCGACGTTTCTCCGTCGCTGTACTTGATATACAGATACTCCGGAGTAAACTGCGATATCGATCTGCTGCTCTCGGTAAACTCGTACAGATCCAGCTCGTAGGTATTGGGTTCGCTTCCTCCTCCCACGATGTCGACCACCGTACTGTCGAGGAAGTTCACCGTCATCTTGGCGCTGACACCGTTCTTGAATACGACGTTGACCTCTTTGGAGTGCGCTTCGTACGTACCGGGCGTATAGGTAAACGTTTCCATGTCTTCGGTACGTATGTTACGGCTTACGCCTGTCTTAAGATTGATCGTGATCTCATTTACAAGCTCGTCGTATGCGTGCGTCTCTATCGGATCGATAGATACTATGTCGGTAGCAGGCAGGATGTTGACCTTGATCTCCAGAGTCCTCTCTTCACCGAAATCCGCAACCGCGAATACCGTGACTACTGTCGGCTCTTTCGCAGTGTTCTTATTGGCATTGGCGATTTCAACGACATTGAGCAGGTCCATCGTGCCCGAAGTCAATTGTGCGTTTTTGTTTATCTCGCCGTTAGCGTCAGCCATATAGAACTTGACGTAGGACTTCTTGACGGTTGCGTTGTATTGATAACGCGCCGTCTTATTGGCGAAATACCGGTTGTAAAGCTGGCTGTATGCCGTAGCGGGATCGCCGCTGTATTCGTACGGTTCGAAGTTTATCGAACGCGTAATATCGCCCCAGTCTATAACGCCCGCAACGGACTCTCCGCTGACGGTGTTGTCCTCGTTGCCTACAGACGGCGACTTGTTGAACAGATAAAGTTCCGTCTTGTAGTTGGCGCTTCTCGTGCCCTCTCTGTATTCGGTAGTCCTTACGCCGCCGTTGTACGTCGTATTGGACAGCACGTTGCCCTGATCGTCAGTCACAGCCTGATTGTCGTCATATCCCTTTATATAAATATTGGAGAATGTTCCGTCAAGCGTGTTGATACCGACGTTGAGTCTGTTGAATACCGGAAGCGGCAACAGTCTCATAAGGATATCGTGTATCTCCTCGTACGTGCTGTTGAGCAACGCATCCGTGATAAGCGGAGAAAGCGCGCTGCTGACCATGTTGGCGACGACTTCTTTAAGCATCGGGGTAAGCTGTGCTTGCAGAGTCTGCCAGAATCCTCTGTCGTCATTGTTGACTCTGTCCCAGTTGACGTTATAAAGATAGTTCGTACCGAACATGTCGGGAGCAAGCTCTGCAAGATTGAGTATCGTATTGGGTCCGAAAATCAAAGACATTACGCCGTCGATCATTTTATTGATCTCATATGCGTTGAACGATACGTCGATATTGAATACGCCTGCGGAAGTCAGTCTCACGTCAATGCCGCCGTCGAGAAGTTTGAGCACGTCGAGATCTGCAAACAGCTCCGCAAACGGACTCGGCTCCTCTGTAGTCGTCGTGTCGCCTTCTGCGAGCGTCGTAACGGTTTCTTCGGACGTCGTCGAAACGGCTTCTGCTTCTTTACCCACGCCGTCTATCTGATCTATCAGGTTCTGGAATACGGGTGCAAGCTTTGCGACAAGGTCGAGATCAACGTCTATCGCGACGTAATCTCCAAGGTCTACGACAAGTTCAATATTGCCCTTTGCAAGATATATCGACATCTTGCCGGTGTTGTAATTCAGAGCGATATATGCGAGCGCCCTGGTGTTTGACGTGACCGTGGTGTCGTTGAAGTCAGCTTCCTCATTGACTCTCGAAATAGTCACGAGGAACGCGCCCTTGGGTATCGTCGGAGATTCAGCCGCGTCGGTAAGCACTCTGTTTGCCGTCAGTTTTTCTACCGAAAGCCTCAGATATTTGTTGGGTTTTTCCGTCTCGTTCGTATCTATGTTGTTGCTGAGCACGTCGATGGAAAGCGCGATATCCAGTCTGTCAAGAAGCGTTTTCGCCATCGTCTCGCCGTTAGTAGCGTCAATAGCGTCGATAGACGTATCGACGAATACTTCGTCGTCTTCACTCTGTCTGCCGACCTGCAGCTTGAACTCGGAACGGAAGTCCACGACGTCGCTGAGTCCCAGATCGAGATTGATCTCACCGTCCACCATGTCGAGTTCGAGTCCGAGATCGATATCGAAGCCGAGACTTACGCCGAGAAGCGTGTTGAATATGTTGTTGATGGTTTCAGCAGCGAGGTCCACGTAAAGATTTACGTTCTCCGCTCTGACGCCGCTGAGAAGCATCATGATGAGATCGATCGTCGAGTCGCTTTCCGTTTCTGCCGCAGGCTCTGCCATGTTGAGTCCCTGAGCGACGCTGTCGGCAACTTCGTCGGGCTGTCCCTCTTCTTCGGGTTTCAGCAGACCGTTGATGATATCGGACAGATTGAAATTGCCGATATCTGCAAGCATATCGTTGACGTAGCCGAAAAGCAACGTAACGAGATTGCTGTTGCTCAGCTTGACCGCAAACAGACCCAGACCTCTGAGGTCGATGACTATGTCGCCGCCGGAAATTCCCAGACTGAGGATTTCTTTCTCGCCGTATTTGAACGCGATCAGCATCTTGGAATTGAGGACGTTGTCGAGATCGAGGTCCCACTTGAGAGTCAGCGTCGAGACGCTGTTCCAGTCATCCAGATACAGGTCTATCGGCAAGTCGAGATACTGTCCCTGAGATATCATTATGTTGTTGATGACCTGCGAAAGATCGACGTGGCTGTCGAACGTGGTCAGATCCATCGTTACGTCTATCGACAAGAATCCGACTGTGTTGACGATCGCGTCGATAAGATCGTCGGTATAGCTTGCAAGATCCGCCTGTACCCTTTCTTTTGTGGTCTGAAGTCTGTCGCGCACATAACCGACCGTCAGCGGATGTTCGGGAGTACCGATTTCAAGCTCCATTCTGAAATTCTGTTCCTGATCGGCTTCTTCGGGATTCATGAAGTTGCCGCTGGCGGTTATCGTCCAGCCTTGCGTACGCGTGATATCCATATCTACAGCAAGGTCGATCTTACTGAGGTCAAAGCCTCCGAGATCAACACCGACCTTATTGAGAAGCATACCGACTGCGCCGAGAGTCAGCGAAGCGTATATTTTCTCTGCGTTGAGACCGAAGATTATGCTGCCGAAATCAGACAACGTGGTGCCCGCTGCGGTGCCGTCGCTTTCTGCAAACAGCGCGCTCGTCGAGACTTCGCCGGAAGCGGTGCCGCTTTCCTCGTCGGATCCGAACAGCGACATGATGTCGAACTCGAGATCGAAATCGTTGAGGAGCTGATCTCCGATCTTTATGCCGTCGAACAAGTCGAGCAGAGTCTGAACGAAATCAAACTCGATGCTCAGCTTGGGCAACGTAATATTCATTATCTTGATATTGGTAAGGTCGAGCAGGATATGCGGTTTCCACTCGCCGGTACCGCTCGAAGTGTCCTGCGTATAGAAGCCGTAAACTCCCAGCATTACTTTGCCTGCGTCCATACCGGTCATGCCGCCTATGCTGATGTCGTCAAGCGCGGTGATCTCTATCGCGAACATTGAATTTGCGCGCGTATTTCTATCAATAGATATCATAATAGAGAGCTCCACGTTCATGCTGAACGCCTGATCGAACTTCCACTCCAGCGGTACGCCGTCGAGTTGCGTAAGTCCGAGACCCGACAGGAACTTGCCTATCGCGTAAGTGCCCTCGTTGAACGTGATCTCCGCTCTCGCATTGAGATCCACGCCGGAGAGTACAGACTCAAGGATCTCGCCGACGTTGCTCGAATAAGTCGTCATCGAGAGTTTCTCGTCGATATACTCGGCAAGAGTAGACGCGTCGGAATCCATAAATTCGTTCTGCGTAAATCCGAGCATGAAGTTGTGAGCCTTGAGTTCCACCTCTATCGGATCACTTGTCACGATATTGCCTTCGGCGTCTGTGACATTGGTGCCGTCCTCGTTCTTGTCGGGCACTCCTGCGACCGCCGTAATCTCGACGCTCTCCAGACCTTCTTCAAACATATTCAGCGCAAGTTTACCCTGAAGCGCTATCGGAAGTTCTATCGGACTGTCGCCCAGGAACTGGTTGATCGAGTCGAACAGCTTCTGGTTGACATCTATGACTATCTGATCGTCAGTCGCATAGAGCGATTCCTGGAAACCGACAACGCTTGCGACTGCCCAGATGAGCTGCTGTATGTTGGGACTGATATAAACGACGTCTTCGCCCGTCTCTTCGTCTTCGGCAACCGTTACAACGTCACCTGCCTGAGGAGCGAGATTAAGTCCCTGCGCTTCGCCTGCGGCTCTGTACTGCTCCCAGTCTGTGCCGAAATGTTCGTCGATCGCATCGGTTATCATACCGACGAGCTTGGAAACGATGCCCTTCAGGTTGATGCCGTCGACCTTGATATTGTTGGCTTTCCAGTAATCGGGCATCATACTGTTGAGCGATACGTAAATCGAACCGTTCTTATAGTAAATGCCGAGCAGCATGGGTACGGAAGTGTTGATGCTTCCGTCTTTGTTTATCGGGTATATTTCGAGTGCTATGAGATTGTTGTCGTCATCGCTTCCGATATAGTTCAGATCAAGGTCGACGTTCGCCTTGATTCTGTAACCGAACTCAGACTTGAGCACGAGCGTGTCTTCGGGAAGTCCGAGATCGGGAGCGAACAGATTGACGAGTTTTGCGACGTCAAGACCGTTGTCGTCGCTGTAGATCTGAAGATCGAGGTCAAACTGTATGTTGGAAAGTGAGAATTCAGTCGTATCCTTCTGTGCGACCGCGTCTTTGACGTCGGTGAAATCGACGGGGTTTTCGGTTCTGATCTCAGCCTTGTCCACGATCCAGCTGAAGATCTGACCTTCCACCTCGTTGTCGGGGTCGTTGTCCTCCGCGGCAAGACTTATATTGGTCATCACGAGACTGTCAAGCGCTTCGTCGCGTTCAAAGTCCGCAAACATATACACTTTGAGCTGCGGGATGTTGCTGTTGAGCCAGTTGAACAACGGCGTCAGATTCAGATTGATATTTATGCCTGCCGACTGCAGTATATCTCCGAGGTCGACGAGGTCGAGCAGGTCGCTTATGCCTTCGACCAGCGAATTGAGTTTGATCTCGAATCTATAAGACTCGTTGATGCGTTTACCGTCCGCGTTTCTGATCGTCGAAGTATAATAAGGCGAGTTGAACAACAGATTGACGAGTACGCCCGCGATATCGATGCCTCCCATCGAATCAGCCAACGAATCGAGCACCGCGTTCAGATCGAGATCGACAAGCAGGTCTCCGAGGAACGCCACGACATAATCGGGTTTGATGTCCGTGAAATGGATAAGCGGCTGATCTGCGCCTACGTCGATGTACATTTCGTTGCCTATGAAATAGATAGCGAAAGACGTTTCTCCGAGCATCGTCACTCTGAACATGAATTCGTTCTGACCGCCGACGTCAAAGTTGCCCTGCATATCTATCTTGGCAGTACCCGCTTCGGTAGTCATGGTAGTCTGCAGGTCGAGCGTAGCCGTAGAAGCGCGTTCCGGCAATCTGCTGAACACGTTCTGAAGCGATGACAGCGCTGACGGATATTTGCTCTCGTATGTATAATCGCCGCTTTCGGTATCTTCGGTCCACTTAGCGTAAAGCGTGGTATTCTGCGTCAGGGTCAGCGGGAATCTTACCGCCGAACCCGTAAGACTGCTTCTCGTGTACCACGCGACGAACTTCCAGCCCTCTCTGGTCGTAACCGGCGACTCTTCGATCACGCTGCACTGCATGTCGTCGATCGGAGTACCTCCGTTGGTCACAAACTTGACCGTGAAGTTCTCGCCGTCGCCTGCGACCCACTTACCGTAGAAAGTCGTATCCGCAGTCAGAATGTAAGGATATACGACGGGTGTCCTGAAAGACGAGTCGAGATACCAGCCGGAGAAAGTATAACCTTCTTTCTCAGGCGGAGTAGGCGCCAGTTTCAGCTTTGCGGCTTGCTGAGTCATCTCAGACCCGAAGTTGACAAGCGTCAAAGTGTACTGCTGCAAATACTTTGCATACAGCGTCGTTTCCGATTTAAGCTCCATCGGGAACGTTGCCGGCTGTTGCAATTCTGCATCGGTATACCACGCGTCGAACTCGTAACCGTCTTTCGTCGGTGCAACGGGTGCGACGTCAAGGTCGGTAAGGTAACGGACAGTCGTTTCGCCACCGCCGAGATTGAGCGTTACGGCATAGGTTTCTTCAGTAGGGGTACAACCTATGACCGCAACGAGAACCAATGCAAGGATAACAACAAGAACCGATGTTACCAGCAATGCTTTTTTTCTCATAACACATTCTCCCATATTTTTTGCACGCGCGTTTCCCTGCACGCATGCTTAATTTCACTTAAAATAATGAGTTTGCACCCTTAAATTATCCTTAACGACTTTATTATATAAATGACGGGCAAAGTATTAAAACCTGTTTTTATCAACACATTTTCAAGAATTTTTAATATTGCCACAAAAATGGTATTTTACAAAAATTTTACACAAAATTTTGCTGTCGTTTGCGATTTCAGACACTTTCAGGCTGCTTAATTTCGATTCCGAGCATTGCAGTCTTCTGCGGCAAGCATACGCCTCCGATAGGTTTTTTACACCGCTTTTAACTGTTATTTGAGTAAAAAACACTTGAAATCCATTTGGTTTTTTACACGTTTTTTAATGTTGATACGGTGTAATTTTAAATTGCAGGAGACAATAAGTCAAGACCTTTCCGACGATTTGAAAATCGCTTTTTCGATTGACCTCCAACAAAAAAACGACGCCATACAGACGCCGCAACTTTATTTCACACACCGATAACGTATCACTTTTTCTGTTTTATCAGAAACTCGATTTCGACCACGAATCCGTGAGGGACGTTGTTTCTGACATATATTTTTCCGCCCAGAGAACGCGTGATCTCTTTTACTATGGCAAGCCCGAGTCCCGATCCTCCCGTCTTGCTGTTTCTCGACTCGTCGCTGCGATAAAAACGCTCGAAAATCTTCTTTATATCGGCCTCGTCCACGCCCTTTCCCGTATCCTTTACCGACATGAGTATTTTGTTTTCTCCTTTCGTCAGGTATACGCCCACACAGTCTCCTTCTACCGTGTATTTCAGCGCGTTGTCGAGCAAAGCTATCAATATCTGGCGATACTTGTCCTTGTCCGTCGACAACCAGATATCGTCGGTGATGCCGTCCTCGAAATTTTTTCCGTCCATCTCGCACATTATCGCAAACGGTTCGACGATCTCTCTGGTCAATCTGCTTATGTCGACATGTTCGATATTCAGCATCGTTTTGTTGGAATCGGACGAAGAAAGCACCAGCATTTCCTTTATCATCCTTTTGAGTCTCTGCACCTCTTTGACGGCATTCACAAGCACGTCGGACACGTCTTCGACTCTTTTGTCGGGATTGGCAAGAGCTGTGGAAATGTTAGTATTGATTATTGCAAGCGGAGTATTGAATTCGTGCGAAATATCGGATATCAGTCTTGCGTTTCTGTCAAGAGCTTTCTGCAAAGGCTTCGTCTGAGTTTTCACCGCAAAGACGCCCAGCACGCTTTGTACCGCAAAAACAAAGCATATCATCAAAGAACAGATCACCAATATACTTTCTTTCATGGCTTCCGACGACGTAAGATCGACGTATACGCGCACATAGGCGGCCTCTCCGTCGGGAGTCGTCATCGTATGCGTTGCCGCAAGATACTTCTTGCCCCCCATCTCGGCTCGCACGAGTCCGTAGTAATCTGACGGAAGCGCGTATGCTATGCCCGAAAAATCGTTGTTGCCGTATCCTTCGTCTGTTATCAGTCTTTTGTTGTAATTGTAGTAAACGACGATATAGTCCGGATAATCGCGCATGATCTGTTCTTTTGACCTGACGTTGCTGTCGGCAAGCCTCATAACCGCATCCTGCGCGCTTTCGGCATTGTAATTGTAAAAGACGTAATTAACGCCCACAACGAGTATCATAATAACGACTATCGTCATCATAAGCGGAAGCAGAACGTCGGTCAGAACGAGTGTTCCGACCTGCGTAGTCAATGTTTTGTCGTTTGTTTTCTTGCCGCTCATTGCGATATCTCCGTTTGTGTCCCATGATCTCGGAAGCGCGTGCCGTTTCGCTTCCGACACGTCCGATCTCCCATGATAATCCGGACCTTAAAAACTCACCGTGACCCGAATTAAGAACTACCGTATATCCGTACGTTCTTTATTCTTCGGGATGTTCGCTCCACATGTAGCCGACATTCTTAACAGTCTTAAGATGATTGCTTTCACCGTATTTTGCCAGCAATTTTCTCAGATTGCTTATGTACACTTCGGTAACGGTGATGATCGTCTCGCTGTCGAAGCCCCATATTCTGTTAAATAATTGTTCTTTAGGAATGATGATGTTGCGGTTTCTGATCAGATACTCGAGTATGTCGTACATCTTGCCCGACACTTTGACGTATTTGCCGTTTATTTTGAACATCTTGCCCGCAAAGTCGAGTTCAATATTATCGCATACGTAATTGGTTTTGAAATTGTTGTTATGCCTGCGAAGAATCGCCTCAACCCTGGCAAGAAACTCGTCACGCTCGAACGGCTTCGTCATATAGTCGTCCGCCCCGAGTTTGAGTCCTTCGATCTTCTTCTGCACGTCGTCCACCGCCGTGAGTATAAGAAGGGGACAATTGTTGTTCTTTCTCAATTGTTTAAGCAATTCAAGCCCGCTCATCTTGGGCAGCATAAGATCGAGTACGATAAGATCGTAGCTCTTGGTCCCCGCCATAAAAAAGCCTTCTTCCCCGTCATACGCGCTGTCGCTTTTCCCCATCGCCGACAGTATGTTCACTATCGCAGCATTCAGAGTTTCGTTGTCCTCAATTACCAGAAATTTCATAAAATCAAGTCTGCCTCCGCTGTAAGTCTGATTTGTTATTTGAATTATAACATTATTTCTTCAGATTGACAACAATTGAGTTGCAATTCCGACGTACGACGCCGAGAAGAAGCGCAGTCGTTTTCGGCAAGCCTCCCGCGGCAACGAAAACCTCCGTAGCCATGCACGGAAGCGACGTTTTTCGTCTCACGCGTGGAAGCCGTTGCGCTTTTGCATACGTATACGTTCAAAACGCACTTTCGTTGTCCGCAAGTACGCTTTGCCGAAACAAGCCCGAGCTTCCGCCAATTGTTCCCATAGTAGCAACCCTTTCAAACGCTCCGTATACCAGACCTGAATAATACGAACAAGGTTTAAAGCGGTAAATTTCAATAGCTACTGTGTTAAATGCCTTGCCCGTGTGACGGGTGCATTGAAATGCTTCGCATTATGCAGCTCTGCCAGGGTAATAAATACGGCTTAAAACTGCACGCTACCGCAGGCGATGATTTTTAGTGAGTGTTTCGAAAACCTATGGCGTAAAACAAAAAACGGCTTCACATTGTTAAGCGGGCAATGTGATACGCGACAGCGATTACTGTTCCCGCCACGCGGGCGCCTCAGGGCTGGTTCGTATTATTCTGGTCTGGTATCCCTCGAGACGTCGGAAATAGCGCGCATCCGTGACGGGGAAAGATGGTCGACAAAAATTACGTGTTTTAAACGACGTTGCGGCAATGCCGCATTTCGCTCCCGTCTGTCGATCGTTGCGACAGAAAACCGCTTATCCTGCCGCTCAGCGGCAAATGGTGCGAGCGCAAAAAATCGTGGGACAAGGGAAGCAGTCGTACTGAAGCAAACGGTTGAGAAAGCGCATTGCTGTCTATATGCAGAGCGCGTTAGGGATATGAAAAGGCTCCTTTGACGGGAGCCTTTTTTATCGGGTATTCATGTAACGTTGTATATTCGGGCGCTTTTGCCGCCCAACGCCTCAACAACAGGTTTGTTTAATAAAATTATCGTGCCCGTGTGCGTTACAGCTTCTTTGCCACGTCCCACGCGCGCCATATCACGGTGCGCAGATTGCCGACGTTGCTCGCGTCTCCGACCACGGATATCCGCTTGTTCTTCTTGGCGATCGGTGCGGGAACGTATCCCACCGAAACTATGACCGAGTCGGCTTTTATTTTTGTGGTCGAACCGTCTTTCGCCATTACGGTCACGCTGTCTGCGTCTATCTCCGAGACCTTGCTTTCGAGGAAAACGGGGACTTTGTTGAGAGCGAAGAAGTCTCTGAGGTACGACGAGTTGGCGAGGCATACTCCGCGCACCGCGATCAGGTCGTTTTTCATCTCGACGATCGTCGGCTTTTTGCCTTTCAGATACAGATCGTAGGCTATCTCGCAACCCGTGAGTCCGCCTCCTACGATCACTACGTTTTCACCTGTCTCGGCGCCGTACAAATAGTCGACCGCTTCGATCGCGCGTTCTATGCCTTTAATGTTCATTTTACGCGCGGTCGCGCCCGTAGCCACGACGATCTCGTCTTCGGAAAGGCTTTCGACGTCCTTTATCTCGCAGTTGAATTTTACGGGTATTTTCGCATCCCGTATCTGCTTGATATACCACTTTATCAGTTCTTTGTCCTTTTCTTTGAAGTCGGGCGCCGCTGCCGCGACGAATACGCCGCCCAGCCTGTCCGACTTCTCGTATATAGTGACCTTATGCCCTCTGAGTGTCGCTATTCTCGCAGTCTCCATGCCGCCTATGCCACCGCCTATCACGGCTACGGACTTGGACTTTTTGGCAGGGATTATGTCGTATTTGTGCCCCTGCATGGTCTGCGGATTGAGCGCGCAACGCGCCATGTGCGCCGCGTCCTCGAAAGCCTCGTCGTTGGCTACGCCTTTGTAGTGCGCCATGGCAAAGCATGCGTTGTGACAGCATATGCACGGGCGTATGTCGTCGAGTCTGTCCTCTTTGAGTTTTGTGACCCATTCTCCGTCTGCAAGGAACTGACGCGCTACGCCCATTGCGTCTATTCTGCCTTCGGCTATTGCTTCCGCCGCGACGTCAGGCTCCATTCTTCCTGCGCATACAACGGGCACGTCTACGAATTTTTTAATATGAGCGACGTCATCAAGGTTGCAGTTTTTTGGCATATATGCGGGCGGGTGCGCCCAGTACCAGGCGTCGTAAGTGCCGTTGTCGGCGTTGAGCATATCGTAACCCGCGTCCTGCAGGTATTTTGCCGCGCGTTCGCTTTCCTGCATATCGCGGCCTATCTCGTCGTATACCTCGCCCGGCATCGCGCCTACGCAGAAATCCTTTGTCTTGCTGAGTACAGAATAGCGCAGAGAGACGGGATAGTTTTCTCCGCAAGCCGCCTTGATCGCCTTGACGACCTGCACGGGGAAGCGATACCTGTTCTCGAAACTGCCGCCGTACTCGTCCGTACGCTTGTTGGTGTAGGGCAGGGTGAACTGGTCGAGCAGATATCCTTCGTGCACCGCGTGTACTTCGACGCCGTCAACGCCCGCTTCTTTGCAAAGGCGCGCTGTCTCGGCAAACGCGAAAATCATATCCTGTATCTCTTTTTTTGTAAGCGCGCGGCATTTCACGTCTTCCGCCCAGCGTGAAGGAAGTTCGCTCGGAGAAGCGCAGATATAGCTTATGTCCACAAAAGGTTTTGCCAGTGCGCCCAGATATTTGTTTTTCAACATGGGGACGAGCATATCGGTCACGGCAAAAGATCTGCCGAAACCCGCGGTAAGCTGAATAAACATCTTTGCTCCCGTCTTATGAAACTCCGTCATATATTCTTTGAGCTGACGGAACATCTTTTTGTTTTTATACAGCCAGCGGCCTCCGATCGTATCCTTGAGCGGAGCAATTCCGGGAATGATCAGCCCCACGTCGTGTTTTGCTCTTTCCATAAAAAAGTCCGCGGCGACCTTGTCGAAATGATTCGGCTCCATCCAGCCGAACAGTGAAGTGCCGCCCATGGGACAGAGCACGATGCGGTTTTTGATCTCAACGTCGCGTATCTTCCACGGCGTAAAAAGTGCTTTGTATTTATCCTGCATAATCTACCTCCCGAATTAATTATAAAATATTATAGGGTAAAGGTCAATAGCGTATCTGACAACCGTTTTCCGACTGTCGGGAAAGCAAAGCGACAAAATAACTTGCGCGGCAGGAAGATATTGACAAACAAAAGTTAGCTATTGCTAACACAATCCGTTTAAGCGTTGCGTATGATATTATATAGGTCGTAAAAGGAATGCGTAGCTGTCAATATATTCAGGAAATTATAAGCGCTCGTTTCCCAAAAACAATTCGGCATTAGTGCCGATTATTTTAAGAGCAACGGTTAGCAATTGCTAACCTAGAGGGGAAGTATATGAAAACAAGAGATCTCGAAGCAGTAAAACTTATGATTGAGCTGTACTGTCACGGCAGACACGGCTCGTCCAAAGGAGAACTTTGCGAAGATTGCAAAAATCTGTGGGAGTACGTGCAGCTGCGTGGAAAAAAATGTCCTTTCGGGGACGACAAGCCCTTTTGCTCCAATTGCAGGATACATTGCTATAAACCCGAAATGAGGGAAAAGATAAGGGCGGTGATGCGCTATTCGGGACCGAGAATGCTGTTTTACGATCCCAAAACGGCGATCAGGCATATTGTCGAGACGGTAAAGACGAAGCGCGCACAAAGAAAAGCAGAAAGCAAAGGGAAAAAAGATGTGACATACGCTGAAAAGCGAATTTCGCGCAAGGAGAGTGAAAAATGAAAAAGATTCTGACGATAGCAACGGTTATCTGCACGTTTGTCTTGTTCCTTACGGCGTGCACGCAACAAAAGACGTACGAGGGTGAGGACGAGTTCGGCAGAACGTACGGCGAGATATACGACGTGGATTCGCAGCCTACGGGAGTTTTCGATGTTCCTTACGAGATATCGGATACGTCCGCGATGGGCAAGGCGATGATTGCGGCAAACTGTGCGGATTATGTGGAGATAGAAAAAACCTCTGACGGATATCTTCTTGGTTTTTTATGCAAATCGTCAATGCTCGGAGCGGTAAAGATGATAGGTGCAGACGGCTCTTACATTGATGGAAGCGAGAGCGAACGCGACGGTTATCAGGCGTTTACCTTCTCGGTAACGAGAGAAATGCTTGAAAACAAAATATCGCTTCAATGCGAAGTTTCTGCGATGAACAAAACGGTTGAGTTTTCTGTCATGCCCGACCTCGACGGCGCAATTCTGGCGGGATAAAGGGTTTGACCGCACAGACAAACGGGGTAAAAGATGTTAGACAAAGAATTGTTCAGACTTGCAAAGGGAAGCGGAAAGTATATTGTGGCGACCGTGCTGATGTCGCTTGCGGCGATGATGCTCAACGTCGCGATAACCGCTTGCATCTGCACAATCATCGCGCTTGCGGCTGACGGAGCGGACGGGAGAGAATACGTCCTGCCTGCGCTTGCCGCCGTAATATGCGTCGCTCTCAGAGTGCCCGCGGGCATAGCGATCGGCAGGATAAAAGCGAGCCTCGGCGCGAAGGTCAAAAGAGAGCTTCGTCAAAAGACCTACGACAAGATAGTCACGCTGGGCGTGCGCACGACGGAAGAGATGAGTATGGCGGGACTCACGCAGGTGAGTATGGAGGGGATAGAGCAGCTCGATCTGTATTATTCGACATACCTGCCGCAGTTTTTCTTTGCGGTGATCGCGCCTTTCGTGCTTTTCGCCACCTGCGTCGGCATTGACTGGAGAACGTCTCTCGTACTTCTTGTCTGCGTGCCGCTGATACCGCTCTCGATAGTCGCGGTCAGTAAGTACGCCAAGAGGATATTCGCGAAATACTGGGGCAAGTACACTGCGATGGGCGACGCGTTCCTCGACGGCGTACAGGGATTGAAAGAACTCAAAATATTCGGCGCTGACGCACGTTATCACGACAAGATGAACGTCAGAGCGGAGGAGTTCCGCAAGATAACGATGAAAGTGCTCGTCATGCAGCTTGCGAGCACGACGATAATGGATCTGGTCGCGTTCGGGGGCGCGGGAGCGGGTATCGCGATCGCGGTGACGAGCGCCGTAAACGGATACGTAACACCTTTTCAGGCACTCTTTCTGGTGCTTGTAGCGGTTGAATTTTTCCTGCCGCTCAGGGCGCTCGGGAGCGCGTTTCACGTTGCGATGAACGGCGCGAGCGCAGGCAAAAAGATAAAGGCGCTTCTTGACGTACAGCCTCCCGTATGGGGCAGCGGCGAAGCAAAAGACGGTGAAATTCGTCTGGACGGAGTGTGCTTTTCGTATGACGGTAAACGCGACGTGCTCAAGGACGTCGATATGACTTTCGGCAAGGGCATCACGGCGATCGCGGGCGAGAGCGGCAGCGGCAAGTCAACGGTGGTCGGACTCATTACCGGAGCGCTCAGACCGGGACAAGGCACAGTGACCATCGGCGGCGACGGCTTTGAGGAGATATCAAGAGAAAGCTATTATTCGCGTCTTGCGGTCGTCAGCTACAATACTTATATTTTCAATGCAAGCGTAAGGGACAATTTCAGGCTTGCAAAACGCGACGTCACCGACGACGAGATCTACGCGGCGCTCGAAAAGGTCAATCTGGCTGAATTCGTCAGAGAAAACGGAGGACCTGAAAAAATCGTTACAGAGGACGCAGGCAATATTTCAGGAGGGCAGAAGCAGAGGCTCGCGCTTGCGGTAAATCTGGTCGCAGACAAGAAAATATACGTGTTTGACGAGGCGACGAGCAATATCGACGCCGACAGCGAAGCCGTGATAATGAACAACGTGCGCGCGCTTGCCCGCAGGGCGACGGTTATCGTCGTGTCGCACAGGCTGGAAAACGTAGTCGGCGCAGACAATATATATTATCTGAAAAACGGCTGTGTGACAGAAAAAGGAAGCCACGACGCGCTTTGTGCTGAAAACGGAGAATACGCCGCACTTTACAGAACGCAGAAAGATCTCGAATGCGGGTATAAGGCGTATGTGAAAGGAGGCGCGCTATGAAAGAGAAAAAGAGCAGAATAAGCGGCTTCAGAATTTCTTCAAGACTGATCGTACTTCTCGGATCGCTGTCGTACGTCATGGTATTCGCGGTGATAAACGGCTCTTTCGGCTTTTTGTGTTCGATGGGCGTGACGCTTATGGGCGCGGTCGGCGTTGCAAAGGCGCTCGGAGAGCCGATAGCGCTTTCGTACGGCTGGATAGCGGGACTTGCCGTCGGGCTGGGAGTGCTCAGAGGCGCGCTCAGGTTTGTGGAGCAATACTGCAATCACTATATCGCGTTCAGACTTCTCGCTGTCCTGAGGGACAAGATCTTCGCGGCTCTGAGGAGACTTTGCCCTGCCAAGCTGGAAAGTAAACAGAAAGGAAGCATCATTGCGATGCTCACGTCGGATATAGAGACGCTCGAGGTTTTTTACGCGCACACGATATCGCCCGTCTGCATAGCGGTGCTTGTTTCTGCCGCAGTGGCTCTGTTCGTAGGTCTGGTTGCAAGCCCTTATATGGCACTTGTAGCGATCGTCGGCTTTATCGCGGTCGGTATAGTATCGCCGCTGATATCGTCAAAACTTATGAGGGAGGCGGGAGTCAGGTATCGCGCGTGCTTTTCTTCGTTCAACGCGTACTTCCTCGACAGTATCAAGGGTATCAGGGATATCGTGCTCAACAATGCGGGAGAACAGAGAAAAAAAGAAGTGGCGGCAAGATCGGACGAATTGCTCTCTCATACCCATCAACTCAAGTATAAAATAGCGGGAGCAACCGCCGTGACGGAATTTGCGGTATCGCTGATGACGCTTGTCGCGACTGCGACTGCCGTAGCTCTCGTAGCCGCGGGTCGTATGTCGGCAGGAAAGGCGGTGATAGGCGTAGTCGCGATATTCGGAAGTTTCGGACCAGTGATAGCGATATCCGCGCTTCCGGGCAACCTGACGCAGACATTCGCTAGCGGAGACAGAGTGCTGAAATTGCTCAAGGAAGAACCTGTCGTATCAGAGATCAGGGACGGCGAAAAATTCGATTTCGACAGCGTTGAGGTAAAAGACCTTTCCTTCGGTTACGAAAAGGACAGGAAGGTACTCGAAGATATCTGTATGTATGCAAAACGCGGCGAGATCGTGGGAATAGTAGGCGAGAGCGGTTGCGGAAAATCCACGCTTCTCAAACTTCTTCTCAGGTTCTGGAGCAAGGACGGAGGCGAGATAGATTATAACGGTACCGATATCGAGAGGATAAATTCCGACAGCCTTCTCGACAACGTGACCATGGTCAGCCAGACGACCTATCTGTTCGACGAGTCAATAGAGGAGAATCTGAGAGTCGCAAAGGAGAACGCTACGGCACAAGAACTCGCCGACGCATGCAGACAGGCTTCGGTGCATGAATTCGTCATTTCGCTTCCCGACGGTTACGCAACGGCGGCAGGTGCTCTCGGCGACAATCTGAGTGCGGGCGAGAAGCAGAGGATAGGTCTTGCCAGAGCTTTCCTGAGAGGCAGCGGACTCATTCTCCTTGACGAGCCTACCAGCAACGTAGACAGTATCAACGAAGGCATGATATTGCGGTCGCTTGCGGAACACAAGAAGGAAAAGGCGATCATACTCGTGTCGCACAGAGAATCCACGATGTCGGTTGCAGACAGAGTGTACAGGATAGAAAAAGGCAGAATAAGAGAGGTGAAGAAAAGTGAAAGAGAATGAGAAAGACAATGTTGTCGTCAATGAAAAAGAGGATAAAACAAACACGGGCACGCAGATTTTAAAAGATATAAAAGACGCAGAACAAACTGACGACCGTGCGGAAGAAAACTTTTTTCCCGAAGGCAGAACAGTTGAAAAGTGCAAAGAAGGCGCGATATTTCAGCCTTTCAGGATCAAGGACATAGTCTTTCTTGCGGTTATGGCGGCGATAACGCTTCTGACCAGTTCCGTGATGATGCTGGTCGTGCCTTTGCTGACGACGGTGTTCGGTATAGCGCAGCTTGTCACGGGACTTCAGCTTTCGGTGTTCCCCGCGATCGCGCTGTCGAAAGTCAGAAAGACGGGGAGTCTGTTCCTGACAGCGTTGTTCACCGGCGTGATACAGCTGTTTATGTCGCCGGCTATGTTTGTCAGCAATCTGGTTATCGGGTTTATACTCGAACTTCTCGTCATAGCGATATTCAGAGGATACAAAAGCGACAAGGCTGTGTTTTTTGCGGTTGCGCTGTACAATCCGCTTTCACTGCCGTTCAACTATGTATACAACAAGATAATCAACGAGGCGGCAATGACCGCGGTTGCGGAAAACGCGCCGTGGGCGGCGGTAGGAATGGCTGCCGCGGTCTGCACTTTGGCGGTGGTCGGCACCCTCGTCGGTCTGAAGATCGCCAAAGAACTCAAAAAAGCGGGGGTGTTGAAAAAGTAATGGGAACGCTCAAAGTAAAAGAACCCGTCTATCCGCTTCTTAGCGTATTGTCGAGCGTGACCGTGCTCGTGTTCGGACTCGTAACCGCAAAGTCGGTCGCCGCAAGCGTATATCTCGGCGGCGTATGGCTGTTGTTTCTGGTGTTCGGATATTGGAAAAGCTGCCTTGCGGTTTTGCCTTTTGCGATCGTAGCGGGCGGAATATTCTGCGGTATAACGTATGCGCTGTCAAAGGACGCAACCACGACGTATGCAGCGGCTAACAGGATAGTTGCGGTCTGTGTTGCGGTAATACCCGGGCTTGCGCTCGAGCCTATTGCGCTCATCAGAAATCTTTCGGGACTGCGCGCGCCGAGGATCGTCACTCTCGGAATGATGATTGCGCTCGGCTTTTTTCCGCTTCTCAGAAGCGAGACCGTGAGAATACGCGAGGCGATGATAACGCGCGGAGCGGGCAACGTATTCAATCCCAGAATATTCCACAGGGCGTTTCTCGTGCCTCTCGTGGTCAGACTCGTCAACATTTCGGACACGCTCGCGCTCAGTGTGGGAACGCGAGGCTTTGACCCGAAAGACAAAAATTATACCGTATACCGTGAGGTGAAATTCAGGTTAAGGGACGCGATTTTTGCGCTCTTGCTCGTCGCGGGATCGGTCGCGGCGGTGGTAGTATGAACGCGGTCAGACTAAGCAGGATCAGTTTCCGTTACGAAGAGAGCAGAGAGCGCACTCTCAACGGGGCGGATTTTGAATTGAATTACGGCGAAATAGCTCTGTTTTCGGGCGCTTCGGGGTCGGGTAAAAGTACGCTTATGTCGATAATATGCGGGATAATTCCTCATATCACGACGGGCGAAATATACGGCAAGGCTTATATCGACGGCGAGGACGCGGGCGGAATGACCATGGCGCAGATCAACAAGAAGGTCGGAGTCGTGCTTCAGAACGCCGACGCGCAGATAATACAGAGCATAGTAGAGGACGAAATAGCGTTCGGATGCGAAAATTTCGGAATGTCGCGAGAAGATATCGCGTTGAACGTCGGCAGGGCGTGCGATAAAATGGGTTTGTCGCCCGTATGGAATACGCGCACGCTGTCGGGAGGGCAGAAGCAGCGGCTTATCACGGCATGTACTCTTGCGACGGGACAGAAGATAATAGTCCTCGACGAGCCGCTTGCGAATCTGGACGGAGAGGGCGCGGAGATACTCGCAGGCGCGCTCAGAAAACTGGCATCGAAAGGATATGCGATACTGATCATAGAGCACAGGGTCGACAAGGTCGCGCCGTATGCGGACGTGATCTGGCATATAGAAAACGGCAGGACGGAAAGAGTGACGGACAAAAGCGGTTATGTCTCGCAACGTGTCGCGAGGATATTGGATATCTGCGCTCCGTCAAGCGCGGGAGAAACGCTGATACGTGCGGAGAAGGTCGGATTCCGAGTAAAAGACAGGATGATATTGTCAGACGTAGATCTCGAAGTTTACAGAGGAGAAAGGCTTCTCATTCTAGGCGAAAACGGTTGCGGCAAGACGACGTTGACGAGGCTTTTGTCGGGTATATGCAGACCGACTTCGGGACGGATAGAGCGTTTTGACTCAAAACGGGGTATTTTAGGATTGAGGGAAAAGCGTCACGACATAGGCGTGGTATATCAGAACCCGAATTATCAGCTTTTTATGCCTACGGTCGAAAAGGAGATTGCGTTCGGCGCGAAAGACAAAGCGTACGCACGGGAGACGATGAGACTTTTCGGGCTGGAGAGACTCGCGGACAGACATCCGCAATCTCTTTCCGAAGGGCAGAAAAGACTGGTGTCGGTAGCCGCTGTCTGCGCTTCTGCACCGCGCGTGCTGATACTGGACGAGCCTACTGTCGGGCAGGATCACGAAAATCTAAGACGTCTTGTCACTCTCGTAAGCGAGTTGCATTCACGCACGGGAAATAGCGTCATAACAGTTACTCACGACGCCAGATGTGCCGACGCGCTTTGCGACAGGGCGGCGGTCGTGGCAGGCGGAACTATCGCGATGACGGGCGGCAAAGAAGTCGCAGACAACTTTTTCAAAAATACGGAAAAGCGCGACATAATGCGATTTTATACGCAGAAATCCAAGGTAAAATTACGGTAAAAAAGGATCGTGCGGCTGCCGTCTGTTTGTTGTACGGGTTGACACGGCGCAAGAATAAGTTTATAATTAAAATAAGTTGTGAAAGGTTTGAAAACGGTAAAATATCGGTCTGACAAAAGCCGACAGCCGTCGGCAAGATAAAGGAGAAGAATTTTATGGCATACGAACTCAAAGGCACTTTCGTCTATTCCAAGACGGCAAAGAGGCATTTCAATTTCAGACTCAAGGCTCCCAACAAGGAGACGATCGCGGTTTGCGAAGGAGTGTATACAGATCTCAAGAGTTGCAAGGCGGGTATTGATTCCGTCCGCAAGTTCTGCACGATCGACAAGATAGAGGATCAGACTCTCGCGCGCGGCTTCGAGACTCTGACCAATCCCAAATATGAGATCTACGTCGACAAACAGGGTAAGTTCCGTTACCGTCTCAAGGCAAACAACGGCAACCTGCTGTGCATTTCCGAGGAGGGGTATGCAAGCAAGGCGAGCTGCAAGGCCGGCATTGCCAGCGTCGCAAAGTGGGCGCCCGGCGCGGATATGGTGTCCGAGGAAGATTATAAATAATATTTTCCAGCCAACGAATAACTAAAATAAAGAAACTACGCGTCGGGCGACCGACGCGTAGTTTATGTCTCTCCCGAGGTACATTGAATTTTAAGGGCGAAGCATTAACGAAAAAAAGCAGAAAAATTCTGCATACAGGGGAGACCTTTCGCAGATAACGGAGATGACGAAAGGATATCCCGACCGTACGCTTGAAAAGTGCTTGCAGCGCGGGCGTGTCCCGATATGAAGATCAGATCACGGAAAGAAGAAGTTCGGACAGAAAAACCGCCGCAGTCGCGGAAAGCGCGACGGTAAGCAGACCGCGCCTGAAGAAGGAGAGTATAGAGGCGACTGCCGTGCCGACAAGCGCGGAGACGAGACTTCCCGTAGAATATAATACTGCGGGAAAGACCATCGCGCTGAGTACGCCGTAAGGCAGATATTCAAAGAATGACAGCACGCGCGCGTTGGTGATCTTCTTGCGTATCAGCACCGTCGTTATCGCGCGACAAAGATAGGTAAGCGCCGCCATAAGCGCGATTTTCCATACGACGTCCCATACGCTCATAGTTCGCCTCCTTCCCCGTCGTCTGCGGTGTCGGAAGCGGATTTTTCTTCACCTGTTTCCGCTTTTTCGGATTTTTCTGCGCTTTGGCCGGAATGAGTCGCAAGATCGTCCGAGACAGGTTTTACCGTCGCGCCTGTCTGATTTCCGACCACGACGCCGTCAGTATTCTTTTGATCTGCCGTTTGTTCAGCAGAGGGGTGTATCGGGAAGAATACCGCCCCGACTGCAGACGACAATATGCCGCATATGATTATCGACCAGCCCGAGGAGACGTTGTTGAGACCGGGTACGTAATAGAAAAGACAGCTCGTCGTTACCGCGGTGAGAACTACAGTAAGTACGGCTTTGGACGTGCGGCAGGGCGGTATGACTATTGCAATAAACATTGCATACAACGCGATGCCGAACGCACTCAGCAGACTTTCAGGGAGCACGTTGCCTGCGAGCGCGCCGAGCAGAGTGCCGCCGATCCAACCCGCGTATGCGGTCAGGGATACGCCGAGGAAGTACTCAAACGTCACGTCCTTAGACTGTCTCATGGATACGGCATAATTCTCGTCCGTGAGTCCGAAGGCTATGATCAGCCTTTGCCATACGTGCGTCTTTTTGTCGAGTTTTTGAGAGAGGGATACTCCCATAAGCGCGTAACGCGCATTGATAACGAGCATCGTCGCGATCAGTTCGATCACGCTGCCGGCGGCTGCGATCAGCTCCATTCCCGCAAACTGACCCGTGCCCGTGTAATTGGTCACCGAGCACAGAAGAGGCATCCACCAGGTAAAGCCTTTTGCAACGCAGCTTACGCCGAAGGTGAACGACACAGTCAGGTATCCGAGCATGATTGGTATGCCGTCGCGGCATCCGTGTCTGAAACGCATTTTTCTCTCCTGCCGCTTTTGCGGCAAACAATATGATACCACTATAAGCGCGTGCGGGCAAACGAAATCGCGGGGTTGAGAAAAATACGCCCCCGTCAAAGGACGTGGAGGCGCATAAGCGAGAAGATATCGCGTCTGCGCGGTCGAGAATGTCGCAAGGACTAAAAACCGATGCGTCAGCGTTGAAGCGAGTCGGGAGAGAGATGCTTTTTGCAAGGTTACGCACGCTTCGGACTGAAAAAGAGGGTACTGTCGTAAAAAAGCCGCGTTTTTTCGCGGCAAAAATGAAGATTAGAGACGATCAGGACGCAAAAGCGTTTTGCGTTGCCGTCGGCAAGAGACCGACGCAAAGCACAACGTTATTTGTAGGTGTTGATTATGCCTTTGGCGACTTCGAGTCTCGATACGCACCTGTCCATAGCCTGTTTTTCTATGTATCTGTGCGCGTCCGCTTCTGTCATCTTGAGCACGTCGATGAGGAGCCATTTGGCGCGGTTGACCGTCCTGATCTCCTCCATTTTCTGTTGTACGGTCTGCGCCGTCTTTTCGTAACGCCTCATTCTCTCTCTCGTCGCGCGCACCCAGTCGAGCGCCTGCACGACCATCTGCGGAGAGGACGGGAGAGGGAGAGTAAGCACGCCGAAGTCGGCGACCTTGGCGTAGATCTCGGCATACATTTCCCGCTTTACGAACAGGAGAGCAACGGCGCTTTTTTCGGTGCACACGTCTATCGCGAGCTTCGATGCGCGGTCGTCGGAATGCGTGCCGTCGATTATCACGACGTCGAATTCTCTCTCGAGCATGGTGCGTTTTGCAGATGCGGTATCGGATACGGCGATCGACGGTGAAAATGTGTTTTCGGGGAGCAAAGGGGACAGGGAAGTTTTAAACTTCCCGCTTTCGGAAACGGTCAGCACGCTGTAAACTCGCTCCTTGAAGTCCATTTTTTCCTCCGTTTTACGTCGTCAGCGCTCGCAGTATGCCGTTATCACTTCTTTGGGCAGGCATGACGCGACAAAATCGCTTGCCGCCGCTACTTCAGCCGCTTCGCGTTCGTCGGACGGCAAAGTCCCGTACTTTGCAAGGGTAGCGGAATCTGCGGTGAAAAAGTTGATGTCTGCCGGGTCAGGCAGGGGCAGTTTGTTTTTGATGCCGTAAAGCCCTGCGTATATGAGCAGAGCGAAAGCAAGATAAGGATTGGCGGCGGAGTCGGGAGAGCGGAGTTCTGCTCGTCTGTATTCTCCCACAGCTGCAGGTATCCTTATCAGTTGAGAGCGGTTTTCCGCCGACCACGAGATATAACGAGGGGCCTTGTTGTTGCCGAGGCGCGCGTAGGATTCTTTGGTCGGGTTGAGGAATATCGTCACGTCGCGTATCTTGTCGAGAATGCCCGCTATCACGCAGGGCATGAGTTCTTCGTGTCTGCCGCCTGATACCGACAAATTGATATGCAGTCCGTTGCCGGGAGCCTCTCTGAGCGGCTTTGCCGAAAAGTCCGCCCACAGCCCGTTCCTCGCGGCGATCGTCTGCACGACCGAACGGAAGGTGACCGCGTTGTCGGCGGCTGTCAGCGCGTCTGAATAACGGAAGTCGATCTCGTTCTGCCCCGGTCCTTCTTCGTGGTGCGAGCCTTCGGGCATAATGCCCATTTGTTCGAGTGTCAGGCAGATCTCGCGTCTGACGTTTTCGCCGCGGTCGAGAGGCGCGATGTCCATATATCCCGCGTTGTCGTACGGGACGTCGGTCGGGTTGCCGTGCTCGTCGAGGCGGAACAGATAAAATTCCATTTCAGCGCCGAAGTTGAAAGAAAAACCCGCGCTTTTAGCCTCCTCGATAGCTTTTATCAGTATGCCGCGGGTGTCGCTTACGAACGGCGAGCCGTCCGGGTAACTCACGCTGCAGAACATTCTGACCACCTTGCCGTGCTCGGGTCTCCACGGGAGCACGGTCAGAGTGGTCGGATCCGGGTGCAGAAAGAGGTCGCTGTGCGCGACGTCGCCGAATCCCGCTATCGCGGACGCGTCGATCGCAATGCCGGATCTGAAGACGCGCTCGAGTTCCGTCGGCATGACCGAGATGTTTTTCTGATTGCCGAATACGTCGCAGAACGCGAGACGGATGAATTTGACGTCTTCTTCTCTGACGTATTGCAGGACTTCGCCTGAAGTGTAATTCATAATATCACCTTTTATCAGTTTTCTACGTACATTCGCTTGTACGGGTTTGAGCTGTCGGGAGTCACCAGCGTGAACGGGGAGGAGAGTATCTCGCCCGCGTCCATGCCGAATATGCGGCAAAATTCCTCAATATAAGGCTTAGCGCAGTCAAGCTCGTCCATGGTCGCGGTCCTGGCGGTGACTTTGTCGGGAAATACGACGCCGTCCGCGCGCCCTCTCAGCAGGACTTTGCCGCCGTGCATGCCCGCGCAGGGGAAGTTGCCCACTATGCGTTTGCCGTCCTTGTTGAGACCCAGCACGACTATCAGCCCGCCCGCCTGGTACTCGCCGAGAAAGCTGCCGCATCTGCCGCCGATTATGATGACGGGCGACTTGCCGCGGTATTCTTTCATGTGGATTCCCGCGCGGTAGCCCGCATTGCCTTTTATATAGATCTTGCCGCCACGCATCGCGTAACCGGGAGCGTCGCCCGCATTGCCGCGCACGACTATTTCGCCCTCGTTCATCGTATCGCCCACCGCGTCCTGCGCGTTGCCGTCCACGAATATCTTCGCGCCGTTCAGGTAAGCGCCCAGCGCGTTGCCGGGAATGCCTTTTATGCTAATCGTCTTGTCGGACAGACCCGCGCCGATAAATCTTTCGCCTATACAACCGACTATCTCGCAGTCCTCGCGGGTCGCCCTTACTTTTTCGTTGAGAGCGGCGTTGTCTGTCGCACGTGCGTTCAATACAATCATTATAACATACCTCCTTGGTTTTGACTAGGTAAAACGTCGGACTTTATTCGCCCGCGTGAGCGACGCCGAGTACGTTAAGCTCTTTTTCGGTCAGCCCTATGCCGCGGAGCATAAGCCTGTTGCCTCTAAGCGCCTCTATCGAATTGATACCCATGCCGCCCATGATCTCCATTATCTCGTGTTTCCAGGCGGTCAGCAGATTGACGAGGCGGCGCGCGCCTTCTTCGGGGTCGAGTCGTCTGACGAGGTCGGGGTTTTGCGTCGCGATGCCCCAGTTGCATTTGCCGCTCTGACAGTTGCGGCACATATGACAGCCCATCGCAATCAGTGCGGCTGTAGCGATATAGCACGCGTCCGCGCCGAGCGCGATCGCCTTGACTACGTCGGTAGAGTTGCGTATGCTGCCGCCGACGACGAGAGACACGTCGTTTCTGATCCCTTCGTCGCGCAGTCTCGTATCCACGGCGGCGAGCGCGAGTTCGACGGGTATGCCCACGTTGTCGCGTATGCGCGTGGGCGCCGCCCCCGTGCCGCCTCTGAAACCGTCGATCGCTATCACATCCGCGCCGCTTCTCGCGATACCGCTTGCTATCGCGGCGATATTGTGCACGGCGGCGATCTTGACTATCACGGGCTTTTTGTATTCCGTCGCCTCTTTGAGCGAGAAGACGAGCTGGCGCAGATCTTCTATCGAGTAAATGTCGTGGTGCGGAGCGGGCGAGATCGCGTCCGAGCCTTCGGGTATCATTCGCGTACGCGAGACGTCTCCGACAATTTTTGATCCGGGCAGATGGCCGCCTATGCCGGGTTTCGCGCCCTGACCCATTTTTATCTCTATCGCCGCGCCCGCTTCGTGGTAGTCCTTGTGCACTCCGAATCTGCCCGAAGCCACCTGCACTATCGTGTTCGCGCCGTAGCGGTAGAAGTTCTCGTGCAGACCTCCTTCGCCCGTGTTGTAACAGGTGCCGAGAGCGGTTGCCGCGGCGGCGAGAGCGGCGTGCGCGTTGTAACTTATAGAGCCGTAACTCATCGCGGAAAAAAGCACGGGCAGTTCGAGAGAGAGACGGGGAGGAAGATCGCAAATCAGGCGCCCGTGTTTATCCCGCGCTATTTCGGACGGTTTCTTGCCGAGGAAAACGCGGGTCTCCATAGGCTCTCTCAAAGGATCTATCGGCGGGTTGGTGACCTGCGAAGCGTTGAGAAGAAGTCTGTCCCAATATACGGGGAACGGTTGCGGATTGCCCATAGAGGAGAGCAGAACGCCGCCGCTTCCTGCCTGTTTCATTATCTCTCTGATAGAGTCGCCCGACCAGTTGTAATTCTCTCTGAAGTCGCAGTTGCTCTTTACTATCTTTATCGCGTGAGTCGGACAGGTCGCGACGCACCGCTGGCAGTTGACGCACTTGGAGTCGTCGCTGAGCAGAGTCCTGCCGTCTTTGGAGAAGTAATGCACGCCGTAAGAGCACTCTTTCACGCACAAGCCGCATCCGCTACAACGGCTCTCGCGTCTTTCCACTTCGTATCGGGGATAAATATAATCCGTCTGCATCAGTATTTGCCCTCCCTGACTTTTACTATGACGGGTTCGCCGCCTTCGGGTGCGCGCACGTTTACCGCACAAGGCTCGAGTACGCGTATTGCCGCTTCCTCGCTTGCGATAAAGACTTTGTCGTCCTTTTCGGCAACGACCATGGAGCGGAGCTTTAGTCTGTCGTTGAGCGCCATAAGCCCGCCCTCGAAACCGAGTATTATCGAAAACGGTCCCGTGACGAGCAGACCCGAGAAAACGTTTCTGAGATAAGTCAGCCTGTCGCGTTCTTCTGCCAGCTTGCTTTCTATGGTGCTCCAGAAGGGTGCGGCGATGACGCTTGCAGCCTCCTCGAGCGTGAGTTTTTTGCGGCGGAGCAGATAGTCGGCTATATATGTGAACACTTCGGTATCGGTTTGAAGCGTGCATTTGTATCCGTACGCCTCGATATATCTGCGGTTGGCGTCGTAGGACGAAATTTCTCCGTTGTGCACGACCGTGTAGTCGAGCAGACTGAACGGATGCGCGCCGCCCCACCAGCCGGGAGTGTTGGTCGGGTATCTGCCGTGCGCCGTCCAGCAATACGCGCCGTATTCGTCAAGGCGGTAGAACTCGCCGACGTCCTCGGGGAAGCCGACCGCTTTGAATACGCCCATATTCTTACCGCCGGAGACGACGTACGCGCCGCTTATCCTGACGTTGATATACATTGCCGCGCGCGCCACGAATTCGCGTTCGTCA
>CALWKV010000038.1 GCA_944381355.1 uncultured Christensenellaceae bacterium | reverse complement strand
ACTCTGAAAAAGAATCTGGCGTTAATTAACGCCAGACCTAAAAAAGTGCTTGGGTACAAAACACCGGCAGATTTATTTGAACAAGAATTGCAAAAAGTGTTGCACTTGGTTTGACAATTCACTGCTTCTGCCGACGTATAGTACGACCGCATATTGCGCATAGCCGTACTTTCCCCCCGTACGCGCCGTCTATACTTCTCTGCCGATGCTTTTCCCCCATTCGTGCACCTATTTTTCTATGCCGATGCTTTTCCCCGTCTGCGCCGCTTATTTTTCTCCGCCGACAATTCCCGTCCGTATGCGTCGCCCATACATCCCCGTCTATACTTCCAACCCTTTGCATAAACTTTCACCCGCCGCTTCTCCCACCTTTCTGATTGCCATTTTAAAACACAATCTGTTTTTATTGTTCCGCATAACTTATAGTTATTCGCAACAATTTAGAGCATATTTCATTTGTTTTCTCGTCGTCTATACTTTTCTGTCGGCACTTCCCATTCATACGCGCCGTCTATACTTCTCTGCTGATGCTTTTCCCCCGTTCGTGCGCCTATTTTTCTCCGCCGACAATTCCCGTCCGTATGCGTCGCCCATACTTCCCCGTCTATACTTCCAACCCTTTGCATAAACTTTCACCCGCCGCTTCTCCCACCTTTCTGATTGCCATTATTAAATACAATCTATTATTTATTGTTCCGCATAACTTATAGTTATTCGCAACAATTTATATCAATTATGATCTGTCTAACAAGCGTTTTTCTCTGATATCCTGCGTTTAGCCTCGCTATCGTTATTTGACCCGTTTTCTCGCCTTTTCCCGCTTCACCTCTTACATAGCTCCACTCCCGTTTCTTTCTATCTCTCGTCACCCTACCCCTCGTCTCTGTACCTTTTTTTAATTCCGTCTATCTCTTTTTGTTTCGCATAACTTTAAGTTATTCGCAACAGTTTTCCTGAATTCCCTTTATATCATGACCGCTTTTTCTCTCAACCCGCAGTATTTGATCTGATACGTTGGGCGATTGCAGTTTCATCGTCCGCTTCATCAGCTTGTTTTATACCTATTTTACTTATAATCATGTACTAATTGTTCCGCATAACTTATAGTTGTTCGCAACAATTTTGAGTATATTGCCTTTTAACCGACTGTCACTTACCTTTATCAATCAGCTCAAAACTGTCTTTCTACTCGCCCCCCGCTCTTTCTCATCCGATTTCATATCGACACTTCTTTTTTGTTGCGCATAAATGTTGTTATTTAATGCGGAACAGATCGAATTTGTGCTGCCTGCCGAGGTTTTATCCCTATCGGTCAGAACAGAAACGCGCTCTGTATCGCTGCGCCGCCGCTTCTCTTATGCGGCGCACTTGCGTAATTATCCGCAACGCCGTCACGCTTTCCCGCCCGTCGTTTGAAGCGACGTTAAGACCGCAACACGGCTTGACCGATTTGCGCGCCTCCGGCTATTTTTATTTCGACTGCTTCGGAAGCGAAACGCTTTTTCCTCTTACGCGTACGCGCACGCACGCAAGCGCACGCAGTTTTACTTAATTACTTTACAAAAATATACCTTTGTTCTATAATATATCTATATATTTATAAATAACCGAATAAGTTACGGAGTTTATATGGATTTTGTTTCAATCGAAAAAAAGTGGCAAAAGCGTTGGGCTGACGAAAAGCTGTACAGCTTTGACAAGTCCAGACTTGACAAAAAATATTACGTGCTTGAAATGTTCTCTTACCCGTCGGGCGCAAAACTGCACGTAGGGCATTGGTACAACTTCGGTCCGTCTGACAGCTACGCACGCTTTATGCGCATGAACGGCTACGAAGTGTTCCAGCCGATGGGCTTTGACGCATTTGGTCTGCCCGCGGAAAACTATGCGATCAAGACGGGCATCCACCCGCAGGACAGCACTCTGAAAAACATAGCGACTATGGAGCAACAGCTCAAAGCGATGGGCGCTTCTTTCGACTGGGATTATGAGATAAAGACCTGCATGCCCGACTATTACAAGTGGACGCAGTGGATATTCCTGCAGTTCTACAAAAAGGGTCTTGCGTACCGCAAAGAGGCTCCCGTCAACTGGTGCCCCAACTGCAACACGGTGCTCGCCAACGAACAGGTAGTGGACGGCGCGTGCGAGCGTTGCGGCACGACGGTCGTCAGAAAAAATCTGACCCAATGGTTCTTCAAGATCACCGATTATGCCGAAGAACTTCTCCGCGATCTCGACAAGCTCGACTGGCCCGAAAAGACCAAGCTGATGCAGAAAAACTGGATCGGCAAATCGACGGGCGGCGAGATCACGTTCGACTGCGAGAGCGGCGATTCGTTCAAGGTATTCACCACGCGCGCGGACACGATCTTCGGCGTATCTTACGTCATTCTCGCTCCCGAGCATCCGCTCGTGGACAAACTGACCACGCCCGAACACAAGGCAGAGGTCGCGGCATACAAAGAGGCGTGCGCGAAAAGCTCTGAGATAGAGAGGCTTTCCACTTCCCGCGAAAAGACGGGCGCGTTTACGGGCGCGTACTGCATCAACCCTGCCAACGGCGAGAGAGTGCCGATATGGATAGGCGACTACGTGCTCTACTCCTACGGCACGGGCGCGGTCATGGGCGTCGCCGCTCACGACGAGCGCGACTACGACTTCGCGAAAAAATACGATCTGCTTATCAGGCGCGTCATACGCAGCAAGGACGGCTCGGACGACTCGCTCCCGTTCTGCGATTACGGCGTGATGACCAACAGCGGTCAGTTCGACGGTATGTCCTCGGAAGAAGGCAAGACCGCCGTCATAGAATGGCTCGCCAAGTCGGGTCACGGTCAGCTTAAGACCAATTACCGCCTGCGCGACTGGCTGATCTCGCGTCAGCGTTACTGGGGCTGCCCGATACCGATCATCCATTGCGAGCATTGCGGCGAAGTGCCCGTACCCGAAAGCGATCTGCCCGTAAAACTTCCTTACAACGTCGACTTCAAGCCCGACGGCAAATCCCCGCTCCTCAAATGCGAGGAATATATGAATACCGTCTGCCCGATATGCGGCAGACCCGCAAGGCGCGATCCCGATACCCTCGATACATTCGTCTGCTCGAGCTGGTATTTCCTGCGCTACCCCGACGCCAAGAACGACAAGATGGCTTTCGACCCCGAACTTATCAACAAGATGCTCCCCGTCGACAAGTATATCGGCGGCGCAGAACACGCCTGCATGCACCTGCTCTACGCGCGTTTCTTCACCAAGGCGCTCAGAGACCTCGGCTACCTCAAGTTCGACGAGCCGTTCACCTCTCTCGTGCATCAGGGCACGATACTCGGCCCCGACGGCTTCAAGATGAGTAAGTCGCGCGGCAACGTCGTATCTCCCGACGATTACGTCAGCAAGTACGGCTCCGACGCGTTCAGGCTTTACCTTATGTTCGGCTTCTCATACGTCGAAGGCGGTCCGTGGAACAGCAACGGTCTTGAGTCCATCGTCAAGTTTATGGAGCGCGTCGAGCGCCTCGTAAAACGCAGTATAGACGCGGGCGTCAAGGAAGGCGCGTCGGGAGAAAGCGAAAAAGCCCTCAATTTCGTGCGCCACAACACAATAAAGCGCGTCACCGAGGACACAAAGCAATTCTCGTTCAACACCGCGATAGCGCGTATTATGGAGTTCGTCAACGCGACTTACAAATACCTCGACTCAAGCTCCGTCAACGACAAGTTCGTACGCGACTGCGTTGAGGATCTCGTGCTGATGATGGCGCCGTTCGCTCCCCACTTCGCCGAAGAACTCAACGAGATGCTCGGGCACGAAGGCAGCGTTTTCAACCGCTCCTACCCCGTATGCGATCAGAAAGCTCTCGTCCTCGACGAATACGAACTCGCCGTGCAGGTCAACAGCCGCATGAAAGCAAGAATAGTCGTGCCCGTAGACGCAGACGAAACTGCGATAAGAGAGGCAGCGCTCGCTAACGAACAGGTAAAACAGGCGATCGGAGACATGAACGTCGTCAAAGTCATCGTCATACCCAAGCGACTCGTCAATATAGTCGTAAAATAAGGAGACCATCATGATAGACATCAAACTCATCAGGACCAATCCCGAACTGGTCAAAGAAAACATAAAAAAGAAATTCCAGGACGAAAAACTCGTGCTCGTTGACGAAGTCGAAGCCCTCGACAAGGAATTCAGAGAGGCAAAGACGCGCGGCGACTACCTGCGCAGCCAGCGCAACGCCGTCAGCAAGCAGATTGGCGGGTTTATGGCAAAAGGCGACAAAGCGGCGGCTGAAGAAGCCAAAAAACAGGTCGCTGATATCGCCGCGGAACTGCTCGCCCTCGAAAAGCGCGAAGAAGTGCTGCAGGAGGAGATCAGAAAGCGCATGCTCGTCATACCCAATATCATCGACGACAGCGTGCCCATCGGCAAGGACGACAGCGAAAACGTAGAAGTCGAACGCTTCGGCGACCCTTACGTCCCGCCCTTCGAGATCCCCTATCACGTCGACATCATGGAGAGCCTCAGCGGCATCGACCTCGACAGCGCGCGCCGTACCAGCGGCAACGGGTTCTATTACCTGACAGGCGATATAGCGCGTCTGCACAGCGCGATCCTCTCCTACGCGCGCGACTTTATGATCGACCGCGGTTTCACTTACTGCATACCGCCCTTTATGATCCGCTCCGAAGTCGTCACCGGCGTCATGAGTTTTGCCGAAATGGAAAATATGATGTACAAGATAGAGGGCGAGGATCTCTACCTCATCGGCACGAGCGAACACTCGATGATAGGCAGATTCATGAATACCATTCTCCCCGAAAACACCCTGCCCAAAACGCTGACAAGCTACTCTCCCTGCTTCCGCAAAGAGGTCGGCGCGCACGGCATAGAAGAACGCGGCGTATACCGCATCCACCAGTTCGAGAAACAGGAGATGATAGTCATCTGCAAGCCCGAAGAAAGCCCCGAATGGTTTGTAAAACTCTATACCAATACGGTCGACTTCTTCCGCACTCTCGATATCCCCGTACGCACTCTCGAGTGCTGTTCCGGCGACCTCGCCGACCTCAAGGTCAAGAGCCTCGACGTAGAGGCATGGTCTCCCCGTCAGAAAAAGTATTTCGAGGTGGGCAGCTGCTCCAACCTCGGAGACGCGCAGGCAAGACGCCTCGGCATCCGCATCAAAGGCGCGGACGGCAACTATTTCGCGCACACCCTCAACAATACGGTGGTCGCTCCTCCGCGTATGCTGATAGCATTCCTCGAGAACAACCTGAACGAGGACGGCAGCGTGCGCATTCCCGTCGCCCTCAGACCTTATATGGGCGGCAAAGAAGTAATAAAGAAATAACAGTATGACAGCGATCCCCTATATTTTCGGTGATCTTTCTTTTTATAAACATATTATTACGATACAGAGCGTCCCGATCGCTCGCTGAAAACATTATGAGAGAAGAATACGAAGAATATTTTGAAGAAGAACAGGAACCTGAAAAATGTCTGATAAAAGGCATATTGTTGTCGCCTTTCGTACTCGTCGCAAGCGTGATAATATCGGCGGCAGGGCTTGTTTCTGCCGTGATCGCGACAATTGTCTCCTTCTTCGTCGCGCTTTTCCGCCTCTCTTTCGACTTCTCTATCGCGGGCAAATACGCGCTTTCCGCGCTCGACAAATGCGCGACCTTAGCCGTCGCCGCGATTTGCTCTATGTGGTACTCCGCATTTCACAAAAACGCATGATCCTTTGCTTTGTTCACAAAAAATCACAAGAATACGGCGGGATTCACCGCCTTTTTTATTTTCTCCGTGCACAAAATACGCGATACGTTTTGAGTTTTTCTCCTTTTCGTCGTTAGTTGCATTGCAAGAAGGGTATTTGCCGCTTAAAAAAGCAACCGTAGACGGCGCGATTTTCTTCGCGCTCTGCCGCAAAGCGGACAAACCCTTTTCATCTGTTTCCGACAGGCGACGGCATGGCTTGCTCCTTTACCCCGAAAAGCGTGAAAAACTCCGCTTTTTCAAGCGGAGTTTTGTCTTATATGTTCTTTTTGAATATCCTTCTTTTGAATATCGGCTCTTTTTCGCCCGCCCGCACCATTTCTCTTGAGAGAAGCGATCTCAGCCATTTCTTCACGTCTGCGTACTCTTTTGAATTTATCAGATTCCTGCGCTCACCCGCGTCGCTGAGTTTGTCGTAAAGGTAGTCGTCCTTGTATACGTTGGTGTTGTAATTGAATCCCGAAGTCACGCTGTAAACGTATCTGTCCGTTATCACGCACCTGCCGTTGCCGCTCTCGCTGATGTGGACAAACACGCAGTCGCGTTTTTTATCCGATTGCAGAGGCACGCCGTCAAAACGCTCGGGCACGTCTATCCCCGCCGCTGTCAGAAGTGTGGGCGGCAGGTCGATCAGCGACACGAGTTTTTGCGCGTCGAGTTCTCCTTTCTTATACGCGCCGCCGAAGATTACGAGCGGAATATGCGTGGACGCGCTGTGACAGGACCTCTTATATTCGAGATTTCGCGTTCTGAAATGACAGCCGTGATCTGACGTGTATATTATCAGCGTATTGTCGTATCTGCCCGTCTTTTTCAGCTCGTCGACTATGCGCGCGACGTTGTCGTCCAGTGTTTCACAACACGCCAGATAACTCGGATAATGCAGCACGTAGTCTCCTATCAGTCCTTTCAGATCTTCCGGGTACGGCTCGCTTCTGTACTTCGCCGCCGCGCCATTGGGACACTCGAAGCGCCCCGACGTGTTCTGATGATGAGGCTCAAGATAGGACAGGAAAAGAAAATACGGTTTTTCGTGCGGAGAATTGATATAATCTATCGCGAAGTCGGTCATCTTGTCCGCGCGTATGCCGTCGAACCTGACTTCTTTGCAGTCGTTATCCCACAGCACTCCGCCGCTGCCGTTGGACGAAAACTCGAGCAGATCCGCCGCAAGCCAGTATTTATATCCGCCGCGAAGTTCCTCGGGCACTCCCTTATTTCTGTATTGGAGACCCTTTGACGCTAAGTGCCATTTGCCGATATAAGCGGTCTCGTAACCGCCCGCGTTGAACGCGTCCGCGAGGTGCACGTCCTCTTTTCTCATCGGCACGCCGTTGGTTATACAGCCGTTTTTGTTGGGATATACGCCCGTCTGCAAACAGGCGCGCGCAGGTCCGCACACGGGCTGACAGGTATAGGCGCTGTCGAATATATCGCCTTCCTGCGCGTAGGTTGCGAGATTGGGCGTAACGCGTTCGTTGATCGTATCCGCCCTCTGCTGATCGCTGAATATAAAGATTATGTCAGGCTTCTTTTGCATATTTTCCCCGCACGGCT
>CALWKV010000037.1 GCA_944381355.1 uncultured Christensenellaceae bacterium | reverse complement strand
GTGTTTTTCGCCGCTTCCTGCATCTCTCCGAGCGTGATGCAACCGTCTTTTCCTATCGACTTTATCAGATCTTTGTATTTTTTGTAGCCTTTCACCGAGTAGGTTATCGTGCCCGGCATCAGTACGTCGACGCGCGAGCGTATTCTGTACGCGTTGTCGTATATCTTGGGAAATTCAGGGCTTGCGCTTTTTCTCATCCACCAGTCGGTGATGACTGTGCCGTTAAAGCCCCATTCTCCGCGGAGCACGACGGAGACCGTGTCGAAATTGTAGTGACACCAGACGCCGTTTATCTTGTTGTACGACGTCATTATGTTGATCGGGTCGCTCGTCTTTACGCAGATCTCGAAGCCCTTGAGGTATATCTCGCGGAGCGCGCGTTCGGACACGCGGCTGTCGTTTACGTTGCGTTTAACTTCCTGATTGTTGCAGGCGAAATGCTTGGGGCACGCCGCCTTGCCGCGACTCTGCACGCCCTTGGTGAACGCCGCCGCCAACTTGCCGCTGATAAGCGGATCTTCGGAGTAATACTCGAAATTTCTTCCGCAAAGCGGATTGCGGTGGATATTGAGACCCGCGCCGAGCAGTACGTCGGTATTGTAATGTATCATCTCGTCGCCGACCTTCTGATACAGACTTTCGACGAGGTCGGGATCCCAGGTGCACGCGAGCGCCGTGCCGCACGGGAGCAGAGCGTTGTAATAGCCTATCCTTATCCCTGCGGGGCCGTCCGTCGTTATTATCGGGCGCACGCCTTTCTGTTCAAGCGATTTTATTATGCCGCCGTAAGCGCCCGCATTGCCCGACACGCCCTGAGGAGCGTTCATGCAGCCGTAGCCTCTCGTCAGAGCCTGAAGTTCTTCGTTGTCGAGTACGGCGATAAAGTCGTCGAATGGCAACTTGCCGTCGATGACGTCCTGAAAGTTTTCGCCGTTGTAAGGCTTTTGCGGGACGGCTTTCGGGAGACTGCCGAGTATGCGTTTTTTCAGATCGTAATCGGCTACGGGCACGCTTTCGTAGGTTTTGACGATCGCGCCGTCCTTTTCTGCCGCTTTCAGTCTCTTGAAGGGATCTTTTACTTTGCAGACGGGAAGATGAGTGCAAAGCACCTTGTCCGCGTCGAGAGTATAGCTTCCCGCGAGCGTTTGTGCGCGCACGTTGTCGCCGACGTAGAAGGAGTACTTGCCCTTTTCGAGCAGGTAGGAATGCGCATTGCCCGTATATCCGCCGTCGTCGTACGAGGAGTAAGCGTAGTCGTCGCACTCAAGAGTCAGACTTTCGCTTTCGCCTGCACCGAGAAGTCCCGTCTTGGCAAAGGCGACGAGGCCTCTCGACGGCTTTCCCAGTTTGCCCTGCGGTGCGCTTGCGTAGAGCTGCACGACCTCGCGCCCGCTGCGTTTGCCCGTATTTTTAACGGTGACGGTCACGGCGATTCCGTTTTCCGTCTTTTTGAAATTATCGACCTGTATCGAGAAATCCGTGTAGGAAAGTCCGAAACCGAACGGGTAGAGGACTCTGTCTTTGGCGAACGTCTCGAAGTAACGGTAGCCGACGTATATGTCCTCTCTGTATTCGTTGAACTCAAGCCCGCCGAACGTAGCCGCAGAAGGGTAGTCGGCATAATCTTTCGCGATCGTGTCCGTCAGCCTGCCCGACGGGTTTGTCTTGCCCGTAAGCACGTCGACGACCGAGTTGCCGCTCTCCATGCCGCCCTGCCATGCGTAAACCAGGGCGCTCAGTTTGTCGCCGTATTTCTGCGTCCATGACAGATCCATGACGTTGCCCGCGTCTATGACCGCGACCGTCTTGGAGAACTTCGAGGTCACCGCGTCGAGCAGAGCGGTCTCGTCGTCTGTCAGATAGTAACTGCCTTTTTCAAGCGTGTTTTCTCTGTCCTCGCCCGCCGCGCGCCCGATTATCACCATCGCGACGTCGTTTGCCTCCGCCGCTTTGTCGATAAGCGCAGAGGGGATATTCGCCTCGGGATAGCACATCGGCCAATGCCCCCACCAGCCGTCGTTTGGCTCGTTGTCGGGTTTTGCGCACCAGTTTGCATAGAAAGAGGAGACGTCCTTGTCGAGCGTGATATAGCCCTCTTTTTCAACGCGCTCCGCCGCCGTCGCGAAGTTGATTTTATAAGGAGCGTTGACGTTGCCGCCGCTTCCGTAACCGACATAAAACCAGTCTATCTGACATCTGCCGAAGACGGCGACTTTTACGCCGTTTTCGAGCGGCAACACCCCGTCGTTTTTAAGCAGAACGATACCGTCCGCGCCCGCCTGTCGTATCAGTTCGCCGATGCCCGGCGTGACGTACCTGTCTCCGACAGCAGCGTTTTCTTCCTGCATAAGTCCGTTGCCCGTGAAACGGTCGGAAATCTTTTTGATGAGTTTTTCGATGCTTTTTCTGATATTCATAAAATCCTCTTATATACAAAGCTAATATTATAATAACAAAACTAGATATTCAAGGTCAATATGTCGAGGCGGATTGCGATTGATTTAATCATTTTGTCCGTGAGAATGGAACCGCGACATGCCTGCGGAAATATCAAGCTGACTATTGAAATATGAGCAATGAAACTCAAAGCCGCTCTCAGCAGTCGCCCCGCGACCCCGTGTGACGGGGAGCATAAGTCGGCTGACGCAGGGCGCAACAGGTAGCATTAAACGAAGCTGATTTTGGCAGTCGCCCCGCGACCCCGTGTGACGGGGAGCATAAGTCGGCCGGTACTAAGCGTAACGAGTTGCAAAACGCAAAGCCGATCTTGGCTGTCGCCCCGCGACCGAAGCATAAGGAGTATTCGCTCAGCAAGTCATTACGCAGGTTGAGGATTACTGCCAACCGCGAAAGCAACCGCCTGTGGCGGATTGCCGAATCCCGGCGCACGCTACGCTTAGCGCGAGGGATTCAAGAACTCCTTATGTGTGCATACAACACAAAAAGACACGCAAAACTGCGTGCCTTTTTGGTTGGCGCACCATAAGGAGTTCGAATCCCTAACCTTCGGTTCCGTAGACCGACGCTCTATCCAGTTGAGCTAATGGTGCATTTGCTCGGTTGTTCCGATTGCTTAATCATTATAGTTGGAAACTTTGCTTTTGTCAATTGTTTTGAAGAATAAATTATCTTTGACGAGGCATTGCGTATAATGATATAATATGCGTATGGGAAAAGACGAATGCACGCCGTTGTTGAGGCTTGACGATCTGCAATATAAAGGACTTGAGTTGTGGCAATATCCGTCGCTGTATTGTTTTACGTCGGACGCCGTTTTGCTTGCCAATCTCGCCAAAGTGAAAAAAGGCGACGTCGTCGCAGACTTCGGCACGGGCAGCGGAGTAATCGCCGTACTCGTCGCCGCAAAGACGAATGCCGGCAAGATATACGCGCTCGAGAAACAAAAGATCATGTGCGATCTGGCTAAGAAAAATGCGGAGCACAATCGCCTCGGCGATAAAATCGAGGTGGTCGAAGGCGACATCGCAGACGCGTGCAAACTTCTTGGCAAAGAGAGCGTCAACGTGGTGGTCTGCAATCCGCCTTATTTCAGGAAGGGCAGCGGCGCAGAGCGTGAAAGAGAGGAGATCGCCCTTTCCCGTCACGAGAGCAGCTGCGATCTCAAGGGCATAATAAAGAGCGCGTCGGACGTACTCAAATGGGGAGGCGCGTTTTATATCGTGCACAAGGTAGACAGAATGGCAGAAGCGATCGGATATATGCAGGCTTGCGCGCTTGAAGTCAAGAATATCACGCTCGTCTATCCCAAGGCGGACAGGGCGGCGGACGTGTTTATCGCAGAGGCGAAAAAGCACGGCTCGTCAGGAATGAAGCTGGACGTGCTCGTCGTCTACGAAGCTGACGGCACCATGACGCCGCGCGCGAAAAAACTGTATTGCAAGGAGTAGTATGGAAAAGGGCATACTCTATATCGTCGGTACGCCGATAGGCAATCTCAAGGACATAACGTTGAGAGCGTTGGACACTCTCAAAGAAGTTGACGTCATAGCGTGCGAGGACACTCGCCATACGCTGGGACTTCTGACCCATTACGGCATAAGAAAACCGCTTGTCAGTTATTACAAGCCCAAAGAACGCGAGGGCGCGGAAAAAATACTCTCCCTGCTCGACGGCGGGAAAAGCGTCGCGTTAGTTACCGACGCGGGTATGCCGTGCATTTCAGACCCGGGAAGTCTGCTCGTCAAAGAGGCGAGAGAGCGGGGCGTCAAAGTGATATCCGTACCCGGACCCACAGCCGTGGCGACCGCGATGTCGCTCAGCGGAATTCTCGAGCCCGTGTTTGTTTTCATAGGTTTTATGCCGTCAAGGAAAAAGGACAGAAAGGCGCTGTTGTCTCAATACAAGAACGTAAAGGCTTCGCTCGTGTTTTATTGTTCGCCGCACGATCTCAAGGATGATCTCGGCGATCTGCACGAAGCGTTCGGCGCGCGCGGAGTAAGCGTCGCGAGCGAGCTGACCAAGCTGTACGAAAGCGTAAAAGAAGGCGTGCTCGGAGACTTCGCTATCGACGAAGCGAGAGGAGAATACGTCGTCATCGTGCACGCGCCCGAAAGGATAGAGGAAGAAAAACCCGAGGGTACGATAGAAGAACAGGTCGAAGCGCTTATCGCTTCGGGCATCAGCAAAAAGGACGCGATAAAACAGGTCGCGAAGCAGAACGGACTTCCTAAAGACGAAGTCTACAAAAAATTCGTGTGAGGCGGCAATGGGCAAAGCATTGGAGATCACAGATCTGAAGAAGTATTTCGGAGAAGTCAAGGCGGTCGACGGCATCTCTTTCGACGTTGAAAGGGGCAGCCTTTTCGCCTTTCTCGGACTGAACGGCGCGGGCAAGAGCACTACCATCAACATCATCTGCACGTTGCTGAAAAAGGACGGAGGAAAGGTGGAAGTCGCGGGTATAGACCTCGACAAAGACCCGACCGCGATCAGGAGAAAGACAGGCGTTGTTTTCCAGAACTCTATTCTCGACGACAGGCTCAGCGTTTACGACAATCTTTCCGTGAGAGCAAGTCTTTACGGCATATACGGCGCAAAGTGGAAGAAAAGGCTTGAAGAACTCGACAGGCTTCTCGATCTGAAAGAACTGCTCAGCCGCCCGTACGGCAAGATGTCGGGAGGTCAGCGCAGACGCGTCGACGTAGCGCGCGGGATAATCAATTCACCCGAAATACTCATTCTCGACGAGCCGACCACGGGTCTCGACCCGCAGACGCGCAAGACGGTCTGGCAGGTCGTCGAAAGGCTTCGCGAAGAAAGCGGCATGACCGTTTTTCTGACGACGCATTATATGGAGGAGGCAAGCGGCGCGGACGACGTGGTTATTCTCGATGCGGGCAAAATAGCCGCTAAAGGCACCCCCGTAGAACTCAAGAACAAATACTCCTGCGACAGGCTTATCGTCTACCGCGAAAGAAGCGCAGAAGCAGACGCGGCGTTTGAAAAGACGGACTTCGTATACGAAAACAACGCTTACAGGATAAAGGTCGGCGGAGGAGACGAGGCAAAGAACATACTTGCCGCCAATTCGGAACTGATAACCGACTTTGAGGTGATAAAAGGAGACATGGACGACGTTTTTCTCAACGTCACGGGCAAGAAACTGACGGGAGGAGGCGTATGAACAAAAAGACGTTCAAAGACGGAGCGGTCACGCTTCTGAAACTGGTCGGGCGCAGTCTGAATATATTTCTCAAAGACAAGGCGAGCGTGTTTTTCTCTTTGCTTGCTCCGCTCATCGTGCTGGGGCTTTATCTGCTTTTTCTCGGAGACATTCAGATGGACGGGATAAAAGCCGCGTTCGAGAATGCTCCGACAGACGAAAAACTGCTCAAAAATTTCGTGGACTCCTGGATGCTCGCAGGGGTCGTTTCCGTTGCTTGCATAACGGTTTCTTTTTCCGTGCAGGGCATAATGATACAGGACAAGGAAAAGGGAGTGCTCAACGATATGCTCGCTTCGCCCGTCGCGCGCGGACTTATAGATTTCGGCTATCTGCTTTCCAATTTCGTCGTTACGGTCTGCATATGTCTTATAGTGCTCGCGGTGGCGTTCGTCTATACGGCGATAGGGGGCTGGACGCTTTCTTTTGCGGACGTAATTTTGCTCATCGCGTTGACGATCATGTCGTCGCTGTCGTCGGCGGTGCTGTCTACCTTGATATGCTCCGCGCTTAAGACGGGCAGTCAGCACAGCGCTTTCGTCGGCATAACAAGCGCCGTTATCGGTTTTGTCGTCGGCGCGTTCATGCCTCTTTCGGCGTTCCCGAAGGCGGTGCAATATTTCACTTTGTTCGTACCCGGCACGTATTCGGCAGCGCTTTACCGCAATCTGTTTATGCGCGGAGCGCTCGACAAGATAAACGACGCTTTGCCGGGCGCGGCAGACGGGCTGCAGGATTCATTCTCTATGAGGCTCGACTTCTTCGGGGAAAAGATCGGCGCGAATATTCAGGCGGTGATATTTGCCGCGTTTATCCTTCTTTCGATCGCAGTGTGGGCGGGAATCGCGACAGCGCGGGCGTTGAAGCGCAAAAAGGCGTGAAATCAGTTTGTCACATGGCGGCGCGAGCCGCCTTTTTTATATAAATCTGCAAAGAAGACACGCAAAGACCGCGCCTAAGTAACACGAGAACAGCGATATGGGAATGGCGTATCTCAGTTTTCTGACCTTGGTCGTAGAAAAATACACGGTCGCGATATAGAATACCGTTTCGCTTGCGCCGACGATGACAGAGCCGCATCGCGCGATATAGCTGTCTGCGCCGTAAGTTTTGTATATGTTCTCGAGTATAGCTATCGAGCCGTTGCCCGACAGCGGACGTATCACGACCAGTTCGCACAGCTCCGTCGGTACTCCGAGGAGATTGAAAACAGGCGCGAGAAAACGGCTGAAATACGCGTTGAGTCCGCTTAGCGAAAACAGCTCCACCGCTATCAGTACGGCGCAGATGTACGGGAATATCTCGAGCACGAGTTTCACGCTCTGGCGGCTGCCTTCGACAAAGCTGTCGTATACGCCGACTTTCTTGACGTATCCCGCAATCAATACGGCGATAATAAACACGGGCAGGACATATTTCATTTAAACGTCGCTCCTTTAAGAGGCTGTGGGAGAGATGCGCTTTCTTTCTTTTTTCCCTTGGACGGCAGCGCGAAAACCTTGGCGAGGAGTACTCCGCAGACGGTCGATACGAGAGTGGCGATGAGAGACGGGAGGATTATGTCGGATGCGCTTGCCGAGCCGTACTGGGAACGCAGTCCGATTATCGTTGCGGGCAAAAGCTGAATGGAAGTCGCGTTGATGACCATAAACAGTATCATATTGTCCGTCGCCTTGTCCGAGCCGTCCTGCATGCCTTCCATAGCCTTTATCCCGAGAGGAGTTGCGGCGCTGCCCATACCCAGAAGATTGGCTGAAAAGTTCAGGGTGATGTATTGGCGGGTCTTTTCGTCCTCGCCCTTGAAAAGTCGTTTGGTAACAGGGGAAAACAGTCTGTCGAGCGCGCGGTTGAGACCGATTTTCTGCATTATGTCGAGTACGGAAAGCCATATCGCGTAGATAGCGCACAGCTTGAGCGCGAGCGAGATCGCGCCGCTTGCGCCGTTTATCATTATCGAAAAGGCGCTGTCGGGAGATACTACCGTCATGAGTATCAGCGAAGCGACCGTCATTATAAAAAACATTGTGTTCATAAGCTGCCTCGCTTAGATTTTATTAGCCGCCCTCCGTCGATATGCAAGGAGAGAAGGCGCATATTTTGCGCGCAGGCAAGTTTTTGTTTTACTTTTGACCGCGCCCGCGCTATAATAGGAAAGACAAAACGAAAATACTCGCAAAGAGGTGTGTTATGAAAGAAAAATATTATATCACGACCGCGATAGCATATACGTCGTCAAAACCGCATATCGGCAACACGTACGAGATCGTGCTTGCGGATTATCTTGCGCGTTTCAAGCGCAAGCAGGGATACGACGTCCGTCTGCAGACGGGTACGGACGAGCACGGCGAAAAGATACAGCAGAAAGCCGAAGCCGCGGGCACCACTCCCAAAGAATACGTCGACAAGGTCGCGTCCGAAATAAAGAGGATATGGGATCTGATGAATACCGATTACGACAAATTCATCCGTACGACCGACGATTATCACGAAAAGCAGGTGCAGGAGATATTTGAAAGACTTCTCGCGCAGGGAGACATCTACAAAGGCGAATACAAGGGCTGGTATTGCACCCCCTGCGAATCCTTCTGGACAGAAAGTCAGCTCGTGGACGGCAAGTGTCCCGACTGCGGCAGAGAGGTCAAACTTGCAAAAGAGGAAGCGTATTTCTTCAGAATGAGCAAATATGCGGACAGACTCATGAAATATTACGAGGAGCACCCCGACTTCATCGTGCCCGTCTCCCGCAAGAACGAGATGGTCAACAACTTTCTCAAGCCCGGGCTTCAGGATCTGTGCATAAGCCGCACTTCATTCTCCTGGGGCATTCCCGTCAAGAGCGACCCGAGGCACGTCGTTTACGTATGGCTCGACGCGCTGACCAACTATATCACGGGACTCGGCTATGACGCAAACGGCAACAGCGGAGAACTTTATAAAAAATACTGGCCTGCCGACGTGCACGTCATCGGCAAGGATATCGTACGTTTCCACACGATTTACTGGCCGATATTCCTTATGGCTCTCGGCGAGCCTCTCCCCAAGCAGATCTACGGTCACCCGTGGCTGTTGCAGGACGGCGGCAAGATGAGCAAATCCAAGGGCAACGTCATTTATGCGGACGATCTTGTCAGCGTGTTCGGCGTAGACCCCGTCAGATACTTCCTGCTCGCGCAGATGCCTTTCGATAACGACGGACAGGTGTCGTGGGAGGCGGTATGCGAGACGGTCAACAGCGAGCTTGCAAACGTCTACGGCAACCTCGTCAAGCGCACGCTCGCGATGAACAACAAATATTTCGGCGGCGTAGTTGAAAACAGAGGCGTGAAAGAAGCCGTCGACGACGATCTTATTTCGGTCGTCACCGGTACGTACGCCAAGGTAGCGGCAAAGGCGGACGCATACAGAGTGGCTGACGCGGCAGAGGAACTGATGAACATGTTCCGCCGCGCAAACAAATATATCGACGAGACCGCTCCGTGGGCGCTCGCCAAGGACGAGAGCAAGAAGGACAGACTTGCGACCGTGCTTTACAACCTGACCGAATCGATAATAATCGGATCGTCGATGATGACCTGCTTTATGCCTACGCTTGCCGCAAAGGTGCTCAAAGAGTGTTCTTCCGACTGCCGCGACTTTGCAGATCTTGACAAATTCGGTCTGCTGAAAAACGGCACAAAGACCGCAGAAAACCCCGAGACCTTGTTCGAGAGGCTCGACGTCAAAGAAGTCGTTGCCAAGGCGACTGCGATGTACGAGGAGAGAAACGCGGCAAAAGCCGCTCCCGCAAAAGAGGAGAAAGAGGAGAGCGCTCCCGCGGAGATAAGCATAGACGATTTTGCAAGAGTGCAGCTCAAGGTGGGCAAGGTGCTCGAGTGTCGCAAGGTTAAAAAGGCGGACAAACTCCTCTGTTCAACGATAGACCTCGGCGAGGAAAAGCCGCGCACGATAGTCAGCGGTATTGCAAAATGGTATACGCCCGAGGAAATGGTAGGAAAGAGCGTCGTCGTCGTTGCCAATCTGAAACCTGTCAAACTGCGCGGTATACTCAGCGAAGGAATGGTGCTTTGCGCAGAGGACAAGGACGGCAATCTGAAGCTGGTCGCTCCCGAAGCGGCTATGGCGGCAGGAAGCGATATCAGATGATAATCGATTCGCACGCACACATTACGGAAGAAAGTCTGAAGGCGGACGCTCCGCGCATAATCGCAGATATGCGCAAGGACGGTCTGTGCGGGATAATAGAAGTCGGGTGCGATTACGCTACGTCCCGCGACGCGCTGGAAATCGCGGAAAACAATGACGGTGTGTACGCTCTCGTCGGCACTCACCCCGAGTTTGCGGCGGAGTACGGTGACAAAGAAAGAGAGTTTTATCTCAAAGCGGCGAAAAGCCCCAAGGTGGTAGGGATAGGAGAGATAGGTCTCGACTATTATTACGAGACGCCCGAAAGGGAGATACAGAAGCGCGCTTTCGTCGCTCAGCTCGAGCTTGCCGACGCGGCAAAGCTGCCCGTGTCTCTGCATATCCGCGACGCTTACGGCGATCTTCTGACGATACTCAAAGACAACCGCCGATACCTGGGTCACGGCATGCTGATGCACTGCTACTGCGGCAGTAAAGAGTTCGTCAGAGAACTCGCGCTATTCGACAGTTATTTTGCGTTCGGCGGCGTAGTCACTTTTAAGAACGCGAAAAAAGACGATATCCTGCGCGCCGTTCCCAAGGACAGGTTGATCGTGGAGACGGATTGTCCGTATATGACTCCCGTGCCGTTCCGAGGCAAGAGAAACGAGCCGAAATACGTCGTGAATACGGCGCGCTATATCGCGGAGGCTCTGGGTATGGATTATGACGAATTCGAGGCTGTGACGGTGGAGAACACGCTCCGTCTCTTTCCGAAAATGAGGATAAAAAACGATGGCTAAGCAATACGTTTACGAAATCGGCGGCAAACTGTACGCCAATCTGACCAACAGGTGTTCCAACGCGTGCACGTTCTGCGTGCGCAATTACGACACAGACCGCAAGAAGCCGCACGGTTACGAGGGCTACGATCTGTGGCTGGAGAAAGAGCCGACGGCAGATGAGGTTGTCGCCGCTCTTGAAAAATACGATCTGACAAAATACAAAGAACTGGTATTCTGCGGTTACGGCGAGCCGACTTACCGCTTCGACGTGCTCGAAGAAGTCGCCGCCTACGCTCATAAAAAGAGTCTGCGCACGCGTATCAATACCAACGGGCAGGCAAATGCGATACTGGGCAAGGACGTCAGCGAGAGAATGTGCAGGGCGATAGACGTCATCGGCATCAGCCTCAACGAAGTCACTCCCGAAAAATACGACGCGATATGCCGCAGCGTTTTCGGCAAAAAGGCGTTCGATATAATGCTGGAGTTTGCAAGGCTGTGCGTCAGCCACGGCGGCAACGTGATTTTTTCGGTCGTCGATTGCATAGGCAAAGAAGATATCGCCAAGGCGGAAGAGATTGCAAAGTCCGTTGGCGCAAAACTGCGCGTGAGGGAAATGATAGATGAGTGAGATAAAGGATATTCTCGCAAGAAATTCGTTCAGATTCAACAAGAAGTTCGGGCAGAACTTCATCACGGATACCAATCTTCTCGACGCGATAGTCGCGGATGCGGGCATTACGGCAGAAGATACCGTGCTCGAAATAGGGCCGGGCGCGGGCACGCTTACCGCAAGACTTGCCGCCGCGGCGAAAAAGGTCATAGCGTACGAGATAGACGAAAATCTGAGACCCGTACTTGCCGAAACGCTTGCAGATCACCCGTCGGCGGAGGTGGTGTTCAAAGACGTCGCCAAGGTCACCGACGAGGAGATACGGGAAAAGACGGGCGGTCGCTATAAACTGGTCGCCAATCTGCCGTATTACATCACCACTCCCGTCATAATGAGATTTATAGAATGTGACGACAAGCCGCAAAGTATAACTGTCATGGTGCAGAAAGAGGTGGGAGACAGGCTGGTTGCAAAAGCGGGAAGCGCGGAATACGGCGCGATAACGGCGGCGGTCAGACTCGAGGGCGAGGCGAGGATAACGCGTGTGGTCTCGAGGAAGATGTTCTACCCTGTGCCCAACGTGGATAGCTGCGTTGTCACCGTGACGATGAACGACGCATATGCGGACGCTGACAAGGCGAAAGTGAAAAAGCTGATACGCGCGGCGTTCGCAATGAGGAGAAAAACGCTCGCCAACAACCTTGCGACGTCTTTCGGGATAAGCAAGGAAGACGCTGCCAAAGCGATAGAAGCGGCGGGTTTTTCGGCTACTGCGAGGGGCGAGACTCTCAGCGCGGACGACTTTGTCAGGCTTAGCAAATTTATTTGACCCGTGTAGATTAAAAGCAATTTATAGGTGCAGATTCACCGCCTTGCAGAGGCGGTGTTCTTATTTGATTCAAGCGTGTTGAAGCAAGGCGTTTTTTGTCGGCAAAAGGTCTTTTTTGCGGTGCGTTATGCGCCGCCGTTTTTCGGCATATATTATGACGACGAAAAAAAGCGGAGGTGCACAAACATGATACTTGAAAAAAAGACGGCGCTTTTGTCGCCGCGCGGAGCCCGGGGTCTGTCGGGCGTAGCGAGGTTTGAGTGTTTCAAAGAAAAGTCCGATGTAAAAATAAGTTTAAACGGGGCGGTCAAAGATCTTTACGCCGTGGTGGCTGTCGGTGAAGAATTGAGAGTGGTACGACCGTGCGCCGACAGAGTATACCTTGCGCGTACAGATCTGTCGGGCGATTGCGCGGTAATTGTCGCGGACGGAGAAAAACGCGTGCTTTGCGCGGGCGCTACGAGGTGCGGTTACGACTTCAGCCGTCTCGAAGAATTTCTGATCACGGCATACGGCAGGACGGACGACGAAGAAAAGAGCGAAAGGCAAAGCGTAAACATTAAAGAAGAAACAAAAGAAGAAAGTCGGAAGATTACGGAGGATGTCGCGCAAGCCCCGACAAACGGAGATATAGCCGACGAGAAAGCCGCTGACGAAGTCGCCGCAGACAAAGACTGCGAGACGGAGAAAAAGTCGGAGAAAGAAGAAAACGCGGCAGAGGAAAAAACCGAGGAGAAACCCGCGGCTGCGTCGGAGACGGACATAAAAAAAGAAACGGCAGGCGACGCGAGGAAAAAAGCGGTGAAAGAGAAAAAGAAAGTCAGGTTTTTCGACCGTATCGCGGACAAGATAGGCAGGCTTCTCGAGGACAACGAAAGAGAAGAAGAATTGTGCGCGCTTATACCCGACTCGCGTTGGGTGAGAGTAAAGGCTGACGACGGCGCTTACGTTGTCGGTGTTGTGGGCGATCCCGTGGAGTTTATCTGCTACGGCATACCTGCCGAAAACCGGCTCGATCCGCCCGACGAAGAAAAAGGTTGTCGTCAATGGCTCGAAGTCGTAAAAGGCGGCAGGGGGTACTGGATGATGTATCAGTCGGCAGAGACGGGCGAGACTCTGACTGCGGACGTGATATAAAATTTTGTCGCGACTCGGCGTATTTTTGCGTCGACAAGACATTTCGTCCGCTCCCTGACGGGGGCGGACGCAGACTTTTTTAAGCGCTCCGAAAGTTTGAATTTTATGTGTAAAATATAGGTAATAACTCTTTGGCGCGGTATTTTTGCGATTGACATCGCGCGTACCTGTGCATAAAATAATAGGTGCTTAAAGGAGTTGCTTCAATGCTTAAACTAGAGGGAATCACCAAGGATTACAAAGCGGGCGACGGCGTCGTCCACGCTCTTAAGGGTATAGACCTCGAGTTCCGTCGCACGGAGTTCGTGTCCATACTCGGGCACAGCGGTTGCGGCAAGACGACCATGCTCAACATCATAGGCGGTCTCGACAGGTACACGGACGGCGATATGTCTATCGACGGCGTTTCTACGAAGAAATACAAGGACGTGGACTGGGACACTTACCGCAACATCAGGATAGGTTTCGTGTTTCAGAGCTACAACCTGATACAGCACCTGTCCATACTCGACAACGTCGCTATGGCTCTGACCCTTTCGGGCGTCGGACTTCAGGAGAGAAAAAGGCGCGCAGAAGAAGCCCTAAAGACTGTAGGTCTCGAAGAACAGATCAAAAAATTGCCCAATCAGCTTTCGGGCGGTCAGATGCAGAGAGTGTCCATAGCACGCGCCATAGTCAACAATCCCGAGATCATCCTCGCGGACGAACCTACGGGCGCGCTCGACAGCGCGACCAGCGTGCAGGTCATGGAACTGCTCAAAAAGATATCCGAGACCAAGCTGGTCATCATGGTCACCCACAACAGAGAACTTGCGGAGAAGTATTCGACGCGTATAGTCAGCGTAAAGGACGGCGAGATCGTCGGCGATACTATGCCATACGACGGCACGGGCGACGAGGTCAAGGCGGAAAAGAGCGAAGAATTCAACGCGACGGCAAAGGAGAAGAAACAGAAGCTCAAGAAGTCGTCGATGAGTTATTCTACCGCGATAAAGCTGTCTTTTAAAAACCTTATGACTAAAAAGGGAAGGACGCTGATGACCTCCATCGCGGGAAGTATCGGCATAATCGGCGTTTGCCTTGTCCTTGCGATATCCAACGGCTTTTCAAATTATGTCAACGACCTTCAGCAGACCGTGCTTGCGGGTTATCCCGTGCAGATAGCACAGGAGACATTCGATACCAACGTGCTGCTCAGTATGTTTATGGGCGGGACATCGGGAAGCGATAAAAGAGTGCAATATCCCGACTCCGATACCGTACTCCAATACAATCCGTCGGAAATGATAACAAGCGCGATAATCGAAAACGACTTCGGACAGGATTATATAGATTACGTGTCCGCAGTTACCGACAAAGGCTGGGCAAGCAGCGTGACCTATTCTTACGGCATGCAGACCGCCGTGATCGGCAAGACCGTAAATACGGCGGGTACCGTTACGTACGAAAAGGTTAATCAGGGCGCGTCCATGGATTTTTCCGGTTTGATTTCGCCCAAAGCGAATATAGGCTGGAGAGAGATGATAGGCGGTGAAGATTTCATACTGACACAGTACGACCTTGTCGCAGGCAGTTTTCCGCAAAACAAAAATCAGGTCATTCTCGTAGTTGACACATACAATCAGGCCAACGTAAGCGTTTTGCTCGGTCTGGGTTTCCCGAAGTCGCAGAAAGAGGTGAGTTTCGACGACATCGTCGGCACAAAGCTCAGAGTAGTCGCCAATAACGATATTTACGAGCAGGGCGAAAACGGACTCTTTGCGGAAAAGACCACGAGCGCTCAACTCGAAGAACTTTTCAACGCTCCCGCAAGCGATATCAATCTCGAAATAGAAGTCGTGGGGGTATTGAGACCCAAAGAGGGCGTTCAGCTCGCGCTTTTGTCGTCGGGCATAAATTATACGAGCGAACTCACTCAATATCTTCTCGGCGTGAACGCGGAGTCTGATATAGTCAAGGCGCAGGCGGCAAGCGCCGACAAGGACGTCACGACGGGTCTGCCTTTCAGCGGCACGGATACTTACCGCAAGGCTATGCAGAAGCTGGGCGGAGACAGCACTCCGACGGGTATGAACATTTACCCCAAGGATTTTGAGGGCAAAGAGGCGATCATCGCGTACCTCGACGAGTGGAATGCGAAAAATCCGTCTGAACAAGTCGTATACGTCGATATGTCGGAAATGGCTACGAGCATGCTCAACGAGATCATCAGGATCATATCCATAGTGCTCGTATGCTTCGCCGCGATATCGCTGGTCGTATCGTCTGTGATGATAGGCATAATCACCTACGTATCCGTCGTCGAGAGGACGAAAGAAATAGGAATACTGAGGAGCCTGGGCGCGCGCAAGATAGACATTTCCAACGTGTTCAACGCAGAGACTTTCATCATAGGTCTGCTCGCGGGCGTTATCGGAGTCATAGTCACTTATATACTCAGCATACCGGTAAATCTCATCATATACAACCTTGTGGAGATAGGCACGCTGTGTACGCTTTCGCCGTGGCACGCGCTGCTGATGATAGTCGTCAGCTTCGCGCTGACGTTGATAGCAGGGCTTGTTCCGTCGTCCGTTGCGGCGAAGAAAGACCCTGTCGAAGCGCTCAGAACGGAGTGAGAAAAGCAAAGCTCACGGTGCAATACGGCGCGCAAAGCGCATAAAAATCACTATAAGATATATCTGATCGGCGTTCTTTCCGTGTCAAACGGAGATAGCGCCGATTTTATAATCTTTTATTTTACAAAAACGGCGGAAAGTTTAAAAATTCGGCAAAAGCGCGGTCAAGCGTTTGCCATTTCGACGCGCATTATATATAATAGTGTTGTCGCTTCAAGCGGCGGTCATCGGAGGCAATATGAGGATTACCGAAAGCAAAAAAATCACAGATTTCTTCGGCTGTCACGTTTTCAACGACAGCGTTATGAAAAAATATCTTTCCGCCGACACTTACAAAGAACTCAAAGAGGTCATCGACCAGGGCAAACCGCTTGAAAAAGAGCTTGCCAACAAGGTAGCGGAAGCTATGAAGGAGTGGAGCTGTGAAAACGGCGCGACCCACTACACGCACTGGTTTCAGCCTCTGACGGGCACGACCGCGGAAAAGCACGACAGCTTTATTTCAATAGACAAGAAAGGCAACGCGATTCTCGAGTTCACGGGCAGCAATCTGCGCAAGGGCGAGGCTGACGCGTCCAGTTTTCCGTCGGGCGGCATAAGGGCGACCTTCGAGGCGCGCGGCTACACGGCGTGGGACTGTTCTTCTCCCGCGTTCATAAAGAAGCCCAAGGACGGAGCGGGCGTGCTTTGCATTCCGACCGCGTTCTGTTCTTACACGGGCGAAGCGCTTGACAAAAAGACTCCGCTTCTCAAGTCGATGGAAGCCATCAACAAAGAGGGATTGAGACTTCTCAGAATACTCGGCGTGGAGGCGAACAGAGTTGTCGCCAACGTCGGCGGCGAGCAGGAATACTTCCTTGTCGACAAAAAGGACTTTGACAAGAGATACGACCTCGAGTTTACGGGAAGGACGCTTTTCGGAGCGATGCCGCCCAAAGGTCAGGAGAAAAACGACCAGTATTATGCCAGCATAAGAGACAGGGTCAGCGATTTTATGGCAGACCTCAACGAGGAGCTGTGGAAGCTGGGCATCACCGCCAAGACGCAGCACAACGAAGTCGCGCCCGCTCAGCACGAGCTTGCGCCTATATTCTGCCAGGCAAATATCGCTACGGATCAGAATCAGCTGATCATGGAGACGATGAAAAAGGTCGCGGATCAGAGAGGTCTTGCCTGCCTTCTGCACGAAAAGCCTTTTGCGGGTATAAACGGCAGCGGCAAGCATTGCAACTATTCGCTGGGTACAGATACGGGTCTCAACCTGCTCAAACCGGGCAGCAATCCTGCGGAGAACAAAGTGTTCCTTTTGTTCTTCCTCGCGGTGATCGCGGGCGTTGACGAGTATTACGACCTGCTCAGGATGAGTTCTTCGAGCCTCGGCAACGATCTCAGACTTGGCGGTCACGAAGCGCCCCCGTCGATCATATCGGTATTTATCGGCGGCGATATGCAGACCCTTCTCGACGATATCAGCGAAGGACATACGATCGCGAGCGCGACCAAGCAGTACATCAATACGGGCGTCAATTACGTCGCTCAGCTCAAGAAGGACACTTCAGACCGCAACCGCACTTCTCCCTTCGCGTTCACGGGAAACAAGTTCGAGTTCAGAATGGTCGGCAGCTCGGCGACACTTTCCACGCCTACGCTCATAATGAATGCGATGACTGCCGAAATGTTGTCGAGAATGGCTGACAAACTCGAAGGCGTCTCCAAGAGGGATCTCGACAAGGCGATACTCGAGCTTGTCAAGACGACCTACAACGAGCATAAACGCATAATCTTCAACGGCAACAATTACAGCAAAGAGTGGGTCAAAGAGGCGAAGAAACGCGGACTTGACACGGCGACCAACAGCGTCGACGCTTACGAGGCAATGACGAAACCCAAGAATATGGAGCTGTTCCTGAAGCACGGGCTTCTTTCTGTCAAAGAAATGGAGAGCCGCCGCGAGATCTACCTCGACAACTACGTCAAGAGCGCGAATATAGAGGCGGAAACGGCGCTTCTTATGGCGAGGAATCAGATCCTGCCCGCAGTGCTCAGATGGCAATATACGCTCGCTAAGCAGATCAACGAGATCAGCAAGGTAGACCCCGAATACGCAGGCGTTCAGAAGTCTATGCTCAAGAACGTCAGCGCGCTCGTCAAGGGACTAAAGGAAAATATAGATACGCTCAAGACCGCCAAGGACGGCGCTTTTGCGGCGACTGACAGCAAAAAACAGGCTATACTTTTCCGCGACAGAGTCAGGCTGGTGATGGACAAGCTGCGCGAATACGCGGACAAACTGGAAAGCATCACTCCGCAGGAGATGTGGCCTTTCCCGACATATGCAGACATACTTTTCTACGAATAAAAAGAGGTAATATATATGAAAAAACTGACATCGGAACAACTCAGAAAGAGTTATCTCGAGTTTTTCAGAGAGCGCGGACACGCGGTCATTCCGTCCGCTTCGCTGATACCCGAAAACGACCCGTCCGTACTGTTTACCACGGCGGGCATGCATCCGCTCGTGCCCTATCTTCTCGGACAGAAGCACCCTGCGGGCAAGCGCCTCACCGACGTACAGAAGTGCGTGCGCACCGGCGACATAGACGAGGTGGGCGACGCAACGCACCTGACTTTCTTCGAAATGCTGGGCAACTGGTCTCTCGGCGATTACTTCAAAGAGGAATCGATAGGATTTTCTTTCGATTTTCTGACCAAAGTGCTTGAGATCCCCGTTGAAAAGATAGCCGTTACCGTGTTCGCGGGCGACGAGGATTGCCCGAGAGACGATTTCGCGGCAAGCGTATGGGAAAAGATGGGTATACCCAAAGAAAGGATATTCTATCTTCCCAAGAAGAACAACTGGTGGTATGCCGGCGCTACCGGTCCGTGCGGAAGCGATACCGAAATATTCATAGATACCGGCAAACCTGCCTGCGGAGAGCATTGCGACCCGTCCTGCGATTGCGGCAAGTGGGTCGAGATCTGGAACAACGTGTTTATGGAGTTCTACCGCAACGCGGACGGCAAGTTCGAGCCGCTTAAACAGAAGAACGTCGACACAGGTATGGGTCTCGAGCGTACGGTGTGCATGATCAACGGTCTCAAAAGCGCATACGAGACAGATCTTTTCACGGACGTCATCGAGAAAATATGCGCGGAGAGCGGCAAGAAGTACGGCGAAAGCGACGAGGATACACGCGCGATAAGAATTATCGCAGACCATATCCGTACGGCGACTTTCCTCATCGGTGACGAGCGCGGCGTCGTGCCGTCCAATGTGGATCAGGGATACGTGCTTCGCCGTCTGATCAGAAGAAGCGTCAGGTTCGCAAGACAAATCGGCTTCGACAGCACTAAGCTCGTCGAGCTTGCAAAACTGTATATAGAAAAGTACAAAGACGTCTATCCCGAACTTGAGGTCAACGCGGACAAGATCGTCGACGAGCTGACCAAGGAAGAAGAACGTTTCTCCAAGACGCTCGAGAACGGTCTCAAGGAGATAGAAAAGGTCCTCAAATACGTGCAGGGCGACAAACTTAACGGCAAGACGGCTTTCAGACTCTACGACACGTTCGGCTTCCCGATCGAGATGACCGAGGAGATTTGCAGAGAACGCGGTTTCGGCGTGGACAAAGAGGGCTACGACAAGGCTTTCGAGGAGCATCAGAAGAAGTCGCAGGCGGGTGCGGAACAGAAGTTCAAGGGCGGTCTTGCGGACACGTCCAAGCGTACGACATATCTGCATACCGCGACGCACATGCTTCTCGGCTGTCTGAAGAAAGTGCTCGGCAGAGACGACATTCAGCAAAAGGGCAGCAATATCACCGCAGAGAGACTTCGTTTCGATTTCAACTTTGACAGACCTCTGACAGAGGAGGAGAAAAAGGCGGTCGAAGATGCAGTCAACGACGCGATAGCAAAGGATATTCCCGTCGTGTGCGAGGAGATGACCGTAGAAGAAGCCCGCAAACAGAACGCGGTCGGCGTGTTCGGCAGCAGGTACGGAGAGATGGTCAAGGTGTATACAATCGAGGGGGTCGACAAAGAGATATGCGGCGGACCTCACGCAGAGCATACCGGTCAGCTCGTGCATTTCAGGATTCTCAAAGAGCAGTCCTCCAGCGCAGGCGTGCGCCGCATAAAGGCGACGATAGACGCGGAGTAATCCGAAAAGACAAAGCCGTTCCGTCGGGAGCGGCTTTTTTATGTCTTTCTTTTCAGATACGCATCGTATTACATTTTAAAAATATCCGCTGAGGATAAGAAATACAAAATAAACGGACGATCGACCGTCCGTTTTTTAATTAGTGATTTTATAGATAAGTATTGAGAAAAACGGGTGTTACAGCAATGTGATGCCTTGTGCTTTGCAGTCTCTGACCATTTCTTCCGGCCATATGGATGACTGAACTTCTCCGATATGGCGTTTGCCGAGCAGGAACATACAGAGTCTGGATTGACCTATGCCGCCACCGATCGTGAGAGGAAGTTTGTCTTCCATCAGCGCTTTGTGGAAGGGGAGCTTGAGTCTGTCGGTCATGCCTTCGAGTTCGAGCTGTCTGACGAGAGACTCTTTGTCTACGCGGATACCCATAGAAGATATTTCAAAAGCTCGGTCGAGCACGGGATAGTAAAGGACTATATCGCCGTTGAGCGCCCAGTCGTCGTAGTCCGGCGCCCTGCCGTCGTGCTTTTTGCCGCTTTTCAGCTTGCCGCCGATCTGCATCAGGAACATGGCGCCGCATTTTTTGACAAATGCTGTCTCTCTCTGCGAAGGCTCGAGATCGGGGTACAAGTCCTCGAGTTCCTGTGTGGTTACGAAGGTTATTTTGTCGGGCAGAGAGGTCGTCTTTTCACCGAAATGCCCCTGAAGCGCGTTCATGCACTCCTTGAGCGCTTCGTAGATCTTCTCTACGGTCGCTTTGAGGTATTCGACGGTCCTGTCGGCGCGGGTGATGACTTTTTCCCAGTCCCATTGGTCGACATAGAGAGAATGCAGGCTGTCGCACACTTCGTCGCGGCGTATCGCGTTCATGTCGGTATAGAGACCGCTTTGCGGCTCAAAACCGTACTCGTAAAGCGCATACCTTTTCCATTTCGCGAGGCTGTGGACGACTTCGGCGATCTTGCCCGTCTGCTTTATATCGAAAGACACCGCGCGTTCTACGCCGTTGAGGTTGTCGTTGAGCCCGCTTTCTTCGAGTACGAAAAGAGGAGCAGAGACGCGCGTGAGGTTCAGCTTGGAAGCGAGAAGGCGTTCAAAGCTGTCTTTCAGATATTTGATTTTTATTTCTGTTTCGAGTAAAGAAGTCATATTATTCAAACTCCGTTTTGTGGACACACTCTGGGACGGGGCAGGGGTATTTGCCGGTAAAGCACGCCTTGCAGAACGCGACTTTGCTGTCTTTTGCGATCTCGTCCACTGTGTCTGTATCGAGGAAGCCGAGCGAATCGGCGCCTATCTTTCTGCAAAGCTCGTCATGCGTATAATTGACGCTTGCGAGCTGGCTTCTGTCGGGGATATCGGTGCCGAAGAAGCAGGGATATATGAATTTGGGGCTGCTTATGCGCACGTGCACTTCGGTCGCGCCGCCCTTCTTGAGCATTTTGATTATATTGGCGAGGGTAGTGCCTCTGACGATCGAGTCGTCGATAACGATCACGCGTTTGCCGTCGATATTGGCTTTGAGAACGTTGAGCTTGAGTGCGACGCTTCTCTCTCTCATTGCCTGCGAGGGCTGAATAAAAGTTCTGCCGATATATCTGTTTTTGATAAGACCCACGCCGTAAGGAATACCGCTCTGTATAGAGTAGCCTATCGCGCTTGAAAGACCGCTGTCGGGTACGCCGATGACGACGTCTGCTTCTACGGGGTGCTGCTTCGCGAGCATTTTGCCCGCTTCGACTCTCGCGTCGTTTACGCTCTGCCCGTCTATCACGCTGTCGGGACGCGCAAAGTAGATATGCTCGAATATGCACAGTGCCGACGGCTGATTGCAGTATTCTTCGATGCTGAATTCTTCGGTCTGATTGACGACGTATATCTCGCCCGGGCGAATGTCTCTGACAAAGGTCGCGCCTACGGTATCGAGAGCGCAGGTCTCGCTTGCAAATACTACGCTGTCCTTGATCCTGCCCATGCAGAGAGGACGTATGCCGTGGGGATCTCTGACCGCGATGAGTTTTCTCGGGCTCATGACGAGCAGGGAGAAAGAACCTTCGAGCATCGGAACGACCGCTTTGACCGCTTCTTCGATCGACTTGGTGTGTATGCGCGCTTTAGCGATGAGGTAGGCTATGATCTCGCTGTCGTTGGTGGAGTGGAATATCGAGCCTTGTTCGGAAAGTTCTTTGCGCAGTTTGTCTGCGTTGCAGATATTTCCGTTATGCGCGATCGTCAGCGAGCCTTTGTAATATTTGGCGCAAAGAGGCTGCGCGTTTTCCTGCGTATTGCTGCCCGTGGTAGAGTATCTGACGTGACCGACCGCGATGTCGCCGTCCATGGAGATCATCGGCGAATCCTTGAACACATCGCTGACGAGCCCGAGGCTTTTCTGAATGACCACGTTTCCGTCTCTGTTGATCGCGATACCTGCGGCTTCCTGGCCGCGGTGCTGGAGCGCGAAAAGACCGAAATAAACGAGGTTGCCAACCTGTTTGATGCCAGCCTTGTTGTAGATACCGAAAATACCGCATTCTTCGTTGAGTTTGCGAGACATAGTGAATCCTCCGCAGAAAAAATATATTAGAATTATAGCACAACGCAAAAATTATGTCATTTGTTTGAGAGGGGTTGCAGGGCATAAAAAAAATTTTTTCCGAGCGAGTAAACCGAGGCGGAAAAAGTGCGTACGAAACGGTGTTTTTTAAAAAAATGTCTTGCGGACAGGGGCGTTATATGGTAATATTATTATTAAAGAATTTTACGGCGCGTATGCGCAACGCAAAACCGCGTTTTGCGGTCAAGAGGATTTTATGGACAAAGTTTATCTGATTCTGGAAAACGGAGACAAGTTTGAAGGCTACGGCGTCGGCGGCGACGGCGAGGTCATCGGAGAAGTGGTTTTCACCACTTCGATGGGCGGCTACCTTGAGACAGTTGCCGACCCCACCTACGCGGGACAGATCGTCGTGCAGACCTTTCCGCTGATAGGCAATTACGGCGATATCCCCGAGGATTACGACGAGAAGTCAATCGTGCTCTCAGGCTACGTTTGCCGCGAGATATGCGACGAGCCGTCCAATTTCCGCTGCAAAGGCAAGTTCGGGGACATGCTTAAAAGATGCGGCGTCGTGACGATGTGCGGAGTCGATACCCGTCATCTGACCAAGACGATAAGGGAAAACGGCGTGATGAACGGTATTATCACAAAAAATCCGAACCCAGATGCGGCTACGATGAAAAAAGTCAGGGAGTACCGCATAAGCAACACCGCGGAAAGGACGTCGTGTAAAACAGTCGGGACGTTTGGTAAAGGTGACAAGAATATCGCAATAGTCGACTACGGCGAGAGCGCAAACCTCGTTGCAGAATTTGTCAGACGCGGTTGCACGGTCACCCGTTTCCCGCACGACGCAAAGGCAGAGGACGTGCTCGCGGCAAAGCCTGACGGCATCGTGCTCTCAAACGGCGCGGGAGATCCCGCGGATTACAAGGCGGAAGCGGTCGAGGCGGACAAGCTGCTCAGATCGGGCATTCCGATGCTCGCGGTCAGTCTCGGTCATCAGGTGCTCGCGCTGTCTCAAGGAGGCAAGACCTACAAGCTCAAATACGGTCACCGCGGCGGCAATCAGCCTGTCAAAGAGACTTGCGGCGACAGGATATTCATCACTTCGCAGAACCACGGCTATGCGGTCGACAACAACGCGCTGCCTGCGGGAGCGAAGCTGCTTTACGTGAACGCGAACGACGGCACCTGCGAAGGTCTGCAATACGCGAACGCCGTCTCTGTGCAGTTCCACCCCGAGGAGTGCGGCGGACCGCTCGATACGCAGTTCATAATAGAAAACTTTATCGCTAAGACGGAGGAGAAATAACAATGCCACTCAATAAAGACTTACACAAAGTAATGGTCATCGGCTCTGGTCCTATCGTTATCGGACAGGCGGCGGAATTCGACTATGCGGGCACGCAGGCGTGCCGCGCGCTCAAAGCCGACGGACTCGAAGTCGTGCTCGTCAACTCCAACCCGGCTACGATAATGACGGACAACGCGGTGGCTGACAGGATATATATCGAGCCGCTGACGCTCAACACCGTCAAGAGGATAATAGAAAAAGAGCGTCCCGACAGCCTTTTGTCGACGATGGGCGGACAGAACGGACTCACCCTGTCGATGCAGCTCGCAAAAGAGGGCTTCCTCGACAAGATGGGGGTCAGGCTTCTCGGCGCGAATCCCGAGACGATCGACCGCGCGGAGGACAGACAGGCTTTCAAGGATACGCTTGCTGAGATCGATCAGCCCGTTATACCGTCCGAAGTCGTCAACGACCTTGAGGCGGGCAAGAGGGTAGCCAAGAAGATAGGATATCCCGTTATAATCCGTCCCGCGTTCACGCTCGGCGGTACGGGCGGCGGTATCGCGGACGACGAAGAACAGTTCATAGAGATCGCCGAGGGCGGACTGAGAAGCTCTCCGATACATCAGATCCTCGTCGAGAAGTGCATAAGCGGCTGGAAAGAGATCGAGTTCGAGGTCATGCGCGACAGCAAGGGCAACTGCATAACGATCTGCTCGATGGAAAACGTCGACCCCGTCGGCGTGCATACGGGCGACAGCATAGTCGTCGCACCCACGGTCACGCTTGCGGAGAAAGAGTTCCAGATGCTGAGGAGTGCGGCGCTTAAGATCGTCGATGCGCTCGGCGTTGAGGGCGGTTGCAACGTGCAGTTTGCTTTGAAGCCCGACAGCTTTGAATACGCCGTTATCGAAGTCAACCCCAGAGTTTCGCGTTCTTCCGCGCTTGCTTCCAAGGCGACGGGTTACCCGATAGCAAAAGTCGCGACCAAAATCGCGATCGGATATACGCTGGACGAGATACTCAACGCGGTCACGGGCACGACTTATGCCTGCTTCGAGCCGTCGGTCGACTATATAGTCGTCAAGTTCCCCAAGTGGCCTTTCGACAAATTCTTCTACGCGAGCCGCAAACTGGGTACGCAGATGAAGGCTACGGGCGAAGTCATGAGTATAGGCACTTCCTACGAACACGCAATCCTCAAGGCGGTCAGAGGCGCGGAGATATCGCACGATACGCTCAACAGCGAGAAGTTTATCGCGATGACGGATGCGGAACTTGCCGACAAGCTCAACGACTGCGACGACGAGAGGATATTCGCGGTCTACGAAGCGCTCAAAAGAGGTTTCTCGGTAGACGAGATATACAACAAGACAAAGATAGACAGATGGTTCCTCAATAAATACCTCAATCTGATCAGAATGGAAAGACGTCTCGCGAGCGAGCCTCTCACCGACGAGCTGTATCTCGAGGCGAAGAAGATGGGATATCTCGACAAGACGATCGAGAGTTTCAGCAAGGATAAGATAAAGAACAAGCGCTATGCTGCCTACAAAATGGTCGATACCTGCGCGGCGGAGTTCAGCGCTCAGACACCGTATTTTTATTCTACCTACGACGACGAGAACGAGGCGCTCGAGTTCCTCGAGAACAACAAGACCGACAAAAAGCGCATAGTCGTTTTCGGCAGCGGTCCTATCAGAATAGGTCAGGGCATCGAGTTTGACTATGCGTCCGTCCATTGCGTCTGGGCGCTCAAGGAGAAAGGTTACGAGGTCGTTATAGTCAACAACAACCCCGAGACCGTTTCCACAGACTTCGATACCGCCGACAGACTGTACTTCGAGCCGCTCACCAACGAGGACGTGCTTAGTATACTCAATACCGAGAAGCCGTACGGCGTTGTCGTCGCCTTCGGCGGTCAGACGGCGATAAAGCTGACAAAGATGCTCAAAGAAAAGGGCGTGAAGATCCTCGGTACGCAGGCTGAATACATCGATATGGCGGAGGACAGAGAGAAGTTCGACGAACTGCTCGAAAAGCTGAATATAAAGCGCCCCAAGGGCTTTACCGTCATGACCAAGGAAGAAGCTCTCCGCGTTGCCAACGAAATAGGCTATCCGACGCTCTTGCGTCCGTCCTACGTGCTCGGCGGTCAGAACATGACGGTATGTTACAGCGACGACGACGTGAAAGAATATATGGACGTCATTCTCGCGCAGGGTATAGAAAACCCTGTACTCATCGACAAATATCTGATGGGCAAAGAGCTTGAGATAGACGCGATCTGCGACGGAGAGGATATTCTCATTCCCGGAGTTATGCAGCACGTCGAGAGGACGGGCATACACTCGGGAGACTCGATCGCAGTCTATCCCGCCTGGAATCTCGGCGACGAGATGACGGAGCGTATCGTGGACTGCTCCAAGCGCCTCGCTGTATCTCTGCATACGGTGGGTCTCGTCAATATCCAGTATCTCATCTACAAGGACGAGCTGTACGTCATAGAGGTCAACCCGAGATCGAGCCGTACGATACCCTATCTCAGCAAGGTCACGGGCGTGCCCATGGTCGATCTGGCGACCCGCGCGATACTGGGCGAAAAGCTCAAGGATATGGGGTACGGTACGGGACTTTATCCCAACTCGCCGTACGTCGCGGTAAAAGTCCCTGTGTTCTCGTTCGAGAAACTGACCAACGTCGACACTCAGCTCGGTCCTGAAATGAAGTCGACTGGCGAAGTCCTCGGCATAGCGGGAACGCTCGAAGAAGCGCTGTTCAAAGGACTTGTGGCGGCAGGCTACAAGATGAAGAAGAAGGGCGGCATTTTCATCACCGTCAGAGATCAGGACAAGAGTGAGATAGGCGAAATAGCCCAGAAATTCGAAGATCTCGGATACACGCTTTACGCGACGGCGGGCACCGCAAAGGTCATCAGAGATCTCGGCATGGACGTCATAGTCGTGGACAAGATACATCAGAATCACGAAAATAACAATCTGACGCTTATCGAAAGCGGCAAGGTCAACTATATCATATCTACCTCGTCCAAGGGCAAACTGCCCACTCGCGACAGCGTCAAGATAAGGCGCAAAGCGGTCGAAAGGGCTATCCCGTGCCTGACTTCGATAGATACCGCAAATGCGGTCGCCAACAGCCTTATGAGCAGATATTCCGAGTTCAATACCGAGCTTGTGGACATCAACAAACTTCGTAAGGGCAAGACCCTCAGAAAGTTTACCAAGATGCACGGCGCAGGCAACGACTATATTTGCTTTAACTGCCTCGAAAACCCGATAGACAGTCCCGAGATGCTTGCGATAAGGCTGTCCGACAGATACACGGGCATAGGCGGCGAGGGCGTGATTCTGATTCTGCCGTCAAAGAGTGCCGATGCAAAGATGAGGATGTTCAACCTCGACGGTACGGAGGGAGAAATGTCGGGCAACGGAATCAGATGCGTGGCTAAATATCTGTATGACAACAACATTGTGAGAAAACGCGATTTCGTCGTCGAAACGATATCTGGGTTCAAGGAGATAAGCATAAAGACCGAAAAGGGCGAAGCAACATATATTACGGTCAATATGGGCGCTCCGGAGCTGGATGCGGAAAAGATACCCGCAAAGGCAGAAGGCAGGATAATAGGAAAGAAATACACCGTTGACGGAACAGAGTATGACATTACCTGCGTCAACATGGGTAACCCTCATTGCGTGGTGATTCTCAAGCACCTCGATCGCTTCGACGTGAACAAGGTGGGCAGCGCGTTTGAGACAGATCCTCTGTTCCCCGAAAGAGTAAATACAGAGTTCGTCAAAGTCCTAGACAGCCATACGATCAAGATGAGAGTGTGGGAGAGAGGAAGCGGCGAGACCAGATCGTGCGGTACAGGCGCATGCGCTGCAGTTGTTGCGGCAGTCGAAAACGGACTTTGCCCCGCAGGAGAGGAGATAACCGTAAAACAGCCCGGCGGAGATCTGACCGTACGTTATTCCGACGGCAACGTGTATATGACGGGCAC
>CALWKV010000036.1 GCA_944381355.1 uncultured Christensenellaceae bacterium | reverse complement strand
GCAGAGACGGGCAAAGAGGAGAGACCGATCGTATATTCCATATGCGAATGGGGCAAAAACCAGCCGTGGAAATGGGGCGCGCTCGCGGGCAATATGTGGCGTACGACTCCGGATATCATACCCAGGTGGTTCTGGATAAAGATGATATACGACAAGACGGTCAATCTGTATAAATACGCGTCTGTCGGGGCGTACAACGATCCCGATATGCTCGAAGTGGGCAACGGAGATCTGACAAAAGAACAGAATAAGTCGCATTTCGCGCTGTGGTGCATGATGGCTGCGCCGCTGATACTCGGCAACGACGTCAGGAAGATAAGCGACGAAGTGCTTGAGATCGTCACCAACAAGGAGCTTATCGCGATAGACCGAGACAGTCTCGGCAAGCCTGCGAAACGCGTCAGGAAAGGCAGCTTCGACGTGCTGGCAAGACCGCTCGCAAACGGAGCTGCGATATGTTTTTTCAACAGGTCGGGGAGGAAAAAGAATGCCTCTTTCGACGTCGCCGCGCTTATAAAAGACGGCTACGCAGGGATAAAGAGCGGGGCGGAATACGATTGCAAAGAGGTATACTCGGGCAAGAGCTATACTCTCGGAGACAAGCTGAGCGCTACGCTCGCCGGTGACGCGTGCGAGGTGTTCGTGCTGACCGCCAAAAAATGACGGAGGGCGCCGTATCGGCGCGGCACATATATAATTCTGACAGACACGGGCAGGCAAAATCCCTGTCCGTTTTTTATTCGTTTAACATGGCTTGAGTTTGTCAATAATCGAGATATGAAAAGAGGATGCGGTTGCGGTGGCTGTTTTTCGAGAATAGTCGTCGTTGTGATAATAATATCGTGTGCCGTATATTGGGCATATTCTTCTCTGACTCTCGAAAAACTCGGCAAGGCGGACGAAGCGGGAATGTTCGGTTTTCTCGGCGAGAGCTATGAGGATAAGTCGCCGCGCGATCTCGGGATAGAAGATCTGACCCTGAGAGAGATTCTCGAATGGTTTTTCGACAGAGAAAAGGACGACGCACCGTAAAGGCGCGTCGTTCGTTTTATTCGAGGTAATCAGAAAGTTCGTCCTCGAAGTGGTAGAAGCCGTCCGCTTCGTCCTTAAGACTCATTTCAAGGTTTGCCGCGTCAATGCCGCGCGCCGCGGACGGGTTGGTTTTGCTCTTTGCTTGTTTCTTGTTGTTTTTGACTTTTTTCATATACTTCCTCCCATGGTATTGTGAGCGCTTTGAAGCGCAATTATTCTCAATTGTTGCAAGCATGGCGCGGCGTGTGATACAATAGGGGTGTGAAAAAGGGCGATATTTTTGACGTAGAGATAATATCCTCGGGCATGGAAGGCGAGGGAGTTGCGCGCGTGGACGGCATGGTCGTCTTCGTGCCGCTTTGCATGCAGGGAGAAAAGGTCAGAGTTATGGTGCGCGAGGTAAACAAGAAATTCGCGCGCGCGACCGTGATAAAAGTACTCGAGGCGAGTGAGGACAGGATTTATCCGCTGTGCCCGATATTTTACCGTTGCGGCTGTTGCGATATGCAGCATATTCGTTACGACAAGCAGAAAGAGATCAAAAAAGCCAACGTCAAGGCGTGTCTCTACAAAGCTCTCGGCAGAGACGTAGAAGTGGACGAGGTACGCGGCGACGGAGTGATATTCGGCTACCGCAACAAGATACAGGTGCCGCTTGCCATGCAAGGAGGCGAGGTCGTCGCAGGCTATTACAAGGGCAACACGCACACCGTCGTGCCGTTCGGAGAGAGAGTCAGAGAAGATCTGGGCGCCTGCGTGATGTACGAGCGAGGTATGCAGGATATGCTGGACGCCTTTCTCGGATATGCCAACGCGCTGGCTCTCGATTGTTACGACGAGAGGAGCGGCAAAGGTTTTTTGCGGCATTTCGTCGCGCGCAGAGTGGGCGACAAGTATGCCGTCGTCGTGGTCGGCAACGGGAAGAAACTGCCTGCCGAGAAGAAACTTATATCCGCTTTAACGGACACGGGCAAGAAATTTTCTCTTTATTTCGACAGCAATACGAAAAAGACCAACGTGATAATGTCGTCCGACATAAAAGTCGTCTGCGGCGAGGAGAGGCTGGAAGCCGACGTACTGGGAGTGCGCGCGAAAGTCAGCCCTCTTTCTTTCATGCAGATAAACGACGGCGTCAGGGACATGATCTATACCGCTGTTGCAGATGCCGTCAAAGAAAAAGGCTTCGGCGCGGTCGTAGACGCATACAGCGGCGCGGGAGTGCTGACCAACGTGCTCGCAAAGAGCGCACGCGAAGTTTACGGGATAGAGATCGTGTCCGAGGCAGTTGCCGACGCTGACAAACTGACCGTCGCTTGCGGCAATACGGGCAAGGTCAGGAATATCTGCGGAGACTGCGCGAAAGAACTGCCTTTGCTTGCCGCGAGACTGAGAGAGGACGGCAAAGATTTCGCGGTAGTGCTCGATCCTCCGCGCAAGGGGTGTGACGAGCGCGTGCTCGACGCGATCAAAAAGGCAAGCCCCGATTTCGTCTGCTATGTGTCATGCAATCCCGCGACGCTTGCCCGCGATCTTGCCAGACTGGACGAGCGTTACGAGATAAAGTCGGTAACCCCTTACGACATGTTTCCGCAGACGAAGCACGTCGAAACTCTAATTTGTCTCGAAAGAAAATAGCCTTTTTCGGGGCATTTTAGGGTTAAAATCACCGCTTTCACTCATTATCAGGGTGAGGGGGGTGATTTTTTTATGCCATGCGGGAAAAGCAAAACCGAGACATTCCATACATTCGGTTAAATGTCGAAACTACAAAATGGATTGGATAAGGGAAACATATCACAATATATTGTGTCCGCAAGCATCCTTTTGAATGCCTATGAAATTGACTTTTACGCATAAATATGGTAGTATTTGAGGCGAAGGAGGAAAGCCAAAATGAAGGTATTATCGACAAGACTGACGATGCGGGATGGCTACTCGACAAAGCAGTTCCGAGAAACAATCGTAAAATGGCTTAAAGACGGACCACCGAGTAAAGAGGTCGGCGAGAGGTTTGAGCAACAGGACTTCCTCCGA
>CALWKV010000035.1 GCA_944381355.1 uncultured Christensenellaceae bacterium | reverse complement strand
TGACCAAAGAAAAGGTCGCGGCGAAACAGGCGAGCGAAAACGTCTCCTTTATCGGCGACGACACCGTCGCGGTCAAAGACGGCGCGGCCCTTACTGACGAGGATATGTCCGCAATCAGAGCCTTTCTGTCGAAAAAGGGCGGCAGAGCGGTGATCGCGGGCGGTCAAAAGGCGGTCGGAGAATACGAAAAAATAGCGAGGATAGACAAGGACGGCGCGCAGGAACAATTCCGCGACACGACTAACGGCGACTCTCCGAAAAGAGAATATCCGACAGAGGAAAGCAGACTGATACGTTCGCGGCTGCCTCTGAAACACGCGGTCAGAATAGGTGCGAGCGGTCTCAAAGTCAAGCCTTTCAGGCTGTTTTTCACGGTACTCCTGTCTGTCGTGGCGTTCGTGATGTTCGGGCTTCTGTCCGTCCTTCTTTTCTTCGACCCCGTGCAACTCGCGAGCGAGACTTACGCGCAGTCGGGGTACGACTATATCGTCATCAACAAACATTATTCGTATATCAGCACTCATTACAAATTCGGCGTGGAGACTTACAGCGGCGAGTCGGACGACGGCACCGATTTCACACCCGCCGACCTTGCCGAGGCTCGCGAAAAGTACGGCGCGGCATACGGCGCGTTTACCTATTCGACGGATGACGGTTATCCCAACAATCTGTTCACGATCACCGACTTGGATCAGTCTTTGACGACAGAATATTACCGCCCGTACGTCACAATGTTCATCGAGACGGACGGGAACTCGAAGGACTTTGAACTGCTGACCGATACCGACCTCGGCGCGCTCGGCGAGAGCGACGTGGTGATACCGTCCTATCTTTTCGACGCGCTCGTCCATTTCGGCTTCACCAACGGCAGCAAACCTCTCGAGACTTACGACGACGTGACAGGCGCGACCCTCGATCTCAATTGCAGAAATATGCACGACGACGTGCTGACCGTGACCGTGAAAGGCGTTTACCGCCTCGATCCGCCCGAAAAATACTCGACTATCAAAGACGGCTCAGAGCCGAAAAACAGCTCGCTGTTCCAGCTTTTCGATCAGGAAATGGAAAACGGGCTTTACGCGGGCGTGCTCGTATCTCCCGACTTTTATTACAGTCATCTGTTCCTCGCGGGCGGAGATTATATGAGACCTTACGTCGTCTCGGGCGCGGATCTGAAACTGAACGTGGAGAGCGCGGACGCAGGAAGCGCTTCGATGTCCTTGCGGACTTTTGCTCCGTTATCCGCATATCCTTATTTCGACGACAACTTTTTCTATATAGACAAGGACGCGGACGGGCTCAGCGAAAACGGCATCATGGTCTCTTTCTCGTACCTGTTCTCGTCGTACTCGTTCGGAATGCTTTACAAGGTATCGCTTCTCGCCGAAGCGGCGATAGACGAGGCGTTGCATGAAGGTCTCGCCCCGTACGTCACTACTTACAGAGAAGAAAACGCCGCGATCTGCGACGAATTTTACGCTTCGCGTTATGACAGCGCAAAAGCAGAGGGAGCGAGCGACGAAGAAGCCGCAGAAACAGCGGAAGCCGCGCTCCTCGAGTATATCGAAAACAGAATACAGGTAGAAAATTCCTCCGTATACTACCAAGTTTACTCGGAGGCAGTCAGCGCCTCCCGCCCGATATACAACGCATACAACAACAACCTGTCCGTACTGACAGAAGGAACAAAGACGACGGAGGAAGGGGAGAAGATCCCCGCCACGCAGGACGACGTCAACGCCGCGATAGCTTATTTCTTCGACGTTCTCGGGCTTGCGGAAGTATCGGACTACACGGTGACCGTCACGAACGAACTCGGACTCACCGTGCTGGACGACGTCAGAATAGAGGGGTTCTATTACGGCGCGAACGCAAACGATCTCCACTCTGCGTGCGTCTATTTCTCGGACTCGGTCTATCAGAAGATGTACGACTCCTTCGTCGCGCCTTTTGAGGAAACCGAGGACGTGAACGGAGAAGACTATTATAAAAAAGAGACCAAGTACGTGAGACCCGCCGACGCGATCTACGAATATATCGTGACCCCGTATAACGAGGGCGCGGCGTTTGAAGCGCTTATCGCTGGCGAACGTCAGGTAAACGGGGACGACGATACCTTCTATACCGTTTTTTCGCCGCTGTCGACGCGTCTCTACAATGCGGCGGAATCTCTCGATATAATGGAACAGGTCTTTTTGTGGAGCGGTCTCGTGATGGCGGTATTTGCGATGCTACTGCTGTTCAACTTCATCTCTGCTTCTATCGCGGACAAGAAAAAGGAAATAGGCATATTGAGGGCTGTCGGCGCAAAGAGTTCGGACGTGTTCGTCATATTCTTCGTAGAGTCGCTGATCATCGCGCTGATATGCTTTGCGCTTGCAACCGCGCTCTGCTTCGCGATATGCCCGTGGCTTAACTCGCAGGTCGCCGCGATAGTCGGTCTCGACATAATGTCTATGGGGCCGCTGTCAATACTCGTGATGTTTGCGATAGCGATTGTCACGTCTTTGATCGCGACGTTCCTGCCCGTCTATGCGATAGCGAAAAAACGCCCCGTCGATAGCATACGTTCTCTCTGACGAGAGCTTTCGAAGCAAAAGAAATAGGGGAGTTGTCTCCCCTTTCTTTTTTATCCTCTGTCAATGCGGGCGCTTTCTGACTTCGTTGCCGTATCTTTCACGGCAGCTTGTTCCTCTCTCTGTTTTTCCTGCCCGTGTAGTTTAACAACGTTTTTATTCGTCGGCAGTTGCTGGAAAAGCGCGTTATCCCGTGCTTTCCCGTCGGGAAGGAGCGGAAACGGACGTCTGAGACATTGCCTCCCGTCCCTTCGGGGCGTCGTCGGACGCGATTACGGCTTATGCGATCTTCGCTCGTGATCTTGCAAAACGCAAAATTTGTTCTCTGTCCCCGACCCAAGGGAAGGTTATTTCTGCGTTACGCCGTTGAAAAACGCTTGACACTTCTTATTTACTTATATTATAATACTCTCGCTATTGTGGAAAAAAGCCCTCTGAAAGCGTTTTTCCGCACCGCACGTTTGCGGGAGCAATTCACAGACAATACTAAAAAGAGAGGATAGATTTATGAAAAGAACGTTCCAACCCAAGAAACGCCAGCGCAGCAAAGTGCACGGTTTCAGAAAGAGAATGAGTTCTACCGGCGGCAGAAACGTCATCAAGAGACGCAGAAACAAGGGCAGAAAACATCTCAGCGCGTAATTTATGCAAAAGCGGTATAGGCTGACCAACAGTCGGTCGTTCGATTATCTATACCGTAAAGGCACCTCGGTCAGAGACGGCTGTCTCGTCCTCTATTTCGCCCCGTCCAACAGGGGCACGCGCGTCGGCTTTTCGGTCGGCAAGAAGGTGGGCAAAAGCGTCGTCCGCAACAAGACCAAGAGAAGGCTCAAAGAAGCCTTCCGCATACACATTCCCGAAATAAAACGCGGTTTCAACTATCTTATCGTCGCGCGTCCGCAAGCGGCGCAATGCGATTTTCACGCTTTGGAAAAAAATCTTCTCGATCTGTTGTCCAGGGCGGGCATGACGGAGGCAAAATGAGTTTTACTTCGCGCGCGGTCGGCATTTACAAAAGATATTACAACCCCCTTTTCGCGGGCAACTGCAAATATACTCCCAGCTGTTCGGCGTATATGGTGCAGGCAGTGAAGAAGCGCGGATTTTTCGCAGGGGTGTTTTTGGGAATCTGGCGCATTCTGAGGTGCAATCCCTTTTCAAAAGGCGGGTTCGATCCCGTCAAAGACGATTTGAGAGGTCGTGCAAAATGGCTTTTATGAACGCTCTGCTAAGCGCGGAGATGACAAACCTCGTAGGTAAATTTCTGCTGGTGCTGTACAACGCTATCGGCGATTTCGGCTGGACGGTAGTCGTGTTTACCGTACTGCTCAAAACCGTTGTGTTGCCGCTCGATATATGGCAGAAAATTTCAATGCGCAAACAGTCCAAGGCGATGGAGCGTATTCGTCCGCAACTGGAAAAACTGCAGAAACAGTACGCCAATCACCCCGACATACTGCGCCAGAAACAGGCAGAACTGCAGAAAAAAGAAAAAATCCATGTCTTTGCTTCCTGCCTGCCTATGATAATCACCATCGTCATCTTCTTCGTCGTATGGGCGGGATTCAGAGCGCTCGTCGCATATGAAAACGAGGTCATCATCGAAAAGCTGATGGTCATCTACAATGACAATATAGGCAAAGTTCAGGCGGGCGAAATGTCGATGACGGAACTCAACACGCTTCTAGCCAACAGCTACGATCTTCACAGCTGGCTGTGGGTCAAAAACGTATTCATGTCGGATATCGGCACCAACGTAATTCCGGATCTGGACACGTTCCTCGGCACTATCGGCGCTACGATGCCCGAGCTTTCGACGGGACTCACTTATGACAAGCTGGTCGGCCCTGCAATGGAAATGTACAACAAACAGTCCTTCTGGGACGCCGCGAGATGGAACGGTTATTTCGGTCTCCCGATACTGTCCATCGCGACGAGTTTCATCAGCACCAAGCTGATGCAGAGCCAGAATCCGCAGATGCCCACAGGCACGGCGGAGCAGCAGAAAACTCAACAGGCTACCACCAAGATACTCAATTATCTGATGCCGCTGATGCTGGGCGTTTTCGCTATAATGTACAGCGCGGCGTTCGCTATATACTACTTCCTTAGCAACGTATATTCGACGGTGGTCAGCCTTATATTCAACCTTATTATGAAAAGTAAAGACAAGCAGGAAAAGGACAGAATATTGTCCACGACCTACGTCGGAGGAAGAAAATGAAAGAAATAGAAATCACGGCGTCCAGCTATGAGGACGCGCTTGCCGAGGCTCTCGAAGCGCTCGGTCTGAAAGAGGACGAGGTAGAAGCGACTATAGTCAAACAGTCCGGCCTCATCCGCAAAAAGGTCACCGTCAAAGTCACTCAGAAAGCGACCGCAAAGGACGTGGCTGTCAACTTCATCAGTACCCTTATTCAGAAGATGGGTCTCGAGTGTACCGCAGAAATAAGAGAGGAGGACGACGCGTACTACGTGTCCGTATCCGGCAAGGATACCGCGACCCTCATCGGTTACAGAGGCGACGTGCTCGACTGCGTGCAGTATCTGACGCTTCTTGTCGTCAACAAGACGATCGATCTCGACAAGAGGATCATCATCGACGGTGAAAATTACAGAGAAAAAAGAACTGCCGTTCTCTCCAGACTCGCAAAGAAACTGGCTATCAAGGCGGCAAAGACGGGCAAGGACGTCGCGCTCGAGCCGATGAACCCGTTTGAAAGACGCGTCATTCACTCTGCGCTCGCAGACGACAAATTCGTCACGACAGAGAGCGAGGGAGAAGAACCCAACCGTTATATAGTTATAAAGCCCAACAAGAGAAGTTTTTCCGACCGTCCGCGTCGCGGAGGCAACGGCGGCAGACAGAGCGGCAAGTTCGGCGGCAAACAGAGCGGCGGCAGATATTCTTCGCAAAAGCCCGCTTCAGCTCCCGTACAGAAAAGCGAACCTAAAGAAGAAGCTCCCAAGGATATGTACAATCGCGAGTACAGCATCAACTTCAAGCGCACCGGCGGCGGCAAGCTGAGAAGTTTCGGCGAGAAAAAACGCACTTTCTGAAAATAAGAGCATACACGGCGTACCTTTACGGTGCGCCTTTTTTTGTTGAATTTTTTTAAGATATATTCTATAATTATAACTGTAAAGGGTATAGACGGCATGAGAGCGACACGGCATTATCAAGCCGCCGCGCCGCAAGCCGCGACCTCGGCACAGGAGAGATCATGAGAGAAACTTTCGACGCGTTCATCAGTTACAGAAGAAACACCGGCTCTACGCTCGCCAACAGGATATATGACTTTTTCGTCTCACGCAGACTCAGCGTTTTTCTCGATACGTCGGAGATGAAAGCGGGCAAGTTCAGCGAACAGATCGTCAACAACATAATAGGCGCGGGCAACTTCATTCTCGTGCTCTCAAAAGGCGCGCTCGACAACTGCTTCGACGAGGACGACTGGGTGCGCAAGGAGATAAAGACCGCGCTCGGTTACAACGTGAATATAGTGCTCGCGATAGACGACGATTTCTCTTTCCCTCAGGATCTTCCCGACGATATAAAAGAGATCAGGAATTTCGAGGCGGTATTCTTCAACAACAACAATTTCAAAGAAAGGATTTTGCACCTTGAAAAACTGCTTATATTAAGCCCCGTACTCAACGAATACCTTTCAGAGAACGACTACGGCAAAAAGGCAACTTCTCTGACAGGGGAATACATGACTTATTACGAGGACTACGAAAACGGCAAGCTCGTGATAAGGAGAGCGCCGGCAAAACTCAAACAGTTTTTCTCGAGGGTCACAGGCGACACCGTGTTTGACGGCACGAGAAAATGGAAGCTGTCGGGCAGGGTATACAACGGCTCGAGGATCGTCGGCATATACAGCGCGGACGACAAGTTCGACGAGGGTATCGGCACGTTTTTCCTCGAGATAAAGAATTTCAATCACCTCGAGGGGTACTGGTCGGGTTATGACAGCGCCAACAGGCGGCTGACCACCGGCTCGTACGTGTTCAACAGACTTTTCACGTCATACTCGATATACGATGTCTCCAAAAAGGACATACCGTCGATATGCGCGCTCGCGGACGCCGCTCTCGGCAAGGATTACGTGACTCCGCAGACGGTCGCCGACCTGATAGACGACGGCGTCAAGTCCTTCTGCATAGTAATGAAAAACTCTTATACCGATGAGCTGCTCGGATTCTGCGTCTACAAGATAATCTCAAAGGAGGAAGCCGTGGATATCTGCAAAGGCAAGGTGCTCCCGTCGCTTTATGCCGAAGATCAGCTCGGCTACCTCGCGACGATCGTCGTGTCGGAAAAGTACCGCGGCAACGGGCTTGCGACCGTGCTGATCGACAAGGTGACAGATATCTTCGCAAAGATGAATATCACCCATATCATATCCACCGCGTGGAAGCATATCGGCAAGATAAACCTGCAGGGAGTGCTTACGCGCTGCGGCTACAAAAAGGTCACGGAGATACCCGACTACTGGTACGAGGACAGCATAAAGAAAGGGTATTCGTGCCCGCAGTGCGGCAACCCGTGTCATTGTTCGTGCGTGATATTCGAGAAGTTCTGAACTTTGAAAATTTTCGTGCCCGTGTCGATAAACATAAAAACCGAGGACGGAAAAGTCCGTCGGGGGAGTCATATATGGATCTGCTGGCAAAATACAGAGAATGTCCCTTCCGCGAGGTCAAAAACGGTCTGGGCAAGAGCATAACGCCGTCGCGCGACAAATTCTATTGCGGTAAAATAGAGAACGGCGTCTGCAACGGCTACGGCACAATGTACCGTGTCGACGGGGGAGCTTTTTTCGGAAAGATGCTCTACGGAGAACCGGAAAACGGGACTTACCGTTTTCCCAACGGCGACTTTTTTGACGGGACGTGGGTGCACGGCAAAATCTCGCGGGGCACTTACCGCTACAAGAACGGCGACGTATTTGAAGGATCTTTCGAGAAAGGCATCAGATGTTCGGGAAAGTTTTATTTTTCCGACGGCGACGTTTACGAAGGAACTTTCGACTCTGACGGCAAGTTCAGCGGCAAAGGCACTTACACCTGGAAAAACGGGGAAAAGTACGACGGCAACTGGTATCAGGGCTACCGCAACGGCAACGGCACGATGTATTATAAAAACGGCACTTCAAAATACTGTTACTGGCACAAAAACAAGCCTACCGACTGGTGAGTTCTCACGACTGAAAGAATGCTGATTGCCTATCAGATATCCCGCAACTCCTGCTCTCCATAAATAAGCGCGGATTTAGGCGCCGATTTTGCCGAGACTGTGAAAACATTTCATTTATAGCCGTTTTGCTTCTCGTCAGGATTTACGCACAGGAAAATCTTCGGACTCATATGGCTATTTTGTTTAAAAAAGGCAAGGAAAATTCCTTGCCTTATTATTTTTGCATACCCGTTGTTTGCAGCGCCGTCGACTATTTCCCGAGGCAGAATTTTGAGAATATCGCGTTTACTATATTTTCGTCCGCCGTGCTGCCCGTTATCTCTCCGAGAGCGGAATAGGCGTCTCGCATATCCACGAGCAGACACTCCGCAGGCTGATCGCAAAAGCCGTCGCGCGCCTGCGTCAGACTCAAATAAGCGCGTTTCAACGCGTCGTAATGGCGGCTGTCGGTAACTATGTTGCCCGAAAAATCCACATTGCCGTCTATCACGCATCCCACTATCGCACGTTTGAGTTCTTCTATTCCCGCGCCCGTCTTTGCGCTGATGAACACGCCCTTTCTGTCGTCTTTTGCATGCTCTTTGTCGTCCTTGTTGTATACGAAAAGCATGTTTGCTCCGTCAAGAGAGGAGAGGATTCCTCTTTCTTCTTCGTCAAGCTCTCTGCCTGCTTCTGTAACAAACAGTACGACGTCGCTGTTTTTCGCTATCTCGCGGCTTCTGTCTACGCCCAGTTTCTCCACCTTGTCGTCCGTCTCTCGTATTCCGGCCGTATCGATGAGGTTGAGGAGAAGCCCTTCTACCTCTATCCTTTCTTCGAGGCTGTCTCTCGTAGTGCCCGCAACGTCGGTGACTATCGCTCTGTCCTTGCCCGTCAGCGCGTTGAGGGTAGAGGACTTGCCCACGTTGGCTACGCCGACTATCGCGACGTCTATACCTTGCTTGACATAGCTTCCCGTCTTTGCCGTATCGAGCAGTTTTTCGAGTTGCGCGCACATTTCGCGCACCGTATCGTCCGCGACCCTGCGGCTTTCTTCTTCCATTTCTTCGGGGTAGTCGAGCGCGGCTTCCATGGTTGCGATCGCGTCGAGGAGCCTTGCTTCAAACTCGGCTACGCTCTTTGAAAGCGCACCCGTCATAGAACGGTAAGACGCCTTGAGCTGCGCTTCGCTCTCTGCGTTTATCATCGCGATCACGCCCTCTGCGTCGCTTAGCGCGAGCTTGCCGTTAAGAAAGGCGCGTTTTGTAAATTCGCCTTTGTCCGCGGCGCGCGCGCCTGCCTCGAGACACCCTTTGAGTATCTCTTGTACTATCCTTATTCCGCCGTGACAGTGTATTTCAAAAATATCTTCACCCGTGTAGGTTTTGGGCGCTTTGAAGTATACTCCGAGACATCTGTCGGCTATTCCTCCGCACCTCGCCGTGCCGTAATACATCATATTGGGGACAGCTTCTTTCAGGTCTTTGAGTTTTGATGTTGAGAAAACTCGCGCCGCAACCTTGAGCGCGTCGTCTCCGCTTATCCTGACTATTCCTATTGCTCCCGCTCCTACGGGAGTGGATATCGCCGCTATCGTCTGCATATCTGTCTCCGTCCGTCTTTAACGCTTATTTTTAACGCTTATAATATAACACACGCGCGCGGCGATTGCAAATAAATGCGCGTTGTGCTATAATTGAGCGTACCGGAAGATTCAGAAATCGGCGAGAATAACGGCGCAATTTATCTTTTGAAAGACAAGCGTTTTACAAGACAGGAGAGATATGCAGAAAAAATTCGACGATATATACGACGCAGTTGTTATAGGCGCAGGGCACGCGGGGGTAGAAGCGTGTCTCGCTCTTGCTCGCATGGGTCTTAAAACTCTCGTCGTGACCCTTTCTCTCGACGCGATATCTTTCATGGCGTGCAATCCCGCGATAGGCGGCACGGCAAAGGGACACCTCGTGCGCGAAGTGGACGCGCTGGGCGGGCAGATGGGTATAAGCGCAGACCTCAATCTGCTGCAACTGCGCATGCTGAATACGGGCAAGGGCGCTGCGGTGCAGAGTCTGAGAGGACAGGCGGATAAAACCGCATATCACCTTTATATGAAACGCGTGCTCGAGCGCGAAAAAAATCTGACCGTGCTTCAGGGCGAGATCGCCGAAATCCTTACCGACAACGGCAAAGTTACAGGCGTGACGACCCTGCAAGGACAGTCTTTCGCATGCAAAGGCGTGGTCGTAGCGACCGGAGTATACCTCAACGCAAATATAATAATCGGAGAATTCCGTCAGCAGACGGGACCCAACGGCTTCTGCCGCGCAACGGCTCTGACCGACTGTCTGTTAAAGCTCGGATTGCCCACCCGCCGTTTCAAGACGGGCACTCCCGCGAGAGTGGACAGAAAGACGATAAATTTTGACGCGATGACCGTGCAGAACGGCGACGAAAAGATATATCCTTTCTCCTTTATGTCCGACGGGTTTATAGAAAACCGCGAGCCTTGCTGGCTGACTTACACGACCGCCGAGACCAAGCGTATAATCATGGCTAACATAGACCGTTCGCCTCTTTACAACGGCAGCATCAAGAGCACAGGTCCTCGCTATTGCCCCTCGATAGAGGACAAGGTGATGCGCTTTGCCGACAAAGAAAGACATCAGATATTCATAGAGCCGGAAAGCGCGTCGACCGACGAAATGTACGTGCAGGGCATGAGCAGTTCGCTTCCCGTAGACGTGCAGATCGCGATGTATCACTCTGTCATAGGGCTTGAAAATTGCAGACTTATGCGCTACGCTTACGCGATAGAATACGACTGTCTCGACCCGACCGCGCTCTATCCTTCGCTTATGACCAAGTGCGTCGACGGTCTTTTTACCGCAGGTCAGATCAACGGCAGCAGCGGCTACGAAGAAGCGGCGGCGCAGGGCATAATGGCAGGCATAAACTGCGCGAGATACATTCAGGACAAGCCTCCCGTGATACTGGGCAGAGAGAGTTCCTATATAGGCGTGCTGATAGACGATCTCGTGACCAAAGGCACCAACGAGCCTTACAGAATGATGACCGCGCGCGCCGAACACCGCCTTTTCCTCAGACAGGAGAACGCCGACGAAAGGCTTACCCCTATCGGCAGAGAGGTCGGTCTCGTCGGCGACGACAGATACGCGCGCTTCCTTGACAAACAAAAATCGCTTGCAGAGATAGACAAACTTCTCAAAAGAAACGTTGCTCCCTCTCTTTCCGCGCCTCTTTTCGCAGAGCTTGGCGACTATGTGCCGCGCGCGGGAATGTCGCTGAAAGAGATACTAAGACACCCGGGTGTCACGGCGGAACTGCTCGCCGCGCATTTTGAAGAACTAAAGGCATACCCGCTCCGTTACCTCGAAGAAGCCGCGACTGTCGCAAAGTACGAAGGATACCTTTCAAAACAGCAGGCGGCGGTAGAACGCACCAAAAAACTCGAGGACAAAGAGCTTCCTTCCGACGCGGATTATTTCTCGATAGCCGGTCTGCGCATAGAAGCGAGACAAAAACTCGACAAGATACGTCCTCTCAATCTCGGTCAGGCGTCGAGGATATCGGGCGTTTCGCCCGCCGACATAACCGTGCTTATGGTGTGGCTGGCAAGGAGGGAAAAATGACAGACTTCCGTTTACTTGAAAATTTTCTTGTACAAAACGGACTTTATTCTGAAAACGCGTTTAACAAGTTTGTCTGTTTTTACGAACTCGTTACCGAGACCAACAAGGTGATGAACCTGACTTCCATAACGCAAGCGGAAGAATTCGAGACCAAGCATTTCATCGACAGCCTTCTTCCTTTCAAAGAGTTCGAAGGCGCGCAAAAAATCGCGGATATAGGCAGCGGCGCGGGTTTTCCCGCGATACCTCTCGCGATAATTTTTCCCGACAAAAAATTCACGCTCGTAGACAGCCTGCAAAAGCGCGTCAATTTCCTCAATTCTGCGATAGAAAAATTAGAGCTTGAAAACTGCGCCGCGATACACTCCCGCGCAGAGGACTTTGCGAAAGAAGGCAGAGAAAAATTCGACGTCGTAACGGCAAGAGCGGTTGCCTCGCTCAATATCCTGCTCGAGTACACCGCGCCTCTTTGCAGAACGGGCGGCAAGGTGGTAGCGTACAAAGGAAGCGCCGCGGAGGAGGAGATCTGCGCCGCGCGCAACGCCGCGTCCGTGCTCGGCTTAAAACTCGAAAAGACTTGTGATTTCGTTCTGCCGTCGGGCGAGACGAGGGCAGTTCCCGTATATAAAAAAATAAAGCCGTGCGACAAAAAATATCCGCGCGGCGGCAATAAACCGAGGACTAATCCTCTTTGAGATTTTAAAGTTTTATCAGGCGGCTGTAAAGGACGTCCAGTTGCTTTTTGGTCGGATATTCATCTACGAATACGGTCTCTGCCGCACCTGAACCGATATCTTCTTCCGCCGCGTATTTATCTCTTTTGACGACTACTTTTACAAGTCTCGCACCGTAAGACAGCGCTTTCGCTACGGTATAATCGTACCAGCTGGACTTGTGGTCATCTGAAGTCAGCATAAGCATTATGCCTTTCTCGGCGGCTTCTTCTATCTTTTTGTTCAGTCTTCTGAAAAATTCTTCGGTCGACAATATTTCGTCGGTGGTCAGAGAATTTCTGAAATCCGACATTATCGTCGTCTGCATACCCGCTTTGTCAAAGTATTTCGCGATCGCGTCGGCGGTTTTTGCTTCCTTGGGAGAGCAGTCGATGAAAATGCGGTTGACGGCGATCATTCTCACGATCCTGTTCAGCACCTTGACCATATCGACGCCGTATCCGTCGTCGAGATCAACTACGTAGAGGCGGTTTTTGTCAAAACTCCTTATATATTCCAGTTCTTTTTGCACCCAGACAGACTTTTCCGAATTTTCGCTTTTGCAATACAGGAATACGTTGCGCGCCTCTATCTCCCTTTTGATGAAATCCTCGAGAGCTTCATTGTCATCGTCGAGACATTTAAAGAAAAATATCAGGGGTTCGCAACCTATCAGTTCCAGCAGATCTCTGACCTTTTTTACTTTTTCTTCGTCCTTGTGAGAATGTGACAGAAAGATTGTGAGTTTTCTCTTTTCCATAAACATTAAATTTTTGTCAGAGATGCGTACATTCTGTCAAGCTGCGACTTTGAAGGCATTTCGTCGACGTAAACCGCGTCTTTGTCTTCTTCTTCTCTTTTCATATACTTTATGTCTCCTGGTAAACATCTGCCGAAAGTGCCGGGAGGCGGAGCCATGTATCCCACGTCTTTTTTAACGATGACCCTGAGTATCTTCGCGCCTTCTTTCAGTGCCTTTTCGATCTCTTTCGCCTGCGCGAGAGTGAGTTTTTCGCCTTCGTTCTCTACTATGACGACGACGCCTTCTTTCGCCGCGCGTTCTATCGCTTTTTCCGTAAAACTCATCCAGTCGCCGTAGGCATTGTCGATGCTGACCACGTTCATTCCCGCTTCTGACAGATAGCTTATTATTCTGCGCGCAGATACTCTCGCTTTGGCAGGATAACTTACGAATACGTTGTTGTTCTTTATCATGTTTACGACGTTATTCAGCAGACTTACCGTACCGCCGCAGAAGTCGTTGTCTATATCCACGGTATAAATACGGCTTTTGTCGCGGCTCTTTATATATTCCAGTTCTTTCTGCACCCACTCCGATTCTTCCGCGTTCCTGCTCCTGCAATAAAGGAATACGTTGCGTGCGTCTATCTCTCTCTTGATAAAGTCCTCGAGTTCTCCGTTGTTGTCGTCGAGACACTTGAGAAAGAACATCAGCGGCTCGCAGCCGAGGATCTCGAGAATATCCCTGATCTTTCTGACCTTTTCTATATCCTTGTGAGAATGTGACAAAAATACTGTGAGCTTATTATCGTACATAATTCCTCCTGTGTCTGCAAAATTGCGCGACTTATCCTAATGCGCGAGATCTCAACGACCGTACCTTTTAATGTACCCTTCACACGTTATTTTATATTTCTTTCGGTTAATTGTCAACACCGTGACAAAAACTCCACATTTTTATAAAGACGATTTTTAATAAGAATTTTTATGTGCTGTTTTTTTCTTGCTTTATAAGCGCGCTTAATTTATCTATTTTTGTATTGCAATCAAATACCTTATTTGTTATAATTATCTTATAGACAACTTGAAAACAGTATAATACAGTATTTTACTGTTTTTTACTAAACAAGAGGTACTTATGGCTAAAAAGACAGAAGACCGTTCTACTATCGACCTCGCTATCAAACTCGCAAGCGACGATACCAAAGACGAAAAGGTCACTCAGATCGAATCAAAACTCATAGACACCAATCCCAATCAGCCTAGAAAGCGCTTTGACGAGGACTCTCTCAACGAACTCGCGGCGAGCATAAAGAACTACGGCGTCATACAGCCCATTCTCGTATGCCCCAAGGACGGCGGCAGATACGAGCTTATCGCAGGCGAGAGAAGACTGAGGGCGAGCAAGATCGCGGGGCTTTCTTTCATTCCCGCTATAGTAAAGAGATTTACAGAGTCCGAAATGGCGGAGATCGCTCTCATAGAAAACCTTCAGAGAGAGGATCTCAACCCGATAGAAGAAGCGAGGGCATACCGCTCTCTTATGGAAAAATACGGCTTTACGCAGGAAGAACTTGCAGACAAGCTGGGCAAGTCGAGACCGGTCATCGCCAACAGTCTGAGACTTCTTTCTCTCAATCCCGTAGTCGTGGACATGGTTGAAGCGGGCAGGCTCTCGGCAGGTCACGCAAGGTGCCTCGCTTCGATAAAAGATATGAGCGTGCAGGCGACATACGCTCTCGCGGCGTGCGACAAACAACTTTCCGTAAGACAGCTCGAGAATATGGTCAGGGCATATATGAAGCCGGGCAAAGAACCCAAGACCCCGAGAAAAGCGTTCATTTCTCCCGAGCTGAAAGAACTGGTCAACAATATGCAGCGCACTTTCGGCACCAAGGTAAAAGCCGTAGGCAACAACGAAAAGGGTAGGATCTTTATAGATTATTATACAAAAGACGACCTCATCAGAATATACGAGCTGATCGATACCCTGACAGAGACCGAGTGACGAAAGACGTAAAAGCACACAAGAATAATCACGGTATACTTAAGACCTGGGAATACGAAGGTTGTTGAAATACTAACGACTTCAAATACAAGCGATAATCGTCTTGTTGAGAAATACAAGGCTTTCAATATACTCGAGAATATCAGAATACATACGAAAAACCCGAAGGCTCTCCTTCGGGCGATTTTTTTAAAGCAATAAATCTATATTGATTTTATAAAAATATTTCATCATACTGAAAAAAGTTTTTAAAAACGTCTGATTTTTTCATTTGATTTAAAAAATTTTGTTTTTATAATCTCAGGACTCGGCTTCTTTTATTAAATTTTGCCGCTAATTTCATTTATAAAATTCTATTAAGGTTTTTAAAATTTGTATTATTTACATTTGAAAAATTATATTCTTTTTATATTGATTTTTAGCTTGCATACAGTCATAATGAAATCATGGTGAGAAAAGATAAAGCCTTTATCGTTATCCTTATACTCGAGCTAATCGCGCTGGTTTTTACGTTTTTCGGGATATGGATAGCATATACCAACAACAACATAGAGGTGTCTTATTATGAGGTAAAAGACGAATTTATTCCCGACGAGTTTGACGGCTTTAAAATAGCGCATATTTCAGACCTTCACGACAAAGATTGGAAAGGGGAGCTTGAAAGCCTTGTCGCCGCAGAAAAGCCCGATATCATCGCGATAACGGGAGATATAGTGGATTCTTCCGACAAATACTACGACAACTCTCTCGCGTTCTTAAAAGAAGCCGTAAAGATCGCCCCTGTATATTTTGTGAGCGGCAATCACGAAGCGAACATGCGTGAATACAATTTTCTTCACAACTCCTTGAAAGAACTTGGCGTGCGTATCCTCGACGACGAAAACGTCTTTATAGAAAAGAACGGTGCAAAGATCAATCTGATCGGCTTGCAAGACCCTTCTTTTACCGACAAATACGACTATTTAAGTTACGCTTCGATGCTTGAGAGTAAAATAAAATCTCTTGAGCAGAAAGATTTTTACAATATCGTACTCAGTCACCGTCCCGAGTACTTCGACGCATACGCAGAGACAAACGCAAACCTCGTGCTTTGCGGTCACGCCCACGGCGGACAGGTAAGGATAGGAAGTCAAGGACTTTTTACGCCCGGTCAGGGCTTTTTCCCTGAATACACAGAGGGTATGCATTATAAAAACGGCACGAGCATTATAATCAGCAGAGGACTGGGGGACAGCTTTTTGCCACGCGTCAACAATATGCCTGAGCTTGTCGTGATTACTCTTGCAAGTCAATAAAAGTTTTCCAACTTATAAAATCACATCACTTCAAAAAGTTTTTTTGATATAAAAAGCCACAAGGTGAGGTCGAGGCATGGAGGGGGATAACATAAAAGGAAACATTTTTCAGTACACAAAAAAGACTTTGTTTTTTGAAAAGTCTTTTCTTTTTACATTATTAATCAAACAATTTTTTATTATTTTAACTAACGCGATAAACCTCTTAAAAACTTTTATTTTTTAATTCTATTTACAAAAACCACGCTTTTTGTAAATAGCACTTTATGAGACCGAAAGCCGCAGGGTGAGGTCGAAGCATGGAGGGGATAGCATAAGGG
>CALWKV010000034.1 GCA_944381355.1 uncultured Christensenellaceae bacterium | reverse complement strand
TGACATCGGCGGTGACGTAACTGTGCTTTTTGTAAACGGTGATCTCGAATTGCTCCGCAAATTTAAGCGCGAGCGCCTGATCCCAGCTGTAATTGATACCCGTGGTGACCGTGACAGTTCTGCCGTCGTCGTCGTATGAATATGTCACCGAGTAAAAATCCTTGGTGGAATTGGACGACTTCATCTCACTGGCAATATACTTTGCGACGACTTTCCTGCCCTTCCTGAGAGTCGTGACGAATATCGCGTAACGCACGACGTACGACGTGGCGAAAACCGCAACGAGCGCGCCTGCGAAAACCGCTATGTACAACGAAGCCTTGGCTCCCTGTATTCCCGTATTGTCACCCCACACCGCGATGACGACGATCGGGGCAACTATAAGAATTGCCGCGACCGCGTACGCGATAAGTGCAGATCTGAGTCCTTTTTTCTTCATATTTACTGTTTATAAACCAGTCTGTTGCAGTTGGGGCAGAATTCAAGCCCGCCGTCCTGTCTGAGTTTTGCAGCTATATCCTTGGACAGTTCGAGTCCGCATCCCATACAAGAACTTGTCGCCTCGTCGAAAGGTACGAGCGGAGGAAACTTGGCGATCTCCTTTGCCTTTTTGTATTTTTCAAAGAGTTCCGGCTCGATAGTTTTTTCGATCTCCTTCTGTGCAAGCATAACTTCTCTCGCCTTGGACTGTATGCCGAGCTTGACCTTTTCCATTTCAGGAGTAAACTTCTTGACCGCCTGATAGTAACTGTTGGCATTGGCAAAGAAAGCCTTTGCGTCGGCATCGAGTTTTGCAAGTTCTTTGCGCACGTTGTCGAGTTCTTTTTCGATAGATTCGAGCGCTGCGTCGAGTTTGAGAAGCTGCTTTTCGTAATAATCCGCCTGTTTGAGATCTGTTATTTCGTCAACGCCTTTGTAATACTCCTCTATATCGGCGAGAAGTTTTTCGTATTGTTTAGTCAATCTGTCAATATTGACGAAATGTTCGCCTACGGCGCCACTCATACGCTTGCCGTCTTCGATGGTCTGTCTGTACAACTTCATATACTTGTTGTACTGTTTGGTCACTTCGTGAGCCTTGAATTCTTCATTGAGTTTGTTGATTTCTCTGTCAAGACTCTGGTATCTGAGCATACCTTCTATGTTCATAATTTCTCCTTCAAGCCCTGCGGTAGGGGTTGCCCTCCGTCTCGCTCTTATGATAGTCGATATTGTATTTTCCGAGCACTCCGCCGATGATATCCGCGATACATCTCTCGCTCGAATAATGTGTGGTCTCCACGATCGCAACGCCCGAATAGTCGGCTTCAAGCGCCACGTTGTGTTTTACTTCTGCCGTGACGAGCACGTCTATACCCTCGTCCTGCAAACGGTAGATCAGTTCGCTGTCTCTGCCGCCCGCTCCCGTACTGACGGCGACTTTGCGTATCTTCCGGGTCGGGTCTCCCACGTATCTGACCGTTTCGTCCGACAGCTTGTCGGCAACGAAAGCGGCGAACTCCGCGAGTGTATATTCTCCGCTGAGAATACCCGTCCGCAACGGCTCACCTTCTCCTTCGATCTCACCCAGCCCGAGCATGGCGGCAACGGTATCGTTGGTGCCGCCCTTGCAAATATCGACGTTGGTGTGCATGGATATCTGGGCAATGCCGCGTTTTATCAGCTCCGACACGACTGCGTATCTCATCCTGTCCTTTGCGCTGCAAAGCGTCCTGATCCCCGAGAAGATCACGGGATGGTGACTAATTATCAGGTTGCATCCTTTTGCCGACGCTTCGTCGACAACGCGCGGAGTGACGTCGGTGCAAAGCATTATTCCCGTCACTTCGAGGCACTCGTCTCCAATACAGAAACCGCTGTTGTCAAAACTCATCTGAAGCTCTGACGGAGCAAATTTTTCCAGTATTTCCAATACGTCTTTTACCGTCATATTTTTCATGCCCGTGTAGGTTATAGTTTGATTTTCCTTACTTGCCGATATAGTCTTTCAGCTTCTTGGTGCGGTTGGGATGACGCAGCTTTCTGAGAGCTTTCGCCTCTATTTGTCTTATTCTCTCACGCGTGACGTTGAACTCTTTTCCCACTTCTTCGAGCGTCTTGGGTCTGCCGTCTCTCAAGCCGTATCTCATCAGGAGAACTTCGTTTTCTCTGGGGGTCAGAGTGTCGAGCACCTGCAAAAGCTGTTCTCTGAGCATCTTCGCTTCCGCTTTCTCCGCAGGAGAAGCCGCGGTGTTGTCCTCGATAAAATCTCCGAGGTGGCTGTCCTCTTCTTCGCCGATAGGAGTCTCGAGCGAAACGGGATCCTGCGCTATCTTCTGGATCTCTATGACCTTTTCTTCGGGGATATTCATCTCTTTTGCTATCTCGGCGGGCGTCGGTTCTCTGCCGAGAGTCTGCATGAGCTGACGCGTTACCCTGCCCGTCTTGTTGATCGTCTCGACCATGTGAACGGGTATTCTTATCGTCCTCGCCTGATCGGCAATGGCACGGGTAATGGACTGTCTTATCCACCACGTTGCATACGTGGAGAATTTAAAGCCCTTTTTGTAGTCAAACTTCTCGACCGCTTTCATCAATCCCAGGTTGCCCTCCTGAATAAGGTCGAGGAACTGCATACCTCTGCCGACGTATCTCTTTGCAATAGAGACTACGAGTCTCAGGTTGGCTTCGCTGAGCCTGTCCTTTGCTGCCTGATCGCCTTTTGCCATCTTTTCTGCGAGAACGATTTCCTCCTCAGTCGACAGAAGCGGCACCTGACCTATATCCTTGAGATACATCTTGACGGAGTCGTCCGTCGTACCTTCGAGCACATCCAGAGACATCTTATCCTCGAGGGTCGTAGCTTCGATGGTAACACCTTTGGCTTCGATCTCGGTAAAGACGCTTTCCATCTCCTGTACGTCGAGGTCGAAACGCGCGAGCTTTTCGTTGATCTCGTCCTCGTTGAGCTTGCCGTTCTTAGCGGAAGCTATGAGTTTTGCGACTTCCTGCGCGATCTTCTCCTCTCTCGCAGTTCTTTTTTCGCCGTCTTTCTTTTCGTTTTCCATATTTCCTCCGACTTTATTTTTTCTTTTGGATCGCACTTATCTGTGCGAGCAGACGTGATTTTTCTTCTTCAGAGTCGCTCTCGGAGTATGCCTTGAGCAACATTTTGCGTTGTTTTTTGACAAATTCGTTTTCGAGAGTCCTGACGCAGTCGTCAAAATAGCCTTTTGCGGCTCTGTCGTTGACTTTGCGACCTTCCGCAAGCGCTTCGCCCGCCTCGGGTATTTCTTTTTCGAGTTCCGCCAAGTCGTCGAGAGATATGTCTCCGTCGGCGTTGCTCCTGTAATAGTCGTACAGCTTTTTATGCTCGTCGTCATCGCAATAAAGCGACATATCCCTGTCGAAAGCCAGCCCCTCAACGCCGCCGAACAGCACGTAGAGCACGTAACGCATCGCCTTATAGTATTTGCCGTCTTTACGTTTTTGTTGCTGTGTCAGCAGTTTCGGAGTGCCGTCATCTGCAAATACCGACCCCTGCATAAGCTGCCGCCTGACCGTATCCGTACTCAATCCGCTGATTTTTGCGACCAACGGGATATATGCGTCTGTTTGCGCAGGCGTAGGCAAAGTCTTGAGTATATTTACGGCTTCGACGACGTATTTCCCTTGTTCTTCTGCAACGCCCATATCATATCCCTTGGCAAGTACGCGCAGCTTATATTCAAAGAGCGGAAGCGCCTTGGCAAGCTGCTCCGAAAAACTTTCTGTGCCGTACGCTCTTACGTATTCGTCAGGATCGAGATTGTCGGGCAGCGAGACCACTTTTACGTTGAGACCCGCTCCGTAGAAAATATCGAGGCTTCTGAGCGTGGCGGCTTGTCCCGCAGTATCGCCGTCATAACAGACGTATACCGTGCCGCAGAAACGTTTGACGATCTCCGCCTGTCTCACGTTGAGCGCCGTGCCCATCGATGCGACGACGTTATAAACCCCCGCCTGATAAAGAGAAATAACGTCCATATAGCCCTCCACCATGATCACGCTGGTGACCGCCTGCTTCAGCTTGAGCTGTCTCAGCAGATTCTGTCCGAACACTTCGCATTTTTTATTAAAGATAATCGTATCGTTTGTGTTGCGGTATTTCATCTGCTTTTCGCTCGTCAGCACTCTGCCGCCGAAAGCTATGACCCGCTTCATTCCGTCTATGATAGGCACGATGAGCCTGCCTGCCATCACGTCGAATACTCTGCCGTCTTTTTGCCCGCAAGCACCGGCTTCTATCATCTCAAGCTCGTTGTAACCGAGCGATTTAAGATGCGAAGGAAGCCCTTGATAATCGGGCGAATATCCCAGACCAAATGTCGTTGCCGTACTCTTGGAAATGGCACGTTTCGCCAGATAATCCCGAGCTATCTTGCCGCCGTCGGACTTGAGGCAATCGTGGTAAAACAGTGCCGCTTCCCGCATGAGCTGATACAGCCTTTCTTTCTTTTTGGCAACGCTCTCACCCTGTTTTTTGGACTTGAACTCGGGCACTTGCATTCCGACCTTGCTTGCCAGTATCTTTATAGCACTCATGAAGTCGATATTTTCTATATCCATCACGAACTTTATAGCGTCGCCGCCCACGTGACAGCCGAAGCAATAATAAGACCCTCTTTGTTCGTCTACCGTAAAGGAAGGCGTTTTTTCGTGATGAAAAGGACAGCAAGCCCAATACCTGCCGCCTTTGGTAGTCAGCGTTACATATCCGCTGACGACGTCCACGATATTTATTTTTGCTTTGAGTGCGTCAAGCCACTCGTTAAACGACTGTTCTTTCATGCTTCTATTAGATAAATACGAAGTTTTTTTACGTTTTCCTAAAAATAGATAATAATTTTTCCCGAATTTATAAAAATTATACAAATGAGGCGCGGATTTATAACCGCGCCAACAGAAAATGCCTATATATATTTACTTGTCTGCTCTTAGAAAAGGCGGCTGATAATGTTTTTCGCCTGTTTTGATTTCTACGTCGGTAGTAAACCCGCAAACTTTCAATCGCATAGCCCATGCTTCTCTCGTCTCATACCATGATTTTATCTGCAAAAAATGTCGGTCAGTTCACGAATGACACAAGCAACGGCACGTCCCACGGGCGGACGATCTTCTGCCCGTCTTTGCCGACGTAATCGGGATCGAAAACTATATCGGCATCAGCAGGATCGTCGACAAGATCTCCGCGCGAAGACAGCAACGTATACATATTGAACGCATCGAGCACGTCAGGGGTCAGATACGGCTTGAATGCATAGACGCTGTCGTTGTCAACGACGTGACCGTGCATTCCGATCAACGTGTTGAGAACTACCACTTCTCTGCGTTGCAGATCGAGAGCAAATGCCGCGAACTGTCTGCCCTCGCCCTTGACGCTCATTTTCATTGCGATATTGTCGGGCGCCCATGCCTTCGTTTTCAGATCGTCTTTATTCTGATAACCGCAAAACACTTCACCTTCGTTGAACATTCCTCCGAACGCGTTGACAAAAACTACGCCGTACTTCCACCCCTTTTCAAGGAGTTCCTTGATCCTGAAATCGATGTACTCTGCGCCGTCTTTATCTCTGGCGTCGCCCGAAGTCAATGCCGAATCGCCGAACGGCTTGAAACTGTAAGTAGACCATGACAGATTAATCGTCATTGTATCGCCGTCGTAGAAAACCACGGAAAGATCCATATCGTGTACGCCGTTCCAGTAACAGAAAGCGCGCAGATAGTCGCCGCTGATCGGCAGACGACTGCCCGGCGGCAAGACGTCGAGACCGTTTCCGCATACGGCGGTATTGATAGGCACGCCGACTTTTCTGAAGCTGTCTGACACATATATCCTGCCCAACGACGGACGAGAGGCATAATATCTTTTGATTTCGGAGATCACCGCGGCTTCGACTTTTTTACGCACGGACAACTCCACGCGCGAACGGCGTTTTTCACTCTCCTCCTCGCTCTCCTCGTGCATTATTTTTATTCCTTTTTTATAGAAAACGAAACGTCTCAATGCATCGGTATATCCCGTAAGCATATACAATACCTGCATTCCTACGATAGGTTTGCCTATCTTAAGCAAAGAGAGTATCTCGTCAACTTCCTCATCGGATTCAGCGCGGGAAAGAAGCCAGAACAGACTGCGAAGCAAAAGCGACCCTTGCGTAGCGAGAAATTTTGCCGCGCCGACAACGTCTCCGTCTGCAACAAGTTTTTTCGCGATGGCATAAGGGCTGTCCGAATTGTCAGTCAGCGGAATGTCAGCACCAGTCTTTTTTATCAGTTGGTTGAAATACTTCGACTGCTTCTTGCTGAGAACGCAGGGACGGGCGTTTTTTACGGCAAGCGCAAGCAATGCGCGCGTTTTCTCGTCTATCGTCAGCTGTTTTCTCACTTCTAATATGGACAAGCTGATTTTCACGACGTCTTTATAGTCGAGCATTTTTGCAAACTCCTCACTGCCGTACGTCTTCAAAAGAAATATGATATTGTCTTTGCAGGCGATATTCTGACCGTAAAAATAGCCGTTGTCAATACAAAAAATCACTTCACCTCGTTCGGACGTCGACCAGGGACGTGTGTAAGAACAATATCCTTCGAAAAGCTTCGAGACGTAATGCTCCGCTTCTTCTCTGTCGATTATATAAAAAGTACGGATGACCTTCTCTTCGCCTTGTACGTATGTCGGCAATACCTTGTCGAAAACGGGCAATCTGGCAAAAACAGCGGGGTCTTCCGACTCCACTCCGCACATTTCAATCTTTAAATAAGATATCAGTTGTTCGATGCACAACTCTTGCTCGCTGTAAAACGAGGTATCCTGAGGATTTGCATAAAACGAATCCGGAACTTCCCTGCAAAACAGATCGGCAATAGCGCGCACGTTATCTTCGCAAAGAAGGAGAGGCGCATTGACTACCACTCCGAATTTGCTTGCGAGATACGCCGCATAATACGGCGCGGCAGCTTCTTGCACTTCGCCTTTAATAAGATATCTGTGCAATATTAGCAGATCTTGCAGATTTTTGATTGCCATACTCCCTCCTTATTACTATGTATGTGCGCGTGAACGCGGTAAAAAAAGTAAGTACACCGGCCGATCTGGATACTTTTACCCTGATATTGTCTAAGAAATAAGAGTCGGCTCTCGTACTTACAGTTATATTCTATCACCCGATACATAGCGCGTCAAGTCTTTTGAACAAAATAACTGGAATCTATTATTTACAGTTAAATAAATTAAGCATCGCAAAATGACTTCTTACTCATTCATACTACAAGAAATGAGACGTAAAAAAAAGACGGGCGCAACCCGTCTGTTTTTTTGCGGCATACAAGCAAGCCGCCGTTTGGTGCCGATGACCGGGCTTGAACCGGTACGAAGTCGCCCCCGAGGGATTTTAAGTCCCTTGTGTCTGCCAATTCCACCACATCGGCGCACGCGTTTGACATCTATATATTTTAGCATATAGAATCCCCGTTGGCAATACTTTTAAAAGCAATCAATATGCAAAATACAGACAGCATATCCGCTCTGTGTATTTTTAATTATTTACTTTCCTCCGTCAATCGTGTTGACCTTATGCTCGATCGGAGACCACTCTACTTTTCGCGACAACGCCGAAACGGCGACGGGCACGTACAGCAGCGAGTATACGGGACGCATCAGCACCGCCTGAACCTTTCGCAGAAATTTCATTTTTACGCGCTTACGTTCGACGAACAACACGACAACCGTATCGAGATACAATGCAAGCAGATATCCCGCTACGGCTCCTATGATGCGGTACAACGCCATGAACGCGATCGGCGTATCGAAATACCTTATCGCAAGCACTGTATTGCAGACAATATACGCAGCAAAGAATATTGCGAAGCATACCATGCCCGAAGCGCCAAGCACAGCCTCCAGACAAGACCTTCTGTTTGCCCCGCCTCCGTATATCAGACCGTTGAAAAGCCTTTCATTATACTTTGCGGAATTGTTGAAAAAGCCTTTGACCCAACGTTTTCTTTGCTTTATAGAAGTTTTCAGGTCTGTTGGCTGCTCGTCGTAAAACACGGCGTCGTCGATATACGTCGTCTTATATCCGTTTATCGCGGCTACCATAGTCAACTCTACGTCCTCGGTCAGAGAATGCCATTTCCAGCCGCCGTGTGCACGCACGATATCCGCCTTGATATAATAACACGTGCCGGTCAACAACACGGTTTCTCCGTTCTGCGCTTTGGCATAATTGGCAAAGCGGGAATACCTTGTAAAAGTCAGCCCTGTATCGGCTGCGACCCAACCCCCATTCCAATTCTTTGAATTGCGATAGCCTACGGCAATGTCGTATCCTGCATCCAAAGCGTCGTTCAATTTGTCAAAATAGTCAGATTCAAGAACGTTATCCGCGTCTATTACGATAAACGCCTCATATCCCCTGTCATTGCGATTTTTAAAAATATTGTCGATCAGTTCTTCAAGCACGTACCCCTTGCCGTTTTTGCTGAAATCGCGCTTGAAATACACTTCTGCACCGTACTTCTCTGCGATAGCGCAAGTCGGATCATGCGCGCTTTCGACAGCTACGAAAATATCGTAACCGTCACGCGAAAACGTCTGCGCATCGATACTCTTGAGCAAAGTGCCGATGACGGCGCTTTCGTTTCTGGCAGGAATCAATACCGCGAATTTGTGAATTTTTTTCGCTTTGGGAAGCGGCTTTTGCTTGCCGCCGAAAACACCTTTCAAATAATTGGCGACTTTGGGCAGACTCATAAGAATGAACAAGAACACACCCGTTGCAATAATTACGTCAAGTACAATAAACACAGTTTTCATATCGTCTCCTGCATCGGATTGCCCCCGACAATCCTTGCTTTTTGAGTTTTTCCAAGCAGTCCGATGTTATTCGCAACCGCCATTCTCCCTGCATTACTGCACACTCCCTGCACGTTATGGTTATTTTAATGTATAAAACGGGTTTTGTCAACAAATTTTTCCACAAATGCTTTTTACCCACACAAATACTTATTTAACGTACTCTATTAAACTTTTCATCAACATCTGTTACCTAAAATTTCCATTCACTAAAAAGTAAACACCCGTTGATTCTGCAATTACCTTTTAATGAAACAAAACGCATTCAGGCGTCATATTTGTTGTTTTTTTCTTGCTTCAACGGCACATCTGACGCCTTTTGACAAATGTATCTTCACGTCGCAAAAACCTGCGGTGCACAAAAAGCCTGCGAGCTGTTGCGGTGTATAAACCGTCATACCCGCACACCTGTCCGACCATATTTTAGCTTTTTGCGGATCGCACATCTCGACAGCAATCATAACTCTGCCGTCATATTTAAGCACCCTGAATATCTCCGACATACATTTCGTCGGATTTTTCCAGAAATAGACAGATTCAAAAGAAAGCACGACATCATAAGAATTGTTTTCATATGGAAGATCGATGACGTCACCTTGCCTGACTTCGCTTCTCGATGAAAATTTGCGCAACACGTCTCTGCTCTTGCAAACGCTTGTTTCTGATATGTCTACCCCGTCCACAATGCAATGCGGAAATTGCTTGAGTATACGTGCCATATTACCTCCGCCTCCGCAGCCAACGTCAAGAATCTTTTCACCGTCTTTAAGCCCGAAGCAAAACGTCGCCCATTTTGAAAACGACGAATGACCGACATTCATCGCGCCGACAACAAGTCTGCCGAACTTTCCTTCCGGATTTTTGCAATTCCGTAAAAACTTTTTTAACATATTAACCTCACTCCGGTTTATTGATTAGCAACTGCTAACCAATGTGATGATAGCACAATTCCAAGAAACTTACACTACGATATCTATGCCTAACATATTTTAGGCATATCTCGCAAAACGACGTCTTACGGCTTTTTCACGTTTTACACTCGGCTCCGACGCAATTTCCAAAGCGTAAAACGCGTCGGCTTTTCAAGACATCCTATAAACTCGCGTGTATTAGCGAGGCTTTGCCGAGCGTCCATTCGCCTTGGCAAGGCGTGAATTACAAAGAAAAAACGAGCCTTTGCAGACTCGTTTTTGGAGGCGCTCGCCCTGATTTGATACTTGGGAATGAAGCTTTTGAAAAGCCTGCCTTACCACTTGGCTATAGAGCCATATTTGATCGGGAGACGAGATTATATTTCTCATGGCATCCTATAAACTCGCGTGTATTAGCGAGGCTTTGCCGAGCGTCCATTCGCCTTGGCAAGGTGTGAATTACAAAGAAAAAACGAGCCTTTGCAGACTCGTTTTTGGAGGCGCCACCCAGATTTGAACTGGGGAATGAAGCTTTTGCAGAGCTTTGCCTTACCACTTGGCTATAGCGCCATTCTGGAGCGGGTACTCGCAGTTATTTGCTAAGCAACTTGCTACGTCTTTCGAGGTTAGTGCACACCGCAAAAATCTCGCTCCCGCAAAATTATCATTTTGGAGCGGGAGACGAGATTCGAACTCGCGACATTCGCCTTGGCAAGGCGACGCTCTACCACTGAGCCACTCCCGCGCAACCCCCTATTTGAGTATAACGCAATTCACAACATTATATGTCATATTCTTTGCGTTATGCTCCCGGGGTATCCGTTGAATAACGGTAATTGGTGGAAACAATAGGGTTCGAACCTATGACCCCCTGCTTGTAAGGCAGGTGCTCTCCCAGCTGAGCTATGCTTCCGCAAGTGCTTTTATAATATAGCAAAAAATACTTTGCTTGTAAAGTGTTTTTCATAATTTTTTTATTTTGTTTTAGACTCAAAGCAAAAGCCCGACCTCACAATAAAAAGTACGGGGTTGACTGATTTTTTATTAAGGTTTATAATATCTTACTGAGGCATCATGGACGCAAATATTATTTACTCAAGACTTAACATTGACG
>CALWKV010000033.1 GCA_944381355.1 uncultured Christensenellaceae bacterium | reverse complement strand
GGAAGTTTTACAACGGTTTGTTCTTAAAATCATTTACTTTGACGATCTTCGCCGTCGCGCGCCGACGTCCCCGCCGCGATGCGATCAAACTGCACGACGCTTCCTTTCCCTGCGATCGCAGATTCGTCACTCTCTCCCTGCAACGAGCATTCCGAGAAGCGGCGGAAGTCTGAGTGTCTTGGCTATAGCCGAGAATGCGAAACCCAGCGCGAATATCATTGCGATACTGAGCAGAAACATATATTTGTCCTCCCAAAAAAATGCCGACGGTTCCGCAACTTGCGCGGACGTCGGCGACCCTCGCGCAAAAGCAGAAGTCATCAGCATAAAAGCGGTTCGGGCTATCGCCCCGGGAGGACTTCATCCCCGTTGTTGTTGTCAATGTCATTCCAGCGCGAGGATAAAAGTTTGTCAACCGTTGAGAAGCAGTTTTTATCTGACCGCAAAAAAGCTGACGCGCATCTCTGAACACAGATATCGTCCGCTTTGCATTATGAAAAATATCCTGCCCGTGTAGATTATATCAAAGATTCTCTATTCTGTAACCATAAGGCTCCAGCACCTCGCCGTCAAATGCGACAGCTTCGCATCCGTGGTTTATCGTGATCCTGACGCTTCCCTCCGTACCCTTTCTGACGACGCTTTCCACACCCGCGGGCGTGCAACAGGGCACGATATGGCAGAAAGTGCAAACCTTTGCAGCAATGTCGTCCAGAACGCTGTCATCGGGAGAACAGCCCACATAGTACGCAAGCCCGTCTCCGTATCTGTGTTTTGCGACCGCGGCGGCGTCTCCGTAAAACGCGTCGTCGTAACCGTACAGCGTTTCCGCCGTCGTGACCGAGCATCTTTCTCTGAACACCCCGGCATACGCGCTTTTGTTGGCAGCTGACCCGCGCCCTTTGAGTTTTGCCCCTTTCTGCTCCCACATACTCTCGCTCTCGTCGACGGTAAGCCCGAACAGATCGGTGAGTCCTACGGGAATCTTCTCTCCGAACACAAGATTGTTGTCCTCGTCCTTGACCGACGTGCGGTAAGTCGCAACGACGACTCCGCCGCCTGCAGCGAAAGTCCTGAGTCTCTCTCGTATCGCAGGTCTGCAAATGATCATATTGGGCACTATGACCGCCTTGTATTTCTCAAAGCAGGAGTCCTGAGGTATCACGTCAACGGGCACATTGAGTCGATAAAACGCCGCGTGCAGCTTTTTCATCTCGCTCTCTCCGTCGAACATCTCGCTTTGTCTCTGCAACCTGAAAGATGCGAGCGAATCGAAGTCGTAAATCATGCAGACCTCTGCCGCCAAAGGCGAATTTATCTTGCCTTCAAGCTCCTTGAAGCGACTGAAAAAGCGTTGCGCTTCTCTCCACTTTCTTCCCTCTGTATCGTCTGCGTCGAGCAAACCGTAACAATACTGCTCTGCGCCTTTTATCGCGCCGCGGTATCGAAAGAAAACAAGTCCGTCGCACCCTCTCGCGACTGCCTGCATCGCCCAAGCTTCAGCCTGTCCCGGTCTCGGGACGAACCCCGTGACATCATGCCCCTGAGCGCCCATGATCGCCTCCGTTATCCAGAAATTGTCGCCCTTGAGTCCTCTGATATAGTCGAGCGAAAAAGCGATCTCGTTAGGCTCGAGAGGTTTTCTCTGCCCTCCCCATACCGGGTAGTTGTTGTACGCCGTCTTGTCCACAGCCCTTGCGACGGCGCAATAGTCGAGACTTTTAGATAGTCCTCCGCCCGAAAAGTCGTGTATGACGAAGGCTGACGGTATTACGCTTTTTATCACGTCGACCTGCATGCGCGCAAAATCGCGTATTTTATCGGAACAAAATCTCTCCCAATCAAGCCTGAGAGAGGGGTTGTGCACGGTTATCGTCGCGTTGGGCGCGTTAATCTCGTCAAAAGAGTTGTATTGCTGGCTCCAGAACGCCGTGCCGTACCTCTCGTTGAGAGTCTCTACGTCGCCGTACTTTTTCTCCAGCCATTTCCTGAAGCCCGCGACGCACTTTTCGCACCAGCAGACGTCGCTTCCCTCGTGTCCGAGTTCGTTGTCGATCTGCCACGCGATTATCGCGTCCTCGTCGCGGTAATGTTCCGCCAGTTTTCTGACGATGCGCCTCGATCGGTCGACGTAGACTTCGCTTGAATAACAACAGGTATGCCGTCCGCCGAAAGTCCTGACCGTACCGTCGCGGAATTTTGAAGCGACATCCGGATATCTTCCTGCGAGCCATGCGGGCGCAGTTGCCGTAGGAGTGCCGAAAATCACCTTCAATCCTCTCTTTTTAGCTTCTTCGATAACCTTGTCGAAAAAGGAGAAGTCATATTCCCCCTCATCGCGCTCCATAATATGCCAGCCAAACTCGGCAATGCGTATCGTATCGCAACCGAGTTTCACTATCCTGTCCAGATCTTTCGGCATAAGAGACGCGTCCCACTGCTCCGGATAATAAGCAACTCCCGATATCATCGTGTCACCTCTGTCGTTAATTTCATATCTGTCCGCCGTCATCGGGTTTTTCCGTACCCGTGTCGGTTTTGTCAAAATCTGCCATACGTGTGCCGTCGTCTCCTTCCGCCTTTTCTCCGTGTTTTCTCACGTCAAGTTCTGCAAGTATTCTGCGGTAGTTCTTGTCACCGAGTCTGTACCCTTTGAGATATACCGCGAGGCACACCAGCATAAGCGCCGCGGGCACGGCGATCATGATTGTCCTCATCCCGGCAACGGTAGTAGCCGATTGCACCTGATTTGCCTGATACCCTATCACTTTGAGACCAATGCCCGATACGAGCGCGCTGAACGCGCCCGCGAACTTGACGACGAAAGTCTGCGTCGAAAAAAGTACGCTTTCGTTCCTCGACCCCATCTTATACTCTCCGTAGTCGACGACCTCGGAGAGTATAACAGTGAGTATCACGAGCATAAATCCGATTCCTATATTCACAACGACGCTGGACAACGCGACCCACACCGCGCTCGTCGGTGCGAAATAACCCGCCGCAAACAGAAGCGCAAAGCCTGCCGCAGGGAGCAGACACGCGAGTATGAACAACAGTTTTTTGCCCACCTTTTTGCCGAGTATCGGATAGCCGAGAAGCGCGCCCATCTGTGCGAAGCCCGCAACCAGAGTGTAGACCGAGAACAGTTCGTCCTCTACCCCGCAGACGTACTCGAAGTAGTAGAGCGCGAAGCTGTTGGAGAGCTGATACGCTACGTTGAAGAACAGCGCTATCAGCAACACGACGAGCACCTGATCGTTTTTGAAAAGTACTTTAATCATCTTTTTGAGATCGGTCTTTTCACCGCTGCCCGACGTCGCGACGACTTTTTCGCGGACGTTGAACACGGTGACGAGCGAGGACACGACGAATATCACGGCGACTGCAATCGCAAAACGCGAAAATCCGAGCGTCTTGCTCTCTCCTCCGAAATATTTGACGATATACAGTCCTCCCGAGCCGACGATGAGCCACGCCATACTCGCAAAAAAGCGCGGTATCGCGCTTATCTGATTGCGCTCGTTTTCGTCGCTCGTCAGCGCCGGCACCATGCTCCAGTACGGTATATCCATCAGCGTATACGTCATACCCCAAAGCACGTACATTATTCCCACATAGACGGCATACCGTGTCGGAGACAGATCGACGTCTGCATACATGGCAATCAGCACCGCCGCGTTTATCAGAGTGCCGACAAGGATCCACGGTCTGAACTTGCCCCACTTGGAACGGGTATTGTCCACAATAATGCCCATAAAGGTATCGTTTACGGCGTCCCAGATGCGTGCGGCGGCAAAAAGCACAGCCACGAACACCGGATCCGCCAGTCTGTAATCGGTCAGGTACTTCATAAAAAATGTGGATACGATCGCATAAACCATATCCTTACCGAACGCTCCTATACCGAACGAAATCTTGCTTTTCCAGCTCAGTTTTTCCTGCATAACTTCTCCGAGATCAGATTTATGTACTCAAAAAAACTCCCGCAAGACAAGTTTTTCCACGATTTTCAAAAAAATACGCCGACACGAAAATGCCTGGCTTTTCCGACGAAAATATCCGTTTCCGATGACTGCACCGATTGCCGTTTTTCCCGGTTTTAAATTTTACGTTGACTAATCGACATATATAATTTAAAATAGATGTGTGAGGTGATTATGAACTACATTTCATTATGCGGAGAGTGGAAGCTCTCCAGAAACGACAGCAACGAAACGGTTACCGCTACAGTACCCGGTTGCAACTTTACCGACCTTCTCGCAGCGGGCAAGATACCCGACCCCTTCCTCGCATGCTACGAAAAAAGCGTTCAATGGGTGGGCGAAAAGATATGGACGTATGAAAAGACCTTCGAGGCAGACGCGTCCGTTGTCTCCCTCTCAAAACAGGAGATCGTATTCGAAATGCTCGATACGCTTGCCGAGGTATACCTCAACGGAGAAACGCTGGGCAAAACGCAGAACGCTTACAGAACGTACGTTTTCGACGTCAAAGGCATACTCAAAGAGGGCGAAAACACGGTCAAAGTCGTGTTCTTCTCCCCTCTCGACTATATCCGTCAATGGCACAAGGCAATGCCTCTGCCCAATACGACCGAAGGCGAAGCGGGAAGCTGTCATATCCGCAAACCCGCATATCACTTCGGCTGGGACTGGGCGCCTCACCTGCTGCACTGCGGTATCATGAAGCCCGCTTATATCCGCGTATACGACGGCGCGAGACTGGACGGCGCAAGAATAAGACAGATACACAAGGACGGCAAAGTCACGCTGGAGATAACGCCCGAAGTCACGGGCGGCGAAGATGAGATCGTCGGATACAAGCTGACATCTCCCGACGGCGAGACCCTGCTCGCGGCAGGCAAAGGCACTGTGTCGATCGAGATAGAAAATCCTCGTCTCTGGTGGACGGCGGACCTCGGCGATCAGCCTCTTTATAGACTGGAATGCACCCTCGGCAAACAGACCAAGACTTATAATGTAGGTCTCAGGACCCTCGTCCTCGACCGCTCTGCCGACGAATACGGCGAAAACTTCCGCTTCGTACTCAACGGCGTCGGGATTTTCGCGCGCGGCGCCAACTGGGTGCCCGCGGACAGCTTCGTCTCGCGTATAACGCGCGCAGACCTCGAAAGACTGCTCGTATCCGCGCGCAACGCCAATATGAATATGCTCCGCGCCTGGGGCGGCGGCTATTACGAAAGCGACGACTTCTACGACATCTGCGACAGGCTGGGCATACTCGTCTGGCAGGACTGCATGTTCGCCTGCTCGCCCTATCCCTATACTCGCAAAGACTATATGGAAGAAGTCGCACTCGAGATCGCAGACAACGTCAGGAGACTTCGTCACCATGCTTCCCTCGCGCTATGGTGCGGCAACAACGAGCTTGAACAGATGAGCGGCGCGTGGATGGTCAGACAGGATATCATCGCGCAGGCGGGTGACTATTTCTACAAGGATCTTCCCGCGATAATAAAGAAATACGACGACATAACGCCGTATCACGAAAGCTCGCCGAGCGGCAACGGCTATATGAAAAATTACAACAGCGACGACTACGGCGACTGTCATCTGTGGAAAGTGTGGCACGGCATGCGTCCGTCCGACTACCTTACCAAGCGCAACCCGCGCTTCTGCAGCGAATACGGGCTGCAATCTCTGCCCCACCGCAACACTCTGATGCGTATCAACGGCGGAATGATGCCCTCGTCCATGAAAGACCCTGTGATGAAAGCACACCAGAAAGCGCCTTTCGGCAACAGCCGCACTCTTTTCTATATCGTCGACCGATTCTGGTCTCCCGAAAACATGGATGACCTCGTATATATGACCCAGCTGAGTCAGGCTTACTGCGCGAGAGTCGCGACGGAGAGCTGGCGTACGAGAAAGGGACGTTGCAACGGTTCTCTGTACTGGCAGCTTAACGACTGCTGGGGCGTGACAAGCTGGTCGGGATACGATTATTACGGCAACCCCAAGGCGGTTCATTACGAGGCTAAACGCTTCAACGCGCCTCAGACCGTCGTCATACTCGCAGACAAGGACGAACGCAGGATAACGGCTGTCAACGACACTCTGTCGGACGGTGAATTCGACGTCGTTTACGGTCTGACTTCTTTCGACGGCAAAACCGTCTACGAACAGACGCGTCCCGTATCGCTCAAAGCAGGAGAAAGCAAGGAGATAGCCTGCATAAAACCCAAAGAACATCACGACGGAAAACATTGCGTCGTATTTGCGGTAATGAAGACCAAAGACGGCAAGACGGTCGCCTCGAGATACCACACGGCTGCAAAAGAGAAAAAGTGTTCTCTGCCCGATCCTGCGATAAGCGTCAAAACTTCTCTTGACGGAGACGTTTACCGCATAGACCTTTCGGCAAAAGCCTACGCGCGCGGCGTCGAAGTCTCTCTGACAGGCGTAGACGGAGAATTTTCCGACAACTTCTTCGATCTGCCCGCAGGCGGCAGGATCAGCGTTACGATACGCGTAAACGGCTATGATAAAGATACGCTCGACAAGGCGCTCAGAGTGCGCAGTCTCTACGATATAAAGCGCAAACAGAACGGAATGAAAGACAAGATGTTTGCGGCAAAAGTGTTCTTTCAGCCGTACAATCTTGTCAACTGGATCTACAGAACTCAGGAGTAACAGATGAAAAAAGATTTCTTTACCACGCCGATGACCTCTCTTACAGCGACTCTGTGCGACTTTGCGGGAGTACAACCGCCGGAGTTTGCCGCACCCGTATGCGGAGAACTCAAAAATGCGCTTATCAGTCAGAGCGGAGTTGACAGAGTCGACAGAATCCTTATGTACAACCCCGACGCTGTTGCGGATTATATCTACGACAGATATTACGACAAGTTCGCGCCGTGCGAGAAAATCGCACCCGTAAGACAGCGTTTCATCACGGTTTATCCCCCCAAGACCCCCGTATGCTTCGCGAGTATGTATACGGGAGCGCAACCCGAAAAACACGGCATAACAAAATACGAAAAACCCGTCGTGAAGATCGACAGCGTTTTCGACGCCTTTATCAGAGCGGGCAAAAAGCCGTGTATCGTCAGCGTTAAAAACCAGAGCATGGACAAAATATTCAGAGGCAGAGACATGGCATACTATCAGGAAGCCTACGATCAAGAAGTCGTGGAGCGCGCCCTCGAGCTTATCGAAAAGGACGAGTACGATCTGATATGCGTCTACAATCAGAGCTACGACGATTCCATGCACCGCACTCACCCCAACAGCAAGCGTTCGCAGCGCGCGCTCGATCTCTACGCTTCCTCTTTCCTGAAACTCGGAGAAAAAGTCAATACTTGTTGGCAAAAACACGACACTCTGATAGGATTTGCCCCCGATCACGGAGTGCACAGAATGCTGATTGGTCTTGGCAATCACGGCAGCAATATCCCCGAGGATATGAATATATCTCACCTTTACGGCATTATCCCTAAAAAGGCATAAAAGCCGCCCGACGTGACAAAAAACGCGGCTAGTCAGCGTTTTTTTATGACAGGAGACATATTATAACTGTCCGACGAACGCGATACCGTTTCATTTCTCTCGAAAACGCATTTCCCTTTCTGCCAGCAGTCTTGTCTGTTCTCCGCCGCATTTCCGCTTTGGCAAGCAAGCTCCCCTTTCTCGTCTCCGCAAGTATACACGCGCCCGCCGACGGCAATCATATTGATATGATATTGAAAATACTTATAAACAGCGTCGTAGCGTTCGTCTCTCTCTTTCTTATCGCGAAATTGCTTGGCAAAAAACAGATTGCCGAACTGACTTTCTGCGACTACGCGATCGGGATATCTCTCGGCTCGATATCTGCAGAATGGGCGATAGACGCCGAAAAGCCGTGGTACGTATACTGCGTTGCGATAGCCGTATTCTTCGCTCTCAGCATGCTTGTGGACTTTGCGGAGAGAAAAAGCCCTCTCCTCAAAAAGCTGCTCAAAGGTTCGCCGATAGTGCTGATAAGCGACGGCAGAATAGATTACATCAATCTAAAAAAAAGCAAACTGGACGTCAACGCATTGCTCGGCATGTGCCGCATCGCGGGTTACTTCGATCTCAGAGAGGTAGCCTATGCCGTATTTGAAACAAGCGGAGAACTCAGCATACTTCCACGATCCGACTGCCGCGCAGCAACAGCGAATGATGTGGGCGCAGACACTCCTAAGGCTCGGCTGATCCTTCCGTTCGTGATAGACGGAATGATCTTCGACGACGCGCTTAAGCGCGCAGGCAAAAACCGAGAATGGCTTGAATGCAAGCTCGGCGGCGAGGACGTGAAAAGAGTGCTTCTCGCTGCCTACGATCCCGCTACGGACTCCCTCTCCCTCAACATGAAAAACACGCATAAATTCGCGGATATAGCCAAATGAAAATGCATATTGACAACTACCCGCCTTTGGTCTATGATTAAGTTATGGTTTTCTTTTACCTGATAGGCGCGCTGTGCGTGGCAAGTTCGATAGCAAAGGCTTATTTCGACACTAAAAAAGCCGTAAAGCCGGAGTTTATCGCAAAACTGCTCGCAAGCGTCAGTTTTATGTTCTGTGCGGTCTACGCTATATACAACAATCCCGACGCGGTCGAGTACGGGATATTCATACTGTGCGCGTTGATATTCGGCACGATAGGCGATATTCTGCTCTGTCTCGACGGCTTCTTTCCCGACAACGAAAACTATTATAAATTTTTCAATACCGCGGGTACGGCTACTTTCTTCGTCGGACACGTGATGTATATGGCATTGCTTTTCGTCTACGCGCCGATTAGCAGAACGCCGTTCCTGCTCCTTGCTCTGCCCGTACTTCCTCTCATAATGCTCGCGCTTATACTGACGGGGCAGATCACTCTTTCCAGAATAAAAAGCTATCTCATGGTCGTATACTTCCTCGTCGCGGGCGGCGTGATAATCGGCGCGGTCTCCTTTGTTATCAACGCTCATTCCTCGCCGGTCGGCTGGATAGTGCTGGCAGCTTCTATACTGTTCGCTTTTTCAGACTGTTTCCTCGGGCTGTTCCACTACTGCCCCGCCCTTAAGATAAGCGAAAAAGTCGCGCCGTATATCGTGATGCCGACCTACTGCATAGCGCAGGTGCTTTACGCGCTGTCTATATATTATATCGCTGGTTGAAATACCGATACGGCATATCCGTCTGAAGAATACGGTTTTCAATTCGTGCACATCTCTTTTCAAAGACTTGCTTTTGAAAATGATCATAAAAAAAACCTCTTTCGAGGTTTCTTTTTTATTCTTCCGAATGTGTTTCGACTGTCTCCGTGTTTTTCCTGCGTTCGAGTTCTTTCTTGATCTCGGCAAACCTCTCCCTGCCCATATTGGCGCGGAACGCGAATATCACGGATATGAGGAATATCACGCTGGGTACGACGGCGAGGACTACGCGTATCGCGGTAAGAGCAGACTCGGGCTGATCTATCACGGTGTTGTCCGTGCTCTCGATATACCCGAAAAGCTCGAGAACGAGCGAGACAACCGCAACTGCAATGCCCGAAGCGAGCTTGTACATAAACTGCGTTATCCCGTAAAACGCGCCCTCTCTCCTGACTCCGTTGACGTATTCGTCAACCTCGACTACGTCCGGCAGACTCGCGTAAGGCAATATCTGTATCGCAGACATGCCCAGACCCGCGATCACACACATCACGACAGTGCTCCAGACGACCTTTTCCGGCACGAAAAGCGCAAGCGACAACGCGACGGTCATATATACGCAAGCCACGGCATAGACTTTGTGTTTGCTGAATTTTTCGCTCGCCTTGACCCATACAAATGACGACAGTATCGCGCATACGAGCGGAGTCGCGATAAATACCATACTCATCGTGCCGCCGCCGAATCCCATAGCGTCGTTGATGAAGAACATAAACACACTCATTATTATGTCGAAGCCGACCATGCTGAGAAGATATGTTGCAATGACGTTGCGGAATTCTTTCAGTTTGAAAAACTCCTTGAGCGTCGTGAAGAAGCCCTGCGTATTCTCTGTCGACGTCTCCTCTCTTTCCTTTACCGTCAGCGAGCAGGCGAAGAATATCACCGAAGCGAGCACGCCGAATATAACAGACGCCACGGCGTACGCCTTGCTGAGAGAGCCGAACGCTCCGTAGAGTATGCTCTCCGCGCCGTCGGCGAGCAATGCGAATACCGCCGCCCCGAGGAGCATTCCCACGTTTGCCATGGCGATCCTGATGCCGCTTATCGAAGTGCGCTCGTCGTAGTCGTCGGTCATGTTGGCGGTCAGCGCGTTGTACGGGATATACACGACCGTCCACACCGTGTTGTACAGCATATAGACGAGCGTGTAGTAGATCATTTTCGCAATCTGCGCGTTTTCTCCGAAAGGCGCAAGCCACAGCAGTATAAAACTGAGCCCGTAGGGTATCGCGCCGAAGATCATATACACTCTGCGCTTGCCCCACTTGCCGAATTTCGTCTTGTCGACGATCCTGCCCATCATGTAATCGGTGATCGCGTCCCACGCGCGCGCTATCATAAAGACGACCGACGCGAGACCCGCCTTGAGACCTCCTACGTTGACGAAAAAATACAGCAGATAAAAAGATATGGCGGCGAACAGAATGTTCACCGACATATCACCGCTGCCGTAAGCAATTTTCTGACCCAAAGATATTTTACCTTTGCGTTCTTCCATAGACTTTCCCCCCGGAAATTTATCTATATTTTTTCATTTCTTCTTCAATGATCTCTTTTACCTTTGCAACACAGTCCTTGAGGGCGACTCTTTCCGCATTCTTGGTCGCGCGCATACTGATCTCGACTTCTCCGTCCGCGAGAGTCTTGGGAGAAATGACCATTCTGATCGGCATACCCATCAGATCTGCGTCCGCGAATTTGACGCCCGCACCGCAGTTTCTGTCGTCGAAAAGCACTTCTACGCCGCTCTCCTCGAGCTGTCTCAAGACCTCGTCGGCGTTCTTCGCGACGTTCTCGTCGTCGTAACGCAGCACGCAGATATGCACCTGCCAGGGAGCGACCGACATCGGCAGTATCAGACCGTTTTCGTCGTTGGACTCCTCCGCTATCGAAGCTATCGCCCTGCCCACGCCTATACCGTAGCAACCCATTATCGGGTTGAACGCCTGACCGTCCTTGCCGTGCACGGTCATGCCCATAGCCTTGGTGTACTTGGTGCCGAGTTGGAATATGTTGCCGATCTCAATACCGTTCTCGACCCTGAGTTCGCCTCCGCAGACGGGGCATCTCTGACCCGCCTTGACCTTGGATATATCGACGTATTTCACGTCCTTGAAATCGCGGTCGGGGCTTACTCCCGTGTAGTGATACTCGGGTTTGTTGGCGCCGCATACCATATTGTTCGTGCCCTCTATCGACTTGTCGAAGATCACGGTCAGTTTGTCCGAAAGCCCGATCGCGCCGATATTGCCGCAGACGATGTCCTCGCTGATACCGCCGTCGTAAGCGACGACGTTTTTGCCAAGCGCCTTTTTGAGTTTCGCCTCGTTGACCTCCAGATCCCCTCTGACGAATGCGACGACCAGTTCGTCCTGCTCGCCTTTGACTGCGTAAACGACCGCTTTGATCGTCTTATATTCGGGTATATTCAGTCTTCTGCAGACTTCTTCGATCGTCTTGTCCTCGCCTGTGAACACCTCTTTGAGTTCGCACGGCTCGTCGTCGTGCTTGTCGAGCACCGAGGTCGCGACTTCCATATTCGCACGGTAATCGCAATCGTTGCAGAATACGATGCTGTCCTCGCCGGCCTCGGTTATCAGCATAAACTCATGAGCGATACTGCCTCCCATCATGCCAGTGTCGGACTTGACGTCTACGAACTTTTTAAGCCCTATCCTTCTGAAAATGCGATAGTACGCGTCGAACATCCTGTAGTAATAATCCTCGAGTTCTTTCGCGTCGTTGTGGAAGGAATAAGCGTCCTTCATCGTGAATTCTCTGACCCTGATCAGACCGCCGCGAGCGCGCGCCTCGTCGCGGTACTTGGTCTGAATCTGATATATCATCATAGGCAGCTGCTGATAGCTGGAAACCGTATGGTTGGCAAGATGCACCGCCGCTTCTTCGTGCGTCATACCGAGAAGCATATCGTGATCGTTCCTGTCCTTAAAACGCACCATCTCGGAGCCTATCGAAGTATATCTGCCGCTGGACTCCCACAGCTCTCTGGGCATAACGACGGGGAAAAGCACTTCCTGTCCGTCCTCTCTGTCCATCTCCTCGCGGATGATCGCCTGTATCTTCCTGCTCATTCTCTGACAGGGCGGAGTCATCGTGTAAATGCCGCCGTAAACCTGCTTGATAAATCCCGCTCTCGACAGGAGAACGTGGCTTCTGATCTTAGCGTCCTGAGGCGCTTCTTTAGTCCTTTCGCATACCAGCTTGCTGAGTAACATAAAAAATCTTCCTTTTTTTGTTCGTTTGCTGAAATTTTAGCATAAGGCACACGCAAAATCAAGCGATATGGGATAAGTATGGATATAAACCGCACGCGGCGCGCGTTTTTATATGCACGTATGCGCATATCTGCCTTTTACGACAAGCGAATATGAACATATCGGCATTTGTTCATACGATAATTTTTTATATGCGCAAGCGTTCATATCTGCGTGCGTTCATATGAAAAACGTCTGTCTGACGCCACTTTACAAAACCTTTCCTCTCCCTTCCGTCAACTTAGACTCCCCGTCCGAAAGCGCGACTTCGCCCGCAGTCTCAATGCTGCGCAGAATGCGTGCGTCAGCCGTATTTCTTCTCAAAACAGCGCCCTTATTTCCGCCCGCTATAAAGACGTGTTCCGTCAAAAAAATAACTTGCCAAACTGCGCAAAAAATCGACAAAAGCTATTTGAAGTCAGCGCGGTTTGTGTTATAATGATTGCGGAGGATTTTATGGACAAACAAAAACTCGAATTTCTCAACGCTAAATCCGACGAGATACGCAAAATACTTATCGAAATGATAGGTCGCCTCGGCGTCGGACACGTCGGCGGTTCGCTCTCGGTAGTCGATCTGCTGACCGTCTTATATTACGACCTTGCAAAGGTCGATCCCGAAAACCCGACCGATCCCGACAGAGACCGCATCGTGATGAGCAAAGGTCACGCAGGTCCGGCACTTTACGCAGCGCTCGCATCCAAAGGCTATTTCCCGATGGACGAGATCAAAACTCTCAACAAGTCGGGCACCCGTCTCCCCTCCCATTGCGACATGAACAAGACGGTAGGAGTGGATATGACCGCAGGTTCTCTCGGTCAGGGTATCAGCGCGGCGGTAGGCATGGCTCTTGCGGGCAAGATGGACAAAAAGGATTATCACGTTTACGCGATCATCGGCGACGGCGAATCCCAGGAAGGTCAGGTATGGGAAGCTATTATGCTCGCAGGAAATAAAAAACTCGACAATCTGACGATCTTCCTCGACAACAACAGAATGCAGATAGACGATTACGTCGACAACATAAACAGCGTCGAGCCGTTCGACAAAAAATGCGAGGCGTTCAATATGCAGGCGATCCGTGTCAACGGACACGACATAGACGCACTCGAAAAAGCCATTCTCAAAGCAAAAAGTACGAAAGACAAATGCACCTGCATCGTAATGGACACCGTCAAAGGTTATGGCGTTCCCTGGGCGGTCAGCAAGGGCGTGGGCAGCCACAGCTTCTCTATCTCTGAAAAAGAATGGAGAGAATTCTGCAATAAGGAGACCGACTGATGCAAGACACCAAAGAATTACGCGAAATATACTGCGACAGCCTTATCGAAATGGCTGAGACAAACAAAAACATCGTCGTCGTAGAGGCAGACCTGACCAACTGTATCAAGACGGGTCGCTTTAAGGCGGCATATCCCGACAGATTTATCAACGTGGGCATTGCCGAAGCGAATATGATAGGTGTATGCGCAGGTCTTTCCACATGCGGCAAAATCCCCTTCTGCTCCTCCTTCGCGCCGTTCGCGACGCGCCGCTGCTACGACCAGATCTTCATATCCGTCGCGTACAGCAAGCAGAACGTAAAGATCGTCGGCACAGACCCCGGCATTACCGCAGAGCTTAACGGCGGCACTCACATGCCGTTCGAGGACATGGGTATCATGAGAAACATACCCGATATGGTCTGCATAGAGCCTACAGACGCGGCGATGCTCAAATCGCTTATGCCGCAGATCGCGGCGTATAAGGGTCCCGTATATCTGCGCATTATGAGGAAGAAGTGCGAGCAGATCTACGGCGAGGGCGCAGAGTTCGACATGTTCAAGGCATTCACTCTCCGTCAGGGAAGCGACGTGACCATATTTGCAAGTGGAATAATGGTATCGCGCGCGCTCGAGGCGGCGGACAAACTCAAATCCGAAGGCATTCATGCAGAAGTCGTCAACATTTACTGCTGGAAGCCCGTGGACGTCGAGACTATTGTAAAGAGCGTCTCCAAGACGGGTTGTTGCGTCGTTGCAGAAAACCACAACGTACACAACGGTCTTTTCGGCGCAGTGACCGAAGCGCTCGCACAGCACTGCCCCGTACCTGCGGAAAGCGTTTCTGTCAAAGATCTTTTCGGCGAAGTGGGCAAGATACCTTATCTAGAGGAAAAATTCGCGCTTCGTCCGACAGACATTTACGACGCGGCGAAAAAGGTCATATCGAGAAAATAAACTCAAGATATGCGACGTGTGACGCACGATACGCGGTATATACTACGGGAAGGGTCGATCCCTTCCCTTTTTCATACACTACCGTCAATTCCGCATACGTCTCCGCTCTGCATATATGAATTATCTCACGCCGCATTGAAACAGTGCGCACACGATTAAAGCGTCAGATTTTCTTAATAGTTACTGCGTAAACTCTTTGAAATATACTGTCTCTACGCCGTGACTGACTATGCGTTGCCCCTGCAATGCACGCGCCCGATCCGTTTTTAAAACAAATATATATGCTCACTTTGCCGAGTTGGCGAAATAACTGCAACGCATCTGTAAAAATAAATGTTTGCAAAGCATGCATACTCGGCGCTATCTATGCTGTACCGCATGACAGGCAAACGATAAGACAAAAGACCCTCCCGCAAAATCAACGGGAGGGTCTATGATTTTTTTACGTCAAGCCGTAATCGTCATTATTGTTTGTCGTCCGTTTTTTCTTCTACCGCGTTGACGACTTCAACAGCGCTTTCTTCCGCAACGGTTTCGCCTTCGGGCATTGCCACGCCCTCAACGATAGCCCTTCTGCGCTCTATCTCAGCCTTGATCTCATCGTATCTCGCGCCGTAAAGGTTATACTTCTTCTTGTAGACGATATAGCCGATAAGGCATATCGGAATGGGGATAAGGAACATGAACACTCTGAGTATGGTCAGAGAATTGCTGTCGAGTACGCCCGTAGCAAGATTAGCCACCTGCTCGTATTTGCCCGTGTCTTCGTTCCACTTGCTGACGATCTGCGGCAGATTGGCAACCTCGATACCAATACCGAGAAGAAGCATCGCGATCGCACCTGCAAACTTGGTCAGAAGGGTCTGCACGGAGAAGATGATACTGTCGCCTCTCTTGCCGTTGAGATACTCGCCGTAGTCTACGACGTCCGCTATCATGACGGTCGAGCCTATCTGATTGAGACCGTTGCTTGTCATAAGGAACGCGCCCGCAATAGCGACTATAACGACGTTGATCCATCTTGCCGCGCTGTTGCCTATCGAACCGTATTCAGGTTTAAGAATAAAGAAGACGAGGAACAGTGCCGTCATACCTATCATTGCCATAAAATAGTTGGCGCCGTATATCTTCTCTCTCGGGATCTTCTTGGTTATCAGGTTGTAGAAGAACATCGCGATACCCTGCCCCGTGCAAGCAACTATCGTGAATACCGTATAACCTACGTTGGGATCGAGAATACCCATTGTGTCGTTGCCGTAATAGATAAAGATATAAAGGATCTGGAACAGCGATATCGTCGTCGCCGAACAGAACAGCACGTATGAGACCGCGTACGACCTCAGCTGATCGTTGCTCTTGAAGAAATTGAATATCTCCTTTAAACCTACGTCTCCGGAAGGTACCTTGTATCTCTCTTTGTTGCACAGAACGGTTACCATTATAAAGCAGAACATAAGGACCGCGACGATTATGCCCATCGCAAGATACGCAGTCTCGACGCCGTAGTTGGGAGCGATAAGAGGCATACACAGCGAGGTGCCTATCGTAGAAGCGACGAAACCGCCGAAACCGCCGACGAGTTTTGCGAGCGAGCTGAGCTTGTTGCGTTCCTCTGTCGAGTTCGCGATAGTCGGGATCATAGACCAGAACGGAACGTCTACTACCGTGAACGTCATACCCCAGATGATGTACATGAATATGTAATAGAAATATCTGACGCCTTCAGCAGTGGTTTCCGTATTGAGAGGAATAAACATAGCTACGAGCGAAACCGCGTTGAGCAGCGCGCCTATAGCGATCCACGGACGGAATTTGCCCCATTTCTTGCTGGGTTTGGTATTGTTTACGAGAGTTGCGAGCAACGGGTCGTTGATGGTATCCCAAACCTTTGCGACAACGAACGCGAACGTAAGAACGAGCGCGTCCAGTCCCATATAAACGTTGAGATACGCAAGGAAAAATACGTTGATGCAGTTGTTGCTTAATTCTCTGCCGAGAGAGCCGAGCGAGTAGGTGATGTTTTCGCCCCATGTAAGCCCTTTATTCAAAGCCTTAGAACTCATAATCTTCTCCTTTCACCTTAATAAAATAATTTTAGCACACGCAACGCGCGTTTTCAACAATATTAAAATACAAAAAAGTCTAATCATTTTACGTTTTTGTATATACTTTTTGCCAAAAAGCGCCTTTTTTTGCAAAAAAAGCCGTTGATTTAAGCACGAAAGCGACTAATCCTCCGACGACGTCCCTGCCTTTTTTCCTCTTTACGCGGCTATTTGGGTCAGATAAGGTATACCGACGCTTCAAAAGGACGCAACGTTCTGTTGCCGAGAGGAAGCACTTCGTCGTAATTGCAAAGTTCTGCGTGCGCGCTCTTGCCCTTCCACTCGTCCGGCAGAGTAAATCTGACGGGTTTGCCCGTAAAATTGCATATCACGGCGAGAGCCTTGTCTCCGACTCTCCTCTCGTAGACGTACAGTTTGCCGCTGTTTTTATAAAACTCGTTGAACTCTCCCTCGATTATATACTCGTTGCCGAGACGGTATTTTATAAGTCTCCTGTAAAAATTCCATATACTCGACGGGTCGCGTTTCTGAAGATCTGCGTTTTTGTACACAAAATTGGGGTTGACGGTCATCCACGGCGTGACTCCCGCGGCACAGAAGCCCGCGTTGGCTTCCGCGCTCCATTGCATCGGCGTGCGCGCGTGATCTCTCGCGACCTTTGCGAGCACCTTGCTTGCGACGGGAATGAGGAAAGGAAATTTCTTCAACGCCTTGTATACGTTTACCGAAAGCACGTCCTTGTATACCTCGATCGATCTCATCGCCGTATTTTCGCGATCGTCGCACTCTTTCAGGTATCCCGCCTCTTTTACGGGCAGATTGGTCATGCCTATCTCCTGTCCCTGATAGACGAACGGCACTCCCCTCTGCATATACAGCGCGACCGCGAGCATCTTTGCCGCTTCGTCGAAATGCCCTTTGCATTTGTACGATACGAATCTCGGCATGCAGCGCGGCTGATCGTGATTTTCCATAAAAAGCGTCGGCGCGCACGTCTTGGGGAGCGCCTGCCAGCGCGCGAATATTTTCTTCAGCTTTCTGACGTTCATGCCGTGAGGCAGGATCTGCATATACCTGTCCGCGTTCGTATGCTCGAACGAGAACACGCAATCCAGCTCTCCGACGCTCTCGTCTATATACTCTTTCGCATTTGCACTCGTTATACCCATCGCCTCTCCGACCATCGTCGTGTCGTACCTGTTCCACGATCTGTCCGCAAGTTCCTTGATGAATTTGTGCCAGTTGTCGGTCAGACAGTACTGCTCGAAGCCTATCAAAGGGAGTTTGATTTTGCCGTCGGGAAGCCCCTCTTTTTTGGATATGTAAGTTATGACGTCGCATCTGAAGCCGTCCACGCCTTTTTCAAACCAGAAATTGCAGATATCCGCGACTTCCTGCCTGACTCTGGGATTGTTCCAGTTGAGGTCGGGCTGCTTGTATGAGAACAGATGCATATACCACTCGTCCGTCTCCTTCTCGTACTTCCAGGCGGGTCCCAGAAAGTTGGACATCCAGTTGTTGGGCGGGCGTTTGCCGTCTTTACCTCTGCCCTTTTTCCAGTAATAGTAATCGCGGTAGGGATTGTCCTTGCTCTTTCTGCTCTCCTTGAACCAGTCGTGTTCGTCCGAAGTATGATTGACGACAAGGTCCATTATCAGTTTTATTCCGCGCTCGTGAAGCCCCGCGATAAGCTCGTCAAAGTCAGCCATCGTGCCGAACTCGTCCATGATATCGCGGTAGTCGCTTATGTCGTACCCGTTGTCGTCGTTGGGTGACTTATAACAGGGCGACAGCCATACCGCCGTAATGCCCAGCTCTTTCAGATAGTCGAGTTTGGAAATTATACCGCGTATGTCGCCTATGCCGTCCCCGTTCGAGTCGCAGAAACTGCGCGGATAGATCTGATAAAAAAAGCTGTCCTTATACCATCTCGTCTTCATTTTCTCCCTCCCTGTCGCCCGTCTCGGACGGAACTTTGTATTTCGTGCTCGCAAACGTGAGTACGCTTACGCTTTTCGCCTTCGCCTTGAGAAGCACCCTCGCGACTTCGCTCGCCGTCGCGCCCGTGGTCAGCACGTCGTCCACGACCAGCACGCGTTTTCCCTTGACAGCCTCTGCGTCGGTCACCTTGTAGACGCCTTGGACGTTTTCTTCACGTCTTGCGTGCCCGAGTTTCGCCTGCTCCTCGTTGTCGCGCGTTTTGACGACTACGCCTTTCATATAGTCGAGCCTGAGCGCGCGGGATATCTCTCTCGCGAGCAGATCGGACTGATTGTATCCTCTTTTTCTCTTCCTCTTGTCAGACAGAGGCACCGCCAGGACGCAATCGCAATCGAACTTTTCGTCAAGGTACTTGTCCGTCATCATATTGGCGAGACCGGGCGCGAAGTACCTCTTGTTGCCGAACTTGAGTCCGTGCACCAGCGCCGTCGCCCCGTCCTCGTAGACGCACACCGAGCGCGCGACGTCGAAATATCTGTCGTTGTTCTGACATGTATTGCAATAATCCGCTTCGTTGGCAAGCTTTCTGCCGCATTTCCTGCATATCTCTCCGTCGTTGAGAGGAAGTTTTGCCAAGCAGTCGGGGCAAAGCCCGCTCCTGTTCTTTTCGACAAGCTCCTTGCCGCACAGCAGACAGTTGCAATCGTCTACAAACAGCGTTTTTGCAATACGCGTCAACAATATCGCCGCTTTTTCAGAGCGTTTTTCTCCGTAAGGCGAATACTTCTCCATCAGTCGAACAGTCCCGTGGACATATATCTCTCGCCGCCGTCGGGCAAGATCACAACTATTCTTTTACCTGCGTTTTCCTCTCTCTTTGCGACTTCTATAGCCGCCGCGAGCGCCGCGCCCGAAGATATTCCGCACAGCAATCCTTCTTCTTTCGCAAGCTCTCTCGTCACCTCTTTAGCCCTCGCGTCAGTCACGTCGACGACCTCGTCGATAAGATCCCTGTCGAGTATGTCGGGAACAAAATTGGCGCCTATACCCTGTATAGCGTGCGCGCCCGCATATCCCTTGGTCAGGAGCGGACTCGAAGCGGGTTCGACCGCGACGACTCGCACGTCTTTGTTAAACGCCTTGAGAGTTCTTCCCGTACCCGTCAGAGTTCCGCCCGTGCCTACTGCCGACACGAATATGTCGACTTTGCCGTCGGTATCTTCGATTATCTCTTTCGCCGTGGTCAGCTCGTGCGCTTTCGGATTTGCGGGATTGGCAAACTGATTGGCAATATAGCCGCCTGTCTCCTTCGCCATTTGTTCTGCCTTGTCGAGCGCGCCCTGCATACCCGCAGAAGCGGGAGTCAACACAACCTCCGCACCGAGCGCCGCGACGAGTTTGCGCCTCTCGATACTCATGCTCTCGGGCATGACCAGCACGACGCGGTAACCCTTGAGCGCGCCGATGAACGCAAGCCCTATGCCCGTATTGCCCGAGGTAGGCTCTATAATTGTGCCGCCCTTTTTGAGTCTGCCGTCTTTTTCTGCCTGCAACACTATCTCTTGCGCCACCCTGTCCTTTACGCTGAAGGGGTTGAAACTTTCGACCTTGGCGCATATCTCTGCCTTCAAGCCGTATTTTTTGCATATTCTCTCAAGTCTTACAAGCGGCGTTTTGCCTATAAGCGCCGCCGCGTCAGAATATATTTTCATATTTCACCTCTCTTTTTCTATTTTAAATAATACATTATTTGATATTCGTTTTCAATACCCGCGAGCGGATTTTTTTGACGAAAAAACCGTGTTTTTTTACTACGTATTGAAAAACACGCCGCCGTATTGTATAATTGTTACGGAGGCTACTATGACAAACCTGAAAACCGTATGGTCGGACGAGCCGTATACTACGGCATATCCCCGTCCGCAAATGGTAAGAGACAGCTATTTCCCCCTCGACGGAAAATGGGATTACAAGATACAGAAAGGCAACCTTTCTGTAAAACCGTCTGCAGACACTACATTCGACGGCAAAATACTCGTGCCTTTCTCCCCTGAAAGCATGCTTTCGGGAGTAAACCGCACCCTGATGCCGGACGAAGTGCTGATATACCGTACCTTTTTCTCCAAGCAGGGAGACGACGTAGCGTTGCTTCACTTCGGCGCTGTGGACTACGAATGCAAGGTCTACGTCAACGGGAACCTTGCCGCGGAACATATCGGAGGGTACACTCCCTTTTCCTGCGAAATACAATCCTTTCTTAAAGACGGCGACAACGAACTTACCGTATGCGTCGTCGACCCGAGCGACACGGCTCCGATAAGCAGAGGAAAACAGGCGACAAAGCATGGCGGGATATGGTATACGCCGCAGAGCGGTATATGGCAGAGCGTATGGCTGGAATATCTGCCTAAAACGTATATCAGCAAGCTGAAGATAACGCCCGACTTTGACAAAAAGACGGTAACGATAGGCGTCTTTACCAACACGGGCACCGAAAAATTTATTGTCACCACAAAAGACGGAAAACGCTGTGAGTCAAACGGCGCAGCCGTGACTCTCGATTGCTCCGATTGTACTCCGTGGACTCCCGAGACACCTGCTCTCTACCCGTTCGAGGTCGTATGCGGCGAGGACAAGGTGGGGAGTTATTTTGCGATGAGAAAGTTTTCCGTCGGCACGAGAGAGGACGGCAGACACTGTTTTATGCTCAACGGCAAACCTTATTTCATGACGGGACTGCTCGATCAGGGATACTGGTCGGACGGGCTGTATACCGCACCGAGCGACGACGCGCTCGTTTACGATATAGAGCTTGCAAAAAAATGCGGTTTCAACACGCTTAGAAAACACATCAAAGTCGAGCCACTCAGGTGGTATTACCATTGCGACCGCCTCGGCATGATCGTCTGGCAGGATTTCGTCAACGGCGGCGGAAAATACAATCCTTTCGCGATACTTCTTCTGCCCAATATCGGCATAAACGTCAGAGACGACCGCTACGGATTTTATGCCAGAAAAGACAAAACGGGACGGGATCTGTACTACAAGGAGATGGACGAGATCGTCGACGCTCTTTACAACTGCCCGTCCATAGCGCTGTGGACGCCTTTCAACGAAGGCTGGGGTCAGTTCGACAGTCTCAAGGCGTGCTCTCATCTGCGCGCTCTCGACGACACGAGACTTATCGATCACGCAAGCGGCTGGAGTGATCAGGGCGGCGAGATAAGGAGCATACACAAATACTTCGTCCCGTTCAGAATGCCCAAGCGCGAAAAGAGACCCGTTATACTAAGCGAGTTCGGTGGATACAGCATGAAGACAGAAGACCACTCTTTTTCCGACAAGATATTCGGCTATGCGATATACGACGACGCCGCAAAACTCGACGCCGCGATACGCAAGCTGTGGGAAACCGAACTCGTGCCCGCCAAAGAACAGGGGTTATGCGCGTGCATATACACCCAACTTTCGGACGTTCAATGCGAAGTAAACGGGCTGGTCACCTACGACCGACGCGTAGTCAAAGTCGACGAAGCCGCGCTGAACGCTCTCAACTCAAAACTGACACGATAAACAAAAAAAACGAACGGCTTTCGCCGTCCGTTTTTTTGAGCATTTCTCAATTACTTGGAAGCCTTTTTGCTTGCTTTCTTAGCGGCGGGCTTCTTCTCTGCGGTCTTGACTTCTGCCTTGACCTCGGTCTTAACTTCCGCCTTCTTTGCTGCGGGTTTCTTTGCTGCTTTTACGCTCTTTGCGTTGAAAGCATCATATGCTACCGCACAGGGATACTCTGTCTCCTTGTCGCACTTAGCGCAAAAATCGTATGTGCCGCAACAGTCGTAACCCTTCTGCTCGCTGTCGATCCACTTCTGAACGTCGAGAGCGCTCTGTCTTGCTGCTTTGTCCATCTTACAATC
>CALWKV010000032.1 GCA_944381355.1 uncultured Christensenellaceae bacterium | reverse complement strand
TAGAACAGGTCGGAAAGTACGTCGGAAATGACGATCGGATTTATGCCGTCGAGCACTTCGTCGAGTTTGTTGAAAAGTACCGCGACGAGCGGCGAACCTTTCACCTGCAGGTCGACCAGTCCTATACCGCCCAGAGCGATGTACAGGTCGTTGCTGTCGCCGTATACGCCCAGTATCGTCTTGCTGTTGACCGTTCCCAGCATATTGACCTCGAGCATGAGTTCGCGGCTCTCTATATTCCAGTTGAAAAGTATCTCAACGTCGTAATACAGCTCGTCGAAGCTGATGTTTACGGGTACATTGAGATTTACTCCCAACGTCTTGAGAAGTCCCGATACAAGGGTGTTGAGGTCTATTTTGCTCGCCTCGGCGTCGACGATGAGTTCTCCGCGGATAGAGTTGTTGCCGAGAGTCTGCTTGATTGTCGCAATCAGATCGTCGTTGTAGTCCTTGTATGCGTTTGCTTTCGCCTTAAGATACTCGGACAATTGTTTTTCGTCGACTCCGAAACTCAACGAATCGGCTGACAATTCTATGCAAAGTCCGAATTCGTTATTCTGCCCGTCTGTCGTCGGCAAAAGCACGCCGCTTACTTCGATACTCAGTCCGTTGCTTATTCTTACCGCCGCAGCGAGATCGAATGCGCTGAGATCGACGCCCAGATCCACACCGAAGTCTCCGAGCACGCTGAGTATTGCTCCGAGCGCCGCGGTTATCGCGATCTCGCCCTCTTTGATTCCTATCGTGATCTCTCCGTTTTCGTCGTTGACAGGGCTGACGACCGTCGTCTCTCCCTCTGCGTTTTCAGCCAGTACCACGGGTTGATCCTGCGTTTGGGCAGAACTGCCGATAGAATTGAGTTTTTCAGTTAAGGCGCCGAGCAGGTCGAATTCGACTCTGAATATCGGCAAAGTCACGCCGAGTATATTCACTCCGCCTGCGTCGAGATAGAGAATATCCTCGTATGCATATATTCCCACTAAGACCGTGCCCGCATCGACGAACGTGCTTGCGCCCAGTCTGAAGTCGTTTTTGGCGATTATTTCGATCGCCGCCATTCCGTTTTCTCCGCCCTCCGTGCCGTCAGTCGAGCTTAGTTTGAGTCTTACGTTGAGAGTCAGAGTAACGTCCGTGTCCTCCGTAAATGTCCACAAAAGCTGCGTGCCCGCAAGTTCCGTCACTCCGAACGAAGCTATCAGCTCTGCGACGTTGTAAGTGCCTTTCTTGAAGGATACCGACAAATCCACGGCAAATTCTATATTCGCGAGTTCGTCTATCACATCTCTTATAAGCGTACCCGTATCCGTCGCGTCTATCTCGTGGTGATCGCGCAGGAACACCGCCTGTATGTATGCGTTGGACACTATCGTGTCGTTGCTGAGAGACGCGTCGACACTCATGCCGATCAACGCTTCTTCACCGTTGCCGAACAGCGTGGCGTCGAAAGACACCTTGCCCGAAAGTATGCCGAGATTGGCGCTGAGATCGAACAGATCGTCTCCGAGTGAAATCTCGGTTTTTGCAAGCGCATAGATTATGTCCTCGAGCAATGAGGTGGAAAGCGCGAGTTTTATATTGGTATTCTCCAGCATTACCACGCCGAGAAGCTGTCCTATCCAGGCATTGTCGGAAGCAGTTGGCTCGCTTGTCTGACCTTCGTCCGCAAACGTCGTCGCACTTATCGTATCCGTGCCGCCGAACAAACCGCCCAGCAGCTCGTTGAGATCGAGCCCCTGCAGGCTGTCTATAGCCGTCATAAGCGTATCTGTCAGATCGGATATCACCTTGACGTTGGTCACCTTGACGCTTATCATACCGACGCCGCTGAGATCGACGACCAGTTCTCCGTTGTACATATAAGCGCCTATAAGCACTTTTACTCCGTCCCTGACCTCGAACATCAGCTTGAGTTGTCTTGTGTCGGGATCGAGATTCCACTGCAAAGCGAGCTGCACGCCCTTGGTCAGCGCGCCGGTCTCTACCGCAATCGGAACGCTTATGCCCTCTGTCTCGGTCAATGCCGTCAATATGTTGTTGACGAGTTGATTGAGATAATACTTGCCCTCGTTCATATCGAGATCGACGTCGACGACCATAGAGCCTTTGAACAGATTGTCCGCGATACCTCTGAGTATGTCGGAATAAGTCTTGTCGTATCCTGCGATTATGCCGTCCACATATGCGCCGAAGTCATCGTAAAGATTCTTATCCCCGACCTTGATATCTGCAGTGGAAGCATTGACCGCAAGCGAGAATTGCGACGGTTTTCCGTCAACGGTCTGCATCACGTCTCCGTATGCACTGAGAGAAAAATCGTATACTCCGCTGCCCGCAGAGTCGTCTCTCGTCAGGCTTATGTCCACCGTCACGTCGTCCAGCGCGCCGAGTATCGCATCTGCCGTAGCCGCGCCGTCTCCCGTCAGGAAGTTGGCAAGAAGCGCGCCGATCGCACTCATCGTGGCAGAAAGCTCCAGCCTGTTGCGCGCGACGACAAAGGTAATGTTGCCGCCGTCCGTGCCTTCTCCGTCCGCGCCGCTGAGCGCGAGCGCCTGAGCCGACGTTCCCGCCTCTCCGTTCTCATCCGCAAACAGACCCGATATCACAGAATCTATCTGCGCGTAGAGGAATGACGGCAGATCGAAATCGTCCACCTTGAATACAGGCAGATTGAGTCCGAGCACTTCAAATGCCGTAACGTCTATGTACAGACTGCCGTTTCTGATATAAACCGCGAGCAACGCTTCTCCCGCGCTTATCACGGTGACCCCTTCGCCGCCGCCGACCGTAGTGCCGAGCGCGAGGTCTCTGTTGGCGATTATTTCAAGCGCCATAACGCCGTCCGCATTGTTTCCGTCAAGGCGCATCGCGCTGTTGAATCTGACGGCAAGGTCTATGGACGGCTCTCCGAAAGATACGATGAGAGAGCTGTCCGACGGCAGACCGAGCGAGGTCAGATCGACGAATTTTCCGACAAGTTCCAGAATATTGTATTCGCCGGGAGTAAAGTCGAGCGTAACGTCGGCTTCGAGAGACACTCCCTCGAGAAGTCCCATAAGATACGATTTGAGATCATCTCTGGAAGTAAACACGAGCACGCCGTCCGACTGCAGATAACGGGTATACTCGCTTGCAAGGGCAGAAAGCGACCAGCTGTCCATATAATCGCGGTACGCGGCAAGCCCTTTGAGCGCTGTCGTCAAATAAGCGCGCAGACTCTCTGCGTCTGCGATATTCTCCGCTTCTGCGTCGCCGTACGCCTTGAGAAGGTCTGCCGCAAAACCTTTATCCATGCTTTCGTCGTCGGTTTTGTCTACTCCTATGCTTAAGCCGAGTTGCAACGCCCCGTCGCCGATGTCGGCGGATACTTCGATTTTGCCGCCCACGACGTCTATAATGCCGCCTGCGGAGATAAAGTCTGCCTCAATGCCGAGCGAAGAAAGTATCTCACCCAGCATCTCGCGCGTAATATCAATATTAATAACGGCGTCGTCGACGGATATGCCTCCCAGCAAAGATATTATGTCTATCGAGACCTTATCTGCCGCCGCAGCGTCGTCGGAAGGAGTTTCGGGTTCCGTCGGGGTCTCGGGCTGAGCAGACGATCCCTCATCCCCGTTATCCGAAGGATTGAGAAGATTTTCAAACAGCTTGTTGAGATCCGCATTCTCTATGCCGTCTATCGCGTCGTTGACCGCCTTTTCTATCGCCTCTATGATCCCTGTATCTCTGAGAAGGAAACTGCCGAAATCCGCGACCGTCACGACGACCGTCTCTCCGCAAGCGCGTGCGCTGAGGATCACGTTGCCGTCACCCTCTGTGAGTACGACAGCGTATTCTCCCCTTTCCGCATTGAGGGCGACGAGAAGTTCCGCCTTGCCGCTCTCTATCGTCACGTCTATATCGGTATCGGGCAGCCACTCCGCCACCAGCCCTTCGACGTACGCGCCGAGATCCGCCTGCGGGTCGCTGCTTACGTCAATACCTATGCTGAGCGAAAGTTTACCCACAGTACCGAGCAGCGCTTTTATCACGTTGGACTGCGCGTCAGCAAGTCCCTGAGTATTCGTATTGATGGTCTCTCCGATCTGAGCGGAAAGTCCCTTTACTCCCGTTGCGAGACCGTCCGCGCCGACGTTTATCGCAAGACCGAGCCCGAGAGCGTCGTAGCCGTCGCTTGCCGCTATGCTTGCCTCTGCCTGCACGTTCAGTCCGTCGCCGTCGAGCGAAGCCGAAAGATCAGCTTCCAGCCCTTCGGGCAATTCAAACTGCACGCCGAATGCTTTGAGAAGCGAGGACACGGTCTGAAGCGTAACATTGAGTCTGAGGGAGTCTGAATTGACGATTATCTCTCCCGCCTCTGCCGTAACTCCGGAAGAAAGACTGAGCGGCGTCGCAGAGCCGTCTGCGTTGAGCCTTCTGAGCGTCTCCTCCTCGCTCGTTCCGAACAATCCCGACACGTCGAACTTCAGCTCTGTATCGAGACTCGCCAGAAGCGACTCTATCAGAGAATTGAGATCTATATTCGCCTTGAGCGCGGGGAGATTTACTCCGAACAACTCGAGGTTGGTCAGATCGACGTAACCCGTGCCGTCCTCGGACAGATAAATCGCTATGAGTTGTCCCGCAGGGAGTATCTTGTCCGCACCGAGCGCAAAATCCTGCTTCAGAGAAATTATCACGCTTGCTGACAGTTTGCCCGTAGATGGATCCACCGCGACGTCTGCGTCGAGCGTCGCGTCTATTACGCTGTCGGCGCTGACCGTCCACGGAGTCGCGACTCCGCCATTATTCTCTACGCCGAACAGAGAAATTATATCCATTACGTTGTATGTACCCGCCGCGAGCGTCAGTTTCATTCCCACGTCGAGCGACACGCCCTCGAGCAGAGACAACACCAGCTCTTTTACCGAATACGTATAGTTGCTTTCGTCCCCTATCCTCTCGGTCACGTAATCGCCGAGAGAGTCGTAACCTTCAACTTCGGGCGCCGTGCCTATCGAGAAAGAGTCGCAGAATACCGACGCGCTTATTCCTCCCGCGAGATCCGCATCGATCGCGAGAGAAGCGAGACCGCCGTCGTTGAGTTTCACGCCGAGGTTTACCGTGCCGAACGCGGGTATGCTTGCGGTCGTGCCTATCGCATTGAGGAAATCCGTCAAAAATTCGTCGTCGATATTAAAATTGAGTATGCTGAACTTGCCGTCCTCGTCCTCGCCGTCGGTAACGCTTATTTTGTCGCCGTCCACGCCGAACACGCCCAGAAGCACCTTGATGAAGTTGAGCGCTCCGCCCGATACGTAATAGTTGCCTTCAGAGCCTGAAAGCGCCGTCACACCGTTCTTATCAAAGACCGTATTGCCGCTCAGCGCCCTGTTTTCGGTAAAGAAAGTGCCGTCAATCGCGTCTGTCACGATCTTTTTCACTCCCGATATCAGCTCTGACAGATCGACTCCTATCTTAACGCCTTTGCCGCCGTATATGCCGAGAGCCGTCGAGGGATCGACGTAAAGATTGCCGTCCTTGTAGTATGCCGCGAGGAAAACGGAAGTCGAGCCGTCCGCCTTGACCTCTTGCAGTTCGAGCGCTATGACGTTTTCGTCCCCTGCTCCGTTCTGCGCAATATCGAGAGAAGTCTTGAGATCGAGCCTGTAAGTCAGTCCGCTCGACAGCAACAAAGTGCCCGCAGCGAACGACTGCGTGCCCGTAATAGCGTTGATCAGCGCACCGAGATCTGCGTCCTCGTTCTGAACGTTCAGATCCACGCTGAGATCGATATTGCCGAGAGAAATCGTCTGATAACCCTTGAGGGTCTCTGGTTCTACGGGATCTATTTCGTTTGCGGAATAGAAGCCCGCTTTTACCGTGGAAAAGTCAAAATAATATTCACCTTCATACGTCGCGTCAGAAGTCACGTTGCATATCTTGCCCGTGGTGTTGTCGACCGCTACGTTGACGTTGATCGACATGTCGGGCAATACGCTCTTGAACCAGCTGACGAAACCTGCCGTCTGAATATTGAGACCCGCTCCCTTAAGTATGGAATCGAGATTGATGAGGTTGAGAATGCTTGCTATACCCTGCAAGCCGCCGGGGTTGATCTGAATGGTATAAACGGTGTCCGCAACGTTCTGCTGTACCGACGCCGTGGTGAACATATTGAAAAGCATCGTCAGCAAGGTCTCGAATTTGATACCCGCGAGATTGATGCTGCCGAGGAGATTGCCCAGCACCTCGGGAACGCGCACCGCCGTCTGCACGAGGTAGTTCATATCGAAATCTTCGAGCGCGATGCCTCCCAGCTCGGGCGACCAGACGTAGAACACGCCGTCCATGACGTATATGCCCACCGTGGTCTCGCCCGCATCGTCCGAAAGCTCGAACGCGAGAGTGTAATCCTCATCGTCCGTCACTTTGGCTTTTAGAGCGAGATTGGTGACCGTACCTTCGGCGTTCTTGCCGCTACCCTCGAACGCGAACGAGAACGCCTTGCCGTCCTCTCTTGCCATAGCGGCAAGTATCGCCTTGAGAGCGCCGATCGTGGTACCCGCCGAAGAGTCGACCCACAACGCTTTCAGACTCACGTCGGAACTGACGTTAAGCGTCCCCTTGTACGTGGTCTTGCCATCCGTCCAGCCTGCAAACGTGTAGCCGTTTTTGACGGGAACGTAGTCGCTGATGTCGACGTCTTTGCCCGCATCAACGTTAAGAGAGAAAGTCCCGACTCCGCCCACGGTACCGCCGTCGCAATCGAATTCGACTCTGACTTTCCCGCTACCGTCGCACGCCGCAAAAGAGACGGCAAGGATCGCCGCCGCAACTAATACGACAAGAATAAGTATCGCCGGTTTTTTTATTCTGCTCATATTTCTCCACCTCTCAAATAAGGTTGCGCCCTCGGGCGCGGATATAAAATAAATTACGCGCTGTGCATATATAATAATTGTAACATGCTTTTTTTATAATTTCAAACGTTTTTTCTCGTTTCTTTTTCTTGAAAACGCTGATTTTTGCCGAATTATACCGTTTCGTATTCAAAACAACAATATTTACGATTGCAATTAATGCAAACGAAAACCCGTTGTGTCCATAAAGTCAATTTCCAAACATTGCCAACCGACGTTACAAGCCATACAGTCAAAGCGTGTTTTTACGTAAAAAACGCGCAAATCCGCAATATTGTATCGTCGAAAAAATGAAAGTTTTGTAAAATACGGAAATGCGTTTTCCGTTTTCTGCATATTTTTCTCCGATCGAAACAGTTCTCAGCAATGCCATTATTTGAATATATATCTATTGTGCTGTATAAATATTTATTTTCACCTATCCCCGACCGTTTTTACCTGCAAACCGACACGTGCGATCTGTTGTGAACTGTCGGCACATGCTCGTCTCTTTTCATCTTATGAATATTTGCATTTTAATGAAATTTTTAATCAGGACATCGGACACGAGCACACTTTTCGGACGATATTTTTCCAAAAAAAATCCCCGCCCGTGTTTACGGGAGAGGATCAGACGCGTAATTTTCATATCAGCCCGAGCTTCTTTGCGTCCGCTCTGAGCTGTTCTCTGAACATAGGATGGGCTACCGAAATTATCTTTTCAACCCTGTCTCTTATGTTGGTGCCTCTCAACGCAACGACGCCGTACTCGGTCGCAAGGAAATCGATGTCGTTTCTCGAAAGAGACACCGCCGCGCCCGCCTTGAGCTGACACACTATTTTTGACTTTTCCTCGCGCTCGCCGGTATGATGATTTTTCACCATCGCCGTTGAATAAAGTACGATAAACGACTTGCCGTTTTTAGACATCTGTGCGCCGATCGCGGTATCTGCCTGACCTCCCGTGCCGCTGAACTGCATGGAGCCGAGCGACTCGCTGCAGCATTGCCCCGTAAGGTCGACTTCGAGAGTTGTGTTGACAGATATCTGATTGTCGTTCTGCGCGATCACGTAAGGGTCGTTGACTTCTGCGCAATTTCTGACCTCTATGCCGATATTGTCGTCCATAAAGTCATATAGCTTTTTATTGCCGAGCGCGAACGCGGTGACGACTTTTCCTTTGTTTCTCTGTTTCCTGCTGCCGTTGACTACGCCTGCCTCGATCAGATCGACCATACCCGTTGTCAGCATCTCTGTATGTATGCCCAGATCGCGTTTGTTCATCAGCGCCTGAGCAAAAGCGTTGGGAATGCCGCCTATGCCCAGCTGTATGCAATCGCCGTCGTTGACGTAGTCGGCGACGAGCCTGCCTATCTTCCTGTCCTTTTCATTGGGTTCGATATCGGGGATTTCGGGAAGCGCATAATCGGTCTCGATAAGATAATCCACCTGCGACACGTGTACGTCGCAATCGCCGAACACGCGCGGCACGTTGGGATTGATCTCTATAACAACGAGATCAGCCGCCTCGATCATCGCTTTTTCGTACACGTTGGAGAGACCTATCGACATATAGCCGTGCTTGTCGGGCATACTGGCATTGACTACGACGATGTCCGGATGCGCCGCCCACAGCCTTTTACTTGCCGCGAGATGAAGATGATTGGGGATAAAAGAAAGATTGCCGTGCGAATGCTCTTTTCTCTGTTTTGCAGAATAAAACCAGCTTTCTATCTTAAAAGACTCGGCATATTCAGGTTTAGTGAATTCATAATCGCATACAGACAAACAGGTCGTGACCTTGACGTTTTTCACCTTTCCCGCAATCGTATGCAGCGCACTGAGAAAGCACACCGCTTCCGCCGCACCGAGACCGGTAACGATATTGCAACCGTCCTTGACGAGAGAAAGCGCCTTTTCGAGGTCTATTACCTTGGACTTGTAATCGTACATATTCCTTCCCCTTTTACTTACCTGCTTTAATTGTGCATTATATTGCGATCTTTTTCAAGCGTTTTATTCGACATGTCTGCAAAATAATACAAAAAGTCCCCGATTTGATTGGAAATCGGGGACAAAACGGTTTTTCAGTCAGCCTGAGTATCGTTCTTTTCAACCTTGTCGGTACCGAGGAAGAAAAGCGCGACGACTCCCGCTCCGGCATGAGCGCCGATGACGGGACCGATGAAGTCTATCACCACGCAGTCGAGACCGAACCTTTTCTCGATCTCGTTCTTGACGTAGTGAGCGTCCTCGTAACAGTCTCCGTGCCCGATGAATATCTTCTTCTGCTCGCTTGCGGGGAGCATCTTTTCCTCCATCTTGTCTACGAGCGCTTTGAGCGACTTCTTGCGGGAAACCACCTTGCCGATGGGGATCAGCTTGCCCCTGGTATTGACATAAAGCACCGGCTTGATGTTGGCGAGAGAACCTATGAACGCCGCCGTCTTGGTGACCCTGCCCAGCCTTGCCAGATGTTTGAGGTCGTCGACCGTGAAGTAGGAGCACAGATGAGCCTGCGTATCTTCGACGTATTTGCACAGTTCTTCAAAACTCGCGCCTTCTGCACGTTTTTTCAGCGTATACCACACGAGAAGTCCTTCTCCCATGCTTGCATTGTAACTGTCGACCGCGGCGAGCTTGCAGGACGGATACTTTTCATGCAATTCTTTGAAAACTCTGACTGCGTTGTCGTATGTGCCGGAAAGACCGGACGAAAACACTACGTAAAGCACGTCCTTGCCCTCTTTGAGGAGCGGCTCGACGTACTTGAGTATCGTCGCTTCGTCGACCATGCGCGTATTAGTCTTTCTGCCCGCTCTCATAAAGTCGTAAAACTCTTTTGCGGACAGCGTTTTGCTCTCCCCGTCGAAGTCCTCGTCGTCAAGCATGAAGCCCATAGGAAGTACGGTGAAATCCTTCTCGTAGAACTGTTTGGGGAAGTCGGTAGTGGCGTCTGTAACTATATGGATCATATTGCCTCCTAAATATGTGTCAGATAATAGACAAGTGTAAATTTTTAATCTATAATAATTATAGAACAAAACAGCGGATACGGCGTATATTTTTAAACGTATAAATGCGCTTTTATTGCTCATTACAATACACAATGGCGCGTTTTGTCAATTTTTTAACAAGGAGTCGATTTTTATGCCCAAGGACAGGAGAATAAGAAAGACGCAAAGAGCCATCATCACCGCGACCGTTCAGCTTCTGAACACGGTGCCCATCAACAAGTTGTCGATAAAAGAGATATGTTCGCTCGCGGACGTCAGCCGAAGCACGTTCTATCTGCACTACTACGACGCGACCGACGTGATAGAACAGGTACACAACGACATCATCGCCAATATCACGAGCGTGCTCGACAAGTTCGATTTCGCTACGATACTGACCAATCCCGAGCCTTTTCTCAAACACGTATTCGATTTTCTGCAAAAGGATCTCGATCTGTACATCAATCTTCTCCAGAACAACTTCCACTCCGATTTCCGTCGCAAACTCAAAGGCATGCTCGAAAACAAGATATTGCAGGAGAACTCCTACCGCTACCGCGACAGGACGATGTTTGAATATTCGGTATGCTTCCTGATCTCGGGACTTGTAGAGACGATCTGCGACAATCTGCAGGATATCGGCACTCCCAAAGGCAACATGTTGCTTCAGTCGCTGACAAACCATATAAAAGGCGGCTTTGCGGTCTGACGATAAATTCGCTAAAAATTAACGCTCCCTCGCGGGAGCGTTTTTTTGATTCGGAACTTATCTATCCTGTCGAGAAAAGAACACAGCATTCTGATAACGCGCACGCGTCATTCTCGCACGATCAGTCTTCTTTTATCACCTGTTTCTGCTTGAGCGCTTCCTCTATCGCCATCTTTTTCCTGCCGACGAGGTCGTAGGCAAGGAGCGGGAGCGTGGAGACGAACAGACTGACGGCGGGTATCAGCGTAAGCATCATAAATATTGCCGTACGCGTGCCCGAAGTCTGCTGTTGTATCACGGTCACGCCGTTTTCCGTGATCGGCTGAACGTAATCTGCTATTTCAAGCACGAGAGGTATCGCGCCCGCAGAGAACGCCGCGCTGAGCTTTCCCACGAACGATATACATGACGACGCGAGACCCTCTGCGCGTATATCCAGTTTGTATTGAAGATAATCTATACACTCGCCCACCATAGAGAACGTGATGACGTTGTATATCCCCAGAGGAAGTCCGCTGAGGAAGAAGAACGGGAGAGATATATAGAAGTTGTAATTGGTCAGCGTGCCTATCAGGAAGAACAGACCGAGCATCGCGCCCGAGAAAACTCCCGCGCCAAGCGCGATTTCGCGCGTATTGAAACGTTTGAGAAGTTTGGGCATTATCAGCATAGACGGGAACATTCCTATGCCTATCAGCGCCGCACCCAGTATCTGCCGCATATCGTAGACGAAAGCGGTGAAAGAGTTCGCCGTCTCGTAATATGTGAACACATAATCAGCCGCGTAAGTGTACGAAGCCTGTATCATATATCTGCCGAAGCTGAGAAGTCCGAACAGCATGACCAGCACGAGAGGCTTGCATTTGCCTATTATCTGAAAAGACCGTTTTACTCCTATCTTTTCCTTTTGCGGCTCTATCCTCTCTCTCGTAAAGAAAAAGGTCATCGAAAACGGTACGATAGCTATTGCCGAAAAGAGTATCGCGCCGACCATGAGTCCCTTTCTGAGCCCCAGTAAATTGTCTCCTATGAGAAGCGCGACTACCGCGACGGGAAGCGCGCCGCCTATACTGTTGAGAGTACGCGCGAACGAGAGAAATTTGTCTCTCTCCCCGACGTTGGGAGTCATAGCGTAAGGAAGCCCCCAGAACGGCACGTCGCATACCGCGTACGCCACGCCCCACACTATATACGTGACAGAGGCGTATATCATCTTGCCGGTCATGTCGAGACCGAAGTCGATAAACAGGAAAACGCTGAGAAGGGAGACGATGAACGGCGCAAACAAGAGATACTGTCTCATCTTGCCGAACCTGGAACGCGTATTGTCCACAAGCACACCCATAAGCGGATCGCCCACCGCGAAAACGAGACGGGCAACCCACATCAGACCCATGACGAAAAGAAGCTCCAAGCCGAGCACGTCGGTATAGAACCTGCTAAGCCACGAAGTCATCATCGCGTACATGGCTCCCTGCCCGAGAGCGGCAAGCCCGTACCCCGATTTTTCCATTTTGGTCAGATATGTCTTGTTTTCCAAACCATTCTCCTTGAGACGTATCCTGTTGATTGTATCACTAATTTACGCTCAATGCAAACAAAAACCTGCGCAGACGCGCATTATGCAACCTGATCGCTTCAGCGGAATTTTGCCCTCGCGATGCTGTCTGCCCAGCCCATAAGCAGATCCATTCGCTTTTTCTTGGACATTTTAGGCTCGAAAACGCGTTCTACGCCAACGTTTTCTCTTATCTCGTCCTCGTTTTTCCAGTAACCCGTCTCAAGTCCCGCAAGATAAGCGACGCCCAGCGCCGTAGTCTCTATTATCCTGGGTCTGACCACTTTGCAATCCAGAATGTCAGCCTGAAACTGCATGAGGAAATTGTTGGCGCAAGCGCCGCCGTCCACGCCGAGCGCGGTGATTTTGCAATCCGCGTCGCTCTGCATGGCATGCATGACGTCGACGACCTGATATGCGATCGACTCCAGCGCCGCTCTTACTATATGCGCCCTCGAAGTGCCGCGCGTTATTCCCGTGATGAGTCCTCTCGCCCTGGAATCCCAATGCGGAGCGCCCAATCCCACAAACGCGGGGACTATGTACACTCCTCCCGTATCGGGAACGCTCTTTGCGATCTCCTCGGTCTCGGGAGACGAATTGATGAGTTTCAGCTCGTCCCTCAGCCACTGTATCACCGCTCCGCCGACGAAAACGCTGCCCTCCAGCACGTACTGCGGCTTCTCGCCGTCTCTGCTCGCGGCAACGGTTGTGACGAGCCCGCGTTTGGATTCGATAGGCTCGTCGCCCGTATTCATCAGCACGAAACAACCCGTGCCGTACGTGTTTTTAATACTGCCCTTTTTCGTGCACAGGTGTCCGTAAAGCGCCGCTTGCTGATCTCCCGCGTCGCCGCATACGGGGATTTCTCTGCCCGTGATATCCGCGCTCGTAACGCCGTAAGCGTGACCCGACGGATATACCGCGGGAAACATACCGACGGGCACGTCGAACATCTTGATCAGATCTTCGTCCCACGTCATGTCGTGTATGTTGAACAGCATCGTCCTGCTGGCGTTGGTATAGTCGGTCGCAAATATCCTGCCGCCCGACAGACTCCACATCACGTAGGTGTCCATCGTGCCGAAAAGAAGATCTCCCTTTTCTGCCCTCTCTCTCGCGCCATCCACGTTCTCGAGTACCCACCTGATCTTTGTAGCGCTGAAATATGCGTCAATCTGAAGCCCCGTCTTGGAATATATAAGTTTTTCGAGACCCGCTTCCTTGAGCTTGTCGCAATAGTCCGCCGTGCGTCTGCATTGCCATACGATAGCGTTATAGACGGGCTTGCCCGTATTTTTATCCCACACGACCACCGTCTCGCGCTGATTGGTCACTCCTATGCAGTCTATGTTTTCCGCGCCTACTTTTTCGATCACCTGCGCTACGACCTCTTTGACGCCCGCGATTATCTCCTCGGGGTCGTGTTCCACCCAGCCCTCGTGCGGATATATCTGAGTGAACTCCTTTTGCGCCTTGGCTATAATATTGCCCTTTTTATCGAAAACAATAGCTCTCGAACTCGTAGTCCCCTGATCTATCGACATTACGTATTTTCCCATTGTCCACCTCTCACTTCCCGTGCGGACCGACCGCCACGTCTTTTGTCGCGATAAAGTCTACGCCCGTACCGAGCACGTCCGCTACGACTACGTCTCCTATCTTCACGGGAGCCTTGACCGTCACTCCTTTAAGCAGAGCGAGCGCGTCGAAAATCCTTGACTTTTCGATAGATTCTCTCGTCTTGACGCTGAGCATCGCAACTTCGCCGCCTTCTACCCTGACCACCGACGTGACCATTCTCTTGGGACAGGTCACCTCGTCTTTGCCGTATTTTGCGCCGCGCGGACAGGTATTGCCGCTGACCCTGATATCGTTGAGATCGCTGTCGTCCACCGTGAGTCTGCAGCCCATCGGACAGCATGTGCAAATCATCTCTTTCATCTTTCCACCGCCTTCAGGCAAACAGTTGCCTTTTTGCAATTTTTCAGCGCCCGTGTTTGTTTTTCGTTCAAACTCACGGTCTCCATCTCACCCGGAGTGACTATCATGCACTTCTTTGAATATACTTCTTCTCCGTCGCATACGACGCACAGCCTGACGTTTTTGTAGACGTTGCCTACGCGCATTCTCAGTTTGAGATTTTCTTCACCGTCTCTGAGCGCGTACTGGGGCACGACGTATCTGACGCCGCCTTCTGCGCCTATCGCAACCCTTTCGCCCTTGGCTTTTTCTCCTCTTATATAAGCCGCCGCGCGCGCTCCCGCCCATTCGCTCTCCTCGCTGACGAAGTCGACGAGGTCGTGCACGTGAAGTACGTTGCCGCACGCGAATATGCCGTCCGTCCCGGTCATCATATCGTCGTCGACCACGGCGCCGCCCGTGACGGGGCTGAGGTTGACGTCCGCCATTCTTGACAATTCGTTTTCCGGCAAAAGTCCGACGCTGAGGAGCAGAGTGTCGCACTTTATCTCCTGCTCCGTACCCTTTATCGGATTGAGTTTTTCGTCCACCGCCGCGATGACGACCGACGAAACTCTGCCCTTTCCCTTGATGTCCACGACCGTATGCGAGAACATCAGCGGAATATCGAAGTCGTTGAGACACTGCACGATATTTCTGTTGAGACCTGACGAATAGGGCATCAGCTCTACGACCGCCTTTACCTTAGCGCCCTGAAAAGTCATGCGGCGCGCCATGATGAGTCCTATGTCTCCGCTGCCGAGTATGACCACTTCTTTGCCGGGCATATAGCCGTCTATGTTGATCAGCTTCTGCGCCGTGCCCGCGCTGAAAATGCCCGCCGCGCGGCAACCCGCGATGTTGATTGCGCCCCTCGGTCTTTCCCTGCAGCCGCAGGCAAGGATTATCGCCTTTGCTTCGTAGATCATAAGACCTTCCGCCTCGCTCGCGCAAGTGACGCGCTTGTTCTTATCTATACTGAGCGCTGTCGTGCCCGTCTTGTATTCTATCTTTCTGTCGAGGACTTCTTTGATATACCTCGCCGCGTACTCGGGTCCCGTAAGTTCTTCCTTGAATGTATGCAGACCGAAGCCGTTGTGTATGCACTGGTTGAGTATGCCTCCCAGCCTGTCCTCTCTCTCGAGTATAAGAATGTCTCTTTCGCCCGCATCGTAAGCGCTCTTTGCCGCGGCAAGTCCGGCAGGTCCGCCGCCGATTATGATGAGATTTTTTTCCATTATTCGACCCTCCCGACCACGATCTCCGAGCCTTTGCCGCTCTTGGTGACCTCGGTCATATCGATGCCGCGTTCGCGCGCGATGATCTCCATTACGCGTTCGGAACAGAAACCGCTCTGGCATCTGCCCATGCCCGCGCGTGTGCGCCTCTTTACGCCGTCCAGGTCTTTAGCTCCCACGGGACGGTTGATGCTGTCTACGATCTCTCCCTCCGTGACGACCTCGCAACGACAGACGATCCTGCCGTAAAGCGGATTTTTCTTTATTATCTCCGCTCTTTCGTTTTCTGTCATCGTCGCAAAACAAGGTATGCCCTTCCTTATCGGATTGAAATTCTTGTTGAACGCAAGCGCGGTATAATCGGCAACGTCCTCTGCCGCCTGTACGGCGAGCGCGGGAGCCGCGGTAAGCCCCGGGCTTTCTATGCCGATCAGGTTGTAAAGCGGCAGATCGTCGCCCGCCCAGCCTACGACGAAATCGCCTGCGTCGGCATGAGCGCGAAGCCCCGTGAACTGCGTGATCACCGTCTTTTTGGTGACAGACGGTACCGTTATCCTCGCCTTGTCGAACGCCTCCGCAAGTCCGTCGTAAGTCGTATCCCTGCACTCCTTGTCCTCAATGTCCACCGCGGTGGGTCCGAGCAGCACGTTGCCGTGCACGCTGGGCACTACGAGAATGCCTTTGCCCATCGCCGTAGGAAGCTGAAACAGAGTCGTAGAGGTCAGATACCCCGACGTCTTGTCAAGCAGCATATATTCGCCTTTTCTCGGGACTATCTTGTACTTTGTCGAAGAAACGCTATTGTTAAGCTCGTCGCTGTAAAGTCCCGCCGCGTTGACGACCGCGTCGGCTTCGTATACGTCGCCGTCCTTGCAGACCACCTTGATTTTTTCACCCGATTTTTCAAGCCTGTCCACCGTCTTTTCAAAGACGAATTTCACGCCGTTCGCCGCCGCGTTTTCTGCATATGCGATGGTCATTTCGTAAGGACTGACTATGCCCGACGAAGGACACCACAGCGCGCCTTTGACCTCATCGGAGACGTAAGGCTCTCTTTTTCTCACCTCGTCGCCCGTCACGACTTTCAGACCCTTCACGCCGTTTTCGACGCCCTGATCGTAGAGCTTTTTCAGCCCGTCCCATTTGGTATCGTCGAAACAGAGCACGTATGCGCCGTTGCGCCTGAACGGAAAGTCGAGTTCTTTCGACAGTTTGTCGAACATCTCGTTGCCGCGGACGTTGTACCAGGCTTTTTTTGTATGCGGTTTTGCGTCAAAGCCGCCGTGTACCACGCCCGAATTGGCTTTTGTTGTGCCGCAAGCGACGTCGTTTTCGCGTTCGAGCACGATAATCTCAGCCTCGTAACGGCTGAGTTCCCTCGCTATCGAACAACCGATCACGCCCGCACCTATGATCACTATTTTTTTCATAAGTTGCCCCTTTTGTTTACTGATTACATTATACCACACGCAGAAAGCGATTTCAATATATAAAAAGACGCGCGGTCAGACCGCACGTCCGATAATACTCTATATTTGTATTTTTGTGCCGCTAAACCCTCAAAAAGTTTTCGACTCAGTGTTTATTGTCGTTTTTTTCGTATTCGACGTTCTCATTGCCGCCGTACCACGTCTTTATCTTTTTCAGCCTTCTGAAAGGATTGGGATCGCGGTATATCTCCTCGCTTGCATAATTCAGCCCGTACGAATCGAGAAGCGGAACATAATCGCGCACCCTCTGCAAAAACTTCTTCCAGTTCTTGGGTCCGCCGTACCATGACACCTCTGCAAGCGCTTCCATACGCGGGAAAAGCTGAAATTCCAGCTTTGAGGGCGTAGACACCCATTCCGTCCACAGCGCGCCTTCTATGCCTTTGACGTTGTTGTCGTCAACCGACATGAAGCCCTCGAAATAAGGGTTGAACATATAAGTGTTCTTGAGCGGATACTGCGCGTAAGGCATATCGAAATAGAAATATCTGTGCTTGCTGATAATCACTTTGCCGCCGCGTCTGACGTGCTTGATGACCTTGCAATCTCTCTGCGGAGTCCAGTATTGCACGACTACGTCTTTATCGAGAATGTCGCCCTCGAGCACCTCGTTCCAGCCGATGAGACGTCTGCCCTTGCTCTTGACGTACCCCGCGACCTCGTTGATGAACCAGCCCTGAAGCTGTTTTTCGTTTTTGAGTCCGAGAGAAGCGATCAATGCCTGACAAGCGGGGCAATCTTTCCATTCGTCCTTGGGCGCCTCGTCGCCGCCGATATGGAAATACGGCGCCGGGAACATATCGCAGATCTCGTCTATCACGCCTTTGATGAACTCCATCGTCGACGGCTTGCCTATGCACGCGCTTCTGTTCCAGTCCTTAATACCCTGCGAAAGGGGTATCTTGCTGCCGAAATAATAATGCGGATCTCTCTTAAGCTCTCTGCAACCGAGCCACGGATAAGCCGCCATAGCCGCCGCAAGATGTGCGGGCATATCGATTTCCGGAATTATCGAAATGCCTCTTTCTGCCGCATACGCCACGATCTCCTTTATCTTTTCCTGCGTATAATAACCGCTGACGGGCACGTCGTCCACGTCGGTAGATTGCCAGCCGTGTATCTGAGAACGCGGTCTCGTCGCACCGATCTCTGTCAGCAGAGGATATTTCTTTATTTCCACTCTCCAGCCCTGATCGTCGGTAAGATGCCAGTGAAGCACGTTGAGTTTGTGCATGCACATCACGTCGAGCAGCTTTTTGATTTCTTCCTCGCCGAAGAAGTGGCGCGCCTCGTCCAGCAAAATGCCTCTCCAACGGTAGCGCGGATAGTCGTTGACCTTTCCGCACGGTACGAGCAGATTCTTCTGCGGAGTCCCGAACATCGCGCCGACCCTGAGCGTCTGTACCGCATAAAGCGCGCCCGCCGCGTCTCCCGCAACGATCGACAGTCCGTTTTCGTCACACTCGATGCGATAGCTCTGCGGAGCGAGTTCCGAAGCAAAACCTATCTTCAGCGGTTTGCTTCCTTCCGACGGCAGTTTTTTGTCAAGTCCTTTTTCGAGAATCTCGACGATCACCGATGCCGTAAGTGAAAATTTTTCGTCAATCTCGAGGGCGTCTATACAGGAGAGGTCGAAAAAACCTCCCTTTTTCGCCTCGATCACGGATTGAGGTCTGGGTATTATTTCTTTCATATATTACTCCTTTGTCGTTTCGCTCTTCCATGCGGGGACGTTTATCACCGGACCGCCGTAAGAAATGCTGACGTTGAAAGTTTCTTTAGTATCGCCCACGTAGGCGAGTTTATCGTTGATAAGACGGATGACAAGGTCTCCGTATTGCGAAAGCGGATTGCCTTCTTTTTCGACTTTAGCCGAAATGTATACCACCTTGCCCGTTCTGGTAACGGACGATATCCTGAGTTCGTCCTCGCTTAGTCCCGAGAGCAATGCCGTTACAGAGTCCATATTGTAGGAGGAAATTTTCTCGTCGTTCAAAAATTCGTCCAGAGTGCATCTGCTGACTCTCCAGCCGTCGTTCTCCCGGTAAACCTTTCCGGTTACGTAATCTCCGTCCGATGCGTTCTTTGAAGAAACACCGTCTTTCAGACTCTTGCCGAAGTAAGTATCGTCATAAACCGTCTTGAGCACGTCGCCGGTCGCGATGGTAAACTTTGCGCTGTCGCCCTGTACGTTAAGGCTGTACTGAGTATATTTGCCGTTTGCGGAACTATTGTCGTTATATCGATATTTGATATAATATACGTCGCTTGCGGCGGCTTTTTCCACGCCCTGCTGAAGCATAACTCTGCCTTCTTCTACCGTCAGCGTTTCCGAACAACCTGTAAGAAGCGCCGCAAGACACAAAACAATTACAGATACCGCAGCTGCGATCTTAGCGATTTTTTTCATAATCTGTCCTCCTCTCCGTTTACGGGATCATTCTTCTCGTCTTCTACGACTTTGTCCCCGCCGTCGGCTTCAAACAGATTTTCATCGTTGAGATGTTCGTCGCTGGAAAGTATGCTCGCATCCGCACAGCCGTCAAGAACGTTCTGCTCATGAGCGCGCCGCTTCAGATCTTCTATCATGCGCTCCTGATCCTTTTCGGTCATATTCCAGAACAGGAACGGCGCGCCGTGCAATATAGCCCCTATCACAGACATCAAAGCCATTGCCGAGAGCATCGGAGAACGCACCGCCTCGTCGTAAAGCACGTCGTAGTCGTTGATAAGACCGTAATATTCGTAGACGAATGGAATAATATAGTTGGTTCCGATAGCCACGAGCGAATTGATGATCGCGAAATTCTGCGAAAAACCTTCGAGACGGTCGCCCGTTTTCCACTGCTGATAGTCGAGCGCGTCTGCGCTGAGAGCAGGCGTGGTGATTATCTGCACCGCCGTACCCCAGAAAGCCACGTAGCACGCGGCGGCAAACACATAGAAATTGTTGTTGTAGAATATCAGCGGCACCATCGAAAGCGCTATAACTCCGTTGGTAAGAAGCACCGTATTTTTTTTGCCGATTTTCTTTATTATAAATGGTCCGAGAACCATGCCCACAAGGGACGCCGTACCTATGATAAGGCTTGCGACAGACTGAATAACCTCGTTCTGAAGCATGTAGACGTAAGCCCACATCATGCTTCCCGTGAGCGCCGCCCTTGCGAAAGTAAACCATGTAGAAATGTTGTTTATCCAGAAATATCTGTTTTTGCAGATCTTGATAAAACCGTCCTTGAACTTGACCTTCTGTACCTGTCTGCGAGGAACGATTATGCGTTCTTTCGTGCCGAAGTAAGCAAAAAATCCCAGTCCGCAACCTACAAAAGAGAACAGCGGAAAAATAACTTTGTAGAAATTCTGGTCAACCTGCCCGAGGTCGAATGCCGTAGCTATCAGCGGGAATACCGCACCCGTGATGGTCGGTGCGAAACTGTATATGATCGAACTTATGGAAATGATCTTTGCGCGCTCGTTGGTATTGGGCGTTTCAAGCTGAACAAGCTGCGTGTACATGCCCAGATAGAACTGATAAATGAAATTCATCAATATGTAAAGCACGCCCACGCATATCAGTATCGTTTGTTTGCTCCACGACAAAGGTATAAACGCGGTCAGCGTCATCAATATCGCGCACGGAGGTCCCAGCCATAATAACCACGGTCTCGCTTTTCCCTTCCCGCCCGGCGTGTTGTCGATAAGCCAGCTCTTGAACGGCTGTATCACAATGGATATGACGGTGTTTATCATGAGAAGCATCGCGAGATCGGTAGGCTTCAATCCGTATACCGTACCGATCAGCAGACAATTCGCTTGCAGAAGAATCTGCGAGGATATTGCCGCCACGAACTGCACTCCCATTCCTCCGACGGAATAAGCTATTACCTCTTTGTTGCCGACGTAGTTGCCCTCAGCCGGCTTGTTCCAATGTCGGAAAAAGTCTTTTACGATCCCGACCGCTTTGTCAACGACCTGCATATTTTCCCTCTCTTTCGCGCTTTCAAAACTTACTTTGTTTATTATACACTGACTTCAGGCGTTTTGTAAATACAGCTTTGCAGAACAATTTTTATTCTGCGGCTTCGACTCGATCGCCGAAAGCCCCGGATCATAGTATTTTTTGCAATAAGTATTCGATATTTCGACATTTAAAGCAAAAAAACGCAAATAACTGCAACAAAAATTTTTTTGCGCTTTTATCTGTTTTCTGCGACAAAAACGCGCGCTGCCTCAAGGCAACCGCGCGCCCGTATCACTCTCCGTCTTTTTTCGCTTCGTCGCCTACGTTACCGTTTTCGACGATATCGCTCTCTGCACGGACTCCGCATGCGCTCTCGTCCCCGCACGCAACGTTTTCCTCTTTATGGTTTTCGGCAGACGCATCCGCATCTTTGGTTTTTTCTCCCGTCAGCATAGCGAATATCTCCTCTGTCGACAAAACTCCCAGATGCGTCCTGTCATAATTGCACACCGTATACAATCTGCCGTCGAACTCCTCTATATGGACTTCTGCACCGCACGCAACGCATCTTGCGTTGTAAACGAGCTGATACAGTCTGCCGCGGTCGGACACGTACGGAGCCTTGCCGTAACTGACTTTTTTTACCGCCCTGTCGCTTTTCTGCATTGCCGAAAAAACTCCGGCGCTGTACAGCCTGTCCGCAAACGAAGCGCCGAAGCCCGCGAGCACGAGGAGCAAAGCGAAACATATCACCGCGCGCAAAGTCCTGGACATACCGTCGATATTCAGCCTTATCATCAACACAAGTCCCGCGAGCGCCGCAAGCGTTACCGCGAGGTAGATCGCCGCGAGAACAGCGCATCTGATAAACTGCGAACGGGTTTCCCCGAGCGGTCTGACCTCTATGCCGTCCGTTCCGACGGGTACGGCGAGAAGAACGTCCTTTTCCGTAAGTCTGGATTTGTTGACTATTTCCTCTGTTTCGCGCTCTCTTTGCCGACGTCTCTCGCTCCACGTAGGCTTGCGTTTCTTTTTTTGAGCAGCTCCGCAATACCTGCAGAATTCGCTGTTTTCTTCTATTTCTTTACCGCACGATCTGCACTTCATTTTTTCGCCTCTTTGTTACTTTCTTCCTTTTTTCTGCCGCGTACGAATACCGCGAGTATAACCGTGGCTGCGAGCGTCGTCACGAGCGCGAGCCAGGGGGCGCCTCCCGCAGTGATCATAAATTCTTTGGTACTGTTCATACACATCGCAAGCCCTATGATAAGTCTTGCCGCAGACAACACGGTCATGACCGCCGCCGCAATAAGCGACAATACGTCGTCGCCTTCCTTTTTGCGCACAAGCACCACGATCGAGAACGCCGCGAAAGCGAGCGTCAGCGCGAGATATATCGTCTCCGTCACGTAGATCGTGATATATGCCGTGTCTAAAAGCTGCAATTTTTCCTGAGGATAAGCCGATACCAGCTGTTTTGCTATATCCTGCACTATGGTGCTGTCCTTGGTAAACGGCAGGTTTCTGAGAGTGTAATCGATCGCGTCCTCATAACCGTCGACCGGAGCGAAAATCGCAGTTACGGCGCTTTTGCCGAAAGTCATCTGAGACTGATCTACATCTTCGAGAAGGTTGTCGCCGTTTTCGTCCGTATATTCGATGTTTGCCTGAACGGTAAAGGAGTTGATAAATAAAAATACCGTCAGCAAAACGAGCGCCGCCGCTACGACGTATGTCCAGCGGTTGTCGCGCTTGCGGGTCACGACTTCCGCAGAAACGGGAGTCGCTCCTCTTGCCTGTGTTTTTTTCTTTCCTCTGCTTGCCATAGATACGTCCTGTGATCCGAATTTTTGCCGCAGGGTCGTCGGTAGACGCCCGCTTTCCGCGCATTAAACGCGACAATATAGAATATTATAAACCAAAATACGCTGCAATTCAATCTTTTCGCACGGATATTTTTGCGACGGATATGCAAACTAGCGGTAAGGCATCAAGCCTAATCTTCAAAAAAGGAGGAACGTATGATAACCGTAATTGCTTTGCTGCTTCTCGTAGTCGGCGCACTGAACTGGTTGAGCGTGGGAATTTTCAACTTCAACTTCGTCAACTGGATCTTTACGTCAGAAGCGTACGTGGGCGCTCGTATTCTCTACGCCATCGTCGGTATCGCGGGTATCTGGACGATCGTGTATCTGATATACAACAAGTTCAGCCCCAAGAGGATCAATGCGATCGAAAAGGGCGCGAATACGCACAACCACGAATAACCTCTGCCGCAGGTCATTGCATGTCTCTTTTCGGGGACATGAGAAAATCGACTGAAAAAACGGAGAACGTTTCTCCGTTTTTTCTTTTCGCCATACGATTTTCTGAAATGTCCGGCTTGGTGCTTATACCATAAATAACGCGTTTTATCTACACGGACACCTAAATTTGCATTAAGTAAACCGCCATAACGCATTGCGCGGCGCAGATCGCCGTACGAGCGGCGTGTTCGACGTTTTCTTCTCCTCCCGACGAATCCGCGATACCGCACAGCATGACTGCAGCGCGGTTGCAAAGCAGAAACGTCTTTGCGAGCGAACGTTTGACCCCCGACGCGCCGAAGCTTTCCCCTTGCACTGATTCGCCCCCGCCGAGATACGTGCAAAGACCGCTCATTGCAGACGCGGCATAACCGAGAAGCCGTCTCTCGTCGTCGTCAGTCGCGTAATCGAGGAGGTATTCGCAGCCTTTCGAGGCTTGTGCGCACAGCGTCGCAACTTTGCGCGCTTCGTCCGTAAGATAGACCGGCAACCCTTTCAGCGCCTCTCTCCTGCCCTTTGTTTCTTCTTTTGCCGAATACTCTGCATTCATCGCGGCTGCTTGCCCGTCGCTGACTATCCTGTAATCGTCATAATCTGCCATGCCTACCTCCGTTTATTGCAATATTATGCATGCGGCGCTCTCTTTATGCCCCGATTCGCCGCCGATCGCGTTTTCCGTTTTTTATTCGCTTGCCGCAAGCACTTGCTTTTTTTTAATATACGGACTATAATAAGACGTATGGAAAATACGATTCTGACGCCTTTACAGATATGGCAGGACTACGATCCGGAAGCATCGCCGCTTCAGATTTCGTTTACGCACTTCCGCAAACAAGGCGGCTTTATTTCGTTTGAGGCGTTTTTCAACGCAGACGGTTTCAAGGACGGCGCTCCGCGCATCTTCGCAAGCGGCTCTTTCCCTGTTTCCTCCTCTCCTAAAATTGCGATTTACATAAAAGACGGCACAAGATCACCCTCCCCGTCGGTTTTGTCAGAAGCCTATACGGGGCGCGGCTTCGGCTATATAGAGTTCGACTACAATGCGACCAACGAGGACTCCGCGAGACGCTCCCGCTATCCCGAAAGCGTAAAATACGGTGAAGCCGAGTTCAGCAACGGGCATTTTTCTGTTGCCGACCCCACCGCGAAAGACAGCTGTCAATATCTGTGGACGACCGTCACGCGCAGAGTCATCACTCTTGCAAAAACACTGTCCCGCGACTGCAAGATCATACTCGTCGGCGCACGTGAAGGCGCGGATATGCTGTGGCAGACAGCGGCGATGGACAAACGCGTAGACGCCGTCGTATCGATAAACAACGCCGGCTGGAGAGAGTACTCCGACACTTTCAGATTCGACGAGGACGCAGAGCCTTTGCAGATGACGGATCAGCTCGAAAGATGGTTTGCGGGCTGCGCGAGCCAGACTTATGCGAGATACGTAGAATGTCCCGTGCTTCTGCTCTGCGGTTCCAACAACGCAATTACCAGCGTGGACAGAGTGGAAAACACTCTTTCTCTGATCGACAACGACCGCGTTTATTGCACCATATGCCCCAATACGGGTCTGTTGATGCCTCAATATTCTCTGTCGACACAACTCAATTTCGTCGATTTCTTCGACAACAAAGCTCCGCTGCTCAAAAAGAGTCCCGGGCTTACGCTTTCGGCAGAAAACGGCAAGGCGATTGCTTTTATCACCGTGGACGCGCCTCTCGCGACCAAGGAGATAAGCGTCTGGTACGCATTCGACGAGCAGGATTCCACTATCAGAAACTGGAACAAGATAATTCTGCCTCAGAACGGGTGCAAACGTTGCGAGATCCCTGTCGCGGAAAACGCGGAATGCGTGTTCGCTTTCGTCAATGCAGAATACGAGGACGGCACCGTGCTTTCTTCTTTTGAAAGCTATTTTAGACTGCCCGAGGGCATAGAGCGCGAAAAAACGCGCAGAACGCATATCATCTACGAGCGCAAAAACGGAGTGGGAAGTTTTGTTGCCGACAATGCAAGCAGTTATCTTTGCACGACCGCGCCTTTCCTCAAAGCGGGAGCTTACGACATACTCGGCATAACCTGCGATGACGCGGACATCACGACTTACAGCGTCGGCGAGGACAAGTATCTGAGAACGGACGAAAGTCTGTTGCAATTCGACGCATACAGTCCCGTCAAGACAAACGTCGAGGTCAGAGTCTGCAACAAAGAAAACGGCAAAAAGGTCTTTTACACTGCGGTATGCACGGTCAACGGCGACGGAGAATGGACAAAGTGTTCTCTTTCCCCCTCCTCTTTCAAGACGCAGACCCTGGTTCCGCTAAAAGGCTGGAAAAATATTAAGAGCCTGACGTTTCACAAAATAAACGGCGCGCTGTTCAAAAACATACTGTGGGTGTGACGCCATGCAATACAAGGTAGGAGACAAGGTCGTCACCAAAAAACCGCATCCTTGCGGCGGGAACGTATGGACGGTCACGCGTACGGGTGCAGACGTGCGCATAGTTTGCGACAAGTGCGGGCGAAGCGTAATGATAGACGCGATCAGGTTTGAAAAAAGCGTCAAGAAAATAATCGGAGGCGAAGATTGAGAGATCTTCTCGAAGAAAACGAACTCAAAAAAAAGAACCGCCGCGCGGATATAATCAATATCCTGCTGAGCGCGATAATCGTACTGCTGGTTGTCGTCATCGTCACCCTGCTCTTTTTTCTGACTCCGATGACGGTATCGGGACAATCGATGTACCCGACTTACGACGAAGGAGATCGCATACTGCTGTCAAAAGTGGGGTACACGCTGGAGCGCGGCGATATCGTCGTTTTCAAGATCCCCGACAACGACAACCCACCGATAAAACGCATTATCGGCATGCCGGGAGACGTGATTTTCTTCGACCTCGGCACGATGGACTACACGGTCAACGGCGAAAAGCTCGACGACTTCGCTTCCGAGACTGGTTACTCCGCCGAGTATTTCTACAATGCGGACAGAGCGGTGATCGACGCGCTTACGACGACGGGTCTTACCGTGGGCGAGAACGAACTGTTCGTGCTCGGAGACAACCGCAACGTTTCCAAAGACAGCCACGTTTACGGTTGCATCGACATGGACTGGATCGTGGGAAAAGTGATATTAAACTACTGAGAGGTAATATATGAAAGCTATCGTTTCCGTTATCGGAAAAGACAAAAAAGGCATCATCGCCAAAGTCTCGGGCGCCCTCTACGACATGGACGTGAACATAGAGGACATTTCTCAAACCATTCTTCAGGAAGAATATTTCACGATGATAATGGCGGTCGAGATTTGCGAAAACGCGCCCCGCTTCGACGTCATCAAGTCAGAGCTGAATAAACTCGGCGAAAAAATCGGCGTACAGATACAGATACAGCTCAAGAGCATCTTCGACAGCATGCACAACGTATCTCTGAATATGAACAACTGAGGAAACTTATGTATTCGACCAACGAAATTCTCGAAACTATAAACATGGTGTCGCATCAGCACCTCGACGTCAGAACGATAACGCTCGGCGTCTCGCTGTTCGACTGCATTACAGACAGCCCCAAGCGCACCGCGGACAAGATATACGACAAACTGATGAAAAAGGCGGGCAACCTCGTCAAAATAGGCAACGACATATCAGGCGAGATCGGCGTGCCGATCGTCAACAAGCGCATCGCCGTGACTCCCGTCAGCCTAGTCGCAGCGTCGAGCAAAGGTCACCTCGAGATAATCCGCACGCTCGACAGAGTCGCAGACGAAATCGGCATAGACTTTCTCGGCGGCTATTCCGCTCTCGTGCACAAGGCGATGACGCCGTACGAAAGGGAGTTCCTCCTCAGCATTCCCGAGGCGCTCTCCACGACCAAAAAGATATGTTCTTCGGTCAACGTCGCGACTTCCAAGGCAGGCATCAATATGGACGCCGTCAAGCTGATGGGTCAGATCGTCAAGGACTGCGCATATCTTACCCGCGATCAGGACAGCTTAGCATGCGCCAAGCTCGTCGTGTTCGCCAACGCGGTGGAGGACAACCCTTTCATGGCGGGAGCATTCCTCGGAAGCGGCGAGGACGACGCTGTGGTCAACGTAGGCGTATCGGGTCCCGGCGTGGTAAAAGTCGCGCTCGAACAGGTGGACGGTGACCTCACTCAGGTAGCAGAAGTCATCAAACAGACTGCATTCAAAATCACCCGCGTGGGTCAGCTCGTCGCGCGCGAAGCGGCAAACCGCCTCGGTGTTAGCTACGGCATAGTAGACCTCTCGCTCGCGCCGACCCCCGTCGTAGGCGACAGCGTGGCTCACATACTCGAAGAAATAGGACTGGAAAGCGTAGGCGCTTGCGGCACGACCGCAACGCTTGCACTCCTCAATGACGCCGTAAAGAAAGGCGGCATCATGGCGAGCAATCACGTCGGAGGACTCTCCGGCGCGTTCATCCCCGTATCCGAGGACGCGGGCATGATAAAAGCCGCGCAAAACGGACTGCTCTCTCTCGAAAAACTCGAAGCGATGACCGCGGTCTGCTCTGTCGGTCTCGATATGATAGCTATTCCGGGAGACGTCTCTCCCGAAATAATCTCCGCGCTAATCGCGGACGAGATCGCAATCGGCGTAGTCAACACCAAGACGACCGCCGTCAGAGTTATCCCCGTCTACGGAAAGAAAGAAGGCGAAACCGCGACTTTCGGCGGACTGCTCGGCGAAGCGCCGATCATGCCCATCAACCGCAGCGACCCGTCCAAGTTTGTCAACAGAGGCGGAAGAATCCCCGCGCCGTTGCATAGCAATAAAAACTAAATCCTTTTAGTAAGGGGCACCAAAGTCGCTTCGCTTAGCAAGGGGCACCAAAATCACGACGCTTAATCAAAGGGCTGTTCGCAAGGACAGCCCTTTTCATATACGCTGTGATTTGTGTTTCCCCTTACTGTATCCCCTCCCTGCTTCGTCCTCACCCTGCGGCTTTCGGTCTCATAAAGTACTTTTCACAAAAAGCGTGGTTACATTTCGCAAGGGACACCAAAATTATTACGCTAAATCGAAACAATTAATCGTTTCTCATATACGCTTAAATTTTGTTTTCCCTTACGGTATCCCTTCCGACAAAACGGCTCCCCCTAACTCGCCGTTTTGCAAGGTACTTTTCATAAAAAGCGTGGTTTTTGTGAAAAGAAAAAAGATCTTTTTATCTTTTTGTATTATTACGAGTTTTCCCAGTATAATGGGACGGGTTGGTTTTACCAAGTTTTTTGGTAAAATCGATTTTTATCCACCTTTAATGCCTCGATTTTTGATCGGTTCTTTATATATTTGCGGGCGATGATTGGTTTTAGGTCTTTTGACCTGAAATATGTCTTTTGACCTAAAAACCAAAATTCAATTCGGCGTTATTATAGGCTTTCCCGGTATACTGGGACAGAGCACTTTTGCTATGCTCTCGGTAAAATCCTGCTAACAGAATCGCTTGCCTGTATGATCTTACCTTATTTGCTTTACGGATAGCGATATGTCGAGACTTAGGTCTTTTATCGCTAATATGCTCTTTTTTACTAACGGCAGTAATCGATATTGTATTATTATAAACTTTCCCAGTATACTGGGACGAGTTGATTTTACCAAGTTTTTTGGTAAAACGCGATTAAATCTCCATTTAAACTCGCAACGATTGTTCAACGGT
>CALWKV010000031.1 GCA_944381355.1 uncultured Christensenellaceae bacterium | reverse complement strand
GACAGTTCTCGTCACGGCGGGAGCGACCAGAGAAGATATCGACGGCGTGCGTTTCATCTCCAATTACAGCAGCGGCAAGATGGGGATCGAAATAGCCAAAGCGGTCAAAAACAGAGGCGGCAGAGTTGTACTCGTCGCAGGTTTCGTGACTGCGGAGATACCGCGTTATATCGACGAGACGGTCAGGGTAAAGAGCACGCGCGAAATGTACGACGCGGTGCTCGGCAGACTTAAAGATTGCGACTTTGTGATCAAGGCGGCGGCGCCTGCGGATTACCGCATAGAAAGGGTCGCCGACGACAAAATAAAAGAAGAAAACGTCACCTTGAAACTTGTCAAGAACCCAGATATCGCCAAGGCGGTCGGACAGGTCAAAGGAGACAGAAAACTCGTCGTGTTCTGCGCGGAAAAACGTGAACTTGCTCAACGCGCAGAAGACAAACTCAAATCGAAAAACGCCGATATGGTAGTCGCCAACGACGTTACGAAAGAGGGCGCGGGATTTGACGTGGACACAAATATCGCGACGATAATGACTAAAGACGGCAGAAAGGTCGACTGCGAGCTGATGACCAAGGCAAGTCTTGCCGAAATAATACTCGACGAGCTGATCGCGTTATGATCTGCAAGGTGATAGTCGACATCAGCAACGGCGAGGTCGACAGGATATTCGATTATCTCGTTCCCGACGGGCTTGAGATAGAAAAAGGCGACAGAGTTTTGGTTCCCTTCGGCAATAAAAAGTTGGAGGGTTTTTGTATTGACAAGGCAGAAACGAGCGACTTCGACGTATCTAAACTAAAACCGGTCATATCAAAACTCGACGAGTTTACCTGCATAAGCGAAGAAATGCTCGCGCTTATGCGGTTTATGAAAGAGAAGTTCTATCTGCGCTATATCGACTGTCTGAGGCTGTTCATTCCCGGGCAGATGAGAGGAGGCAGGGTCAGAGAACTCAAGAGGCTGTATCTGGAGCTTGCTGCGGGACTGACCGACGAGCAGATACAGAAACTGATACCCGCGCGTGCTTTGAGACAGAAAGAACTTGTCGAAAGACTGAAACAGGGCGGCGAATATCTCAGCGTGGTCACAGAAGAATTCGGCGCGGCGACTGTCAATTCGCTCGTGGCAAAGGGTATAATCGCAAAAACGGATAAACCCGTCTACCGCAAGCCGTACGGCGACGTGGGCGGCAGTATAGGCAAAGTCACGCTCACAACCGCGCAAAAGAACGCCGTTGACGCGATCCTGAACGGAGAAAAGACCGTGTCGCTTCTTTACGGCGTGACGGGCAGCGGCAAGACGGAAGTATATATGAACGCGATAGAGCGCGTTCTCGCTCAGGGAAAGACGGCGATAATGCTAGTGCCCGAGATATCGCTCACGCCGCAGATGCTCAGGAATTTCAGGGCGAGGTTTTCAAGCGGCGTCGCGATGCTTCACAGCGGTCTCAGTCAGGGCGAGAGATACGACGAGTGGAAAAGGCTTCTCACGGGAGAGGCGCGCATAGTCGTAGGCGCGAGGAGCGCAATTTTTGCTCCGCTCAAAAACGTGGGGCTGATAATAATAGACGAGGAACACGACGCCAGTTATTCTAGCGAATCCAATCCGAGGTACATAACGTCCGAGATAGCCGGGTTTCGCGCAGAGTACAACGGCGGCAAACTCGTACTGGGCAGCGCGACGCCGTCGATAGAAAGTTTTCTTTTGGCGAAAAGAGGAGAATACGCGCTCGTAAGCCTGCCCGACAGGATAAGCCGTCACGGCATGCCCGAAATAAAAATCGAAAATATGGCTCAGGAGCTTATCGCGGGCAACAACGGGATATTCTCCCGCCGTCTCGAGGCGGAACTCAGAAAGACGGTCGAGAACGGCAATCAGGCGATACTTTTCCTCAACAGGAGAGGACACAGCTCATTTGCGATGTGCAGAAAATGCGGCTACGTAGCCAAGTGTGAGGACTGCGACGTGACGCTGACTTACCACTCTGTGGACAATGTGCTGAAATGTCATTACTGCGGCAAAAAATACAGGATGCTGACTCAATGCCCCGAGTGCGGCAGCAAGGAGATCAGATACGGCAAGATAGGCACTCAGAGGGTCGTCGAAGAACTTGAAAAACTGTTCCCGGGCGTGGGGATACTGCGTATGGACAACGAGACGACGACTAAAAAATCGGCGTATCTCGACATACTGGGCGCGTTCAAGGCGAAAGAAGCGCAGATACTCGTCGGCACGCAGATGATAGCCAAAGGTCACGACTTCCCCGACGTCACTCTCGTGGGAATACTGGACGCGGATATGAGTCTGTATTTCAGCGATTACAGGAGCGCGGAGAGGACTTTCCAGCTCGTCACGCAGGTCGCGGGCAGGGCGGGCAGGAGCGACAAACAGGGCATCGTGATACTTCAGACCTATTCGCCCAACCACTACGTTTACAGGTTTGCGAAAAATTACGATTACCTCGGTTTTTTTGAAAAGGAAAACAACGCAAGAGAGGTCACGGGTTTCCCGCCCTATTCTACTATAATAAGGATACTCATGACGGGCGAGGACGACGAGGAGGTCAGGACGTGCGCGAAAAATATGTTCGTTGACGTCAGGGCGTACGAGCTTGAAAACAAGAGCGAATTTTTGTTTTTACAGGCAAGGAGGTCGCCCGTAGCGAGGATAGAGAAAAAATACCGCTATCAGATACTGATGCGGATAAAACGGGAGTACGAAACGCTTGTCACGCGCGAAGTATACCGCATTATAAACGAAAATAAGACGAGGGGTGTCAGCGTGTTCGCAGAGATAAATCCCCAGAGTCTGAGTTGAGGTATTTATGGCACTCAGAGACATTGTTAAGGACGGCAATCCCGTCCTGAGAAAAAAGAGCAGAGAAGTCACCGTTTTTGACGAAAAACTGGGCAAACTTCTCGACGATATGCACGAGACCATGCTCGCCGCCGACGGTTGCGGACTTGCCGCGCCGCAGGTAGGGCTTCTCAAGCGCGTCGCGGTCGTAGAGACCGAGGACGGATATTTCGAGTTCGTCAACCCCGTGATAATCGCGCAGTCGGGCAGTCAGAAGGGACCCGAAGGTTGTCTCAGCGTTCCCGGAAGAAGCGAAGAAGTCGTCCGTCCCGACAAGATAACGGTCGTATTTCAGGACAGAAATGGCAAGAAATACGAGGGTAAGTTTGAAGGCTTCCTCGCGCGCGCCTGCTGTCACGAGTTCGACCATCTCGACGGGATCCTCTATTACGACAAGGCGGTGAAAGAATGAGGGTTATCTTTATGGGCACGCCCGATTTTGCCGTGCCTTCTCTCGATGCCATCGTCAAATCGGGTCACGAAGTGGTCGGCGTTGTCACTCAGCCCGACAGAGCGAGAAACCGCGGTGTGGTCTCGTACTGCCCGGTCAAACAGCGTGCGCTCGAACTCGGGCTTAAAGTCTTTCAGTACGAGAAGATAAGGCTGGAGGGAGCGGACGAACTGGAGACGCTCGGCGCCGACGTCATGGTGACCTGCGCATACGGTCAGATCCTCGATCAGAGGCTGCTCGATCTGACCCCTCACGGGGTGCTCAACGTGCACGCGTCGCTTTTGCCTGCGTACAGAGGATCGTCGCCCATTCAGTGGGCTGTGATAAACGGAGAAAAAGTCACAGGCATAACCGTGATGAAGACCGCGCTCGGCGTGGATACGGGAGATATACTTTTGCAGAAAAAAATGCCGATATTGCCCGAAGAAACGGCGGGAGAACTTTTTGACAGGCTTGCAGTCGCGGGCGGCGAAGCCATAACTGAAGCACTTGCGCTCGTGGAGAGAGGCAAAGCCGTCTTTACGCCGCAGGACGAGACCAAGGCGAGCCACTTTCCGATGTTCACGAGAGAGAGCGGCAGGATAGATTTTTCAAAGTCTGCGAAAGAGCTTGTGGATTTCATTCGCGGCACAAATCCATGGCCTTCGGCGTATTGCAGACTTAACGGCAAAATATTCAAGATATGGAAGGCGAGAAAACTCGGCGACAACGAGCCGAGCAACCGCAGATATTATGCGCAGGGCGAAATGGCTGCCTTTTTCGGCAAGCTGTGCGTCGCGTGCGGAAAAGGAGAATTTTTAGTTTTGCAGGAGGTACAGCTCGAGGGCGGCAAGCGTATGTCGGCAGACGATTTTATGCGCGGACACGGCGACCTCAACGGAGTGATGCTTGAACAATGAGCGATCTTAAAGTATGTTACAACATATTGTCGCAGGTCTACAAACAACAGGCATACGGCTCTATATCTCTGACAGGCAAGCTCGGAGAGGCTGAAAACCGCGATTTTGTCACGCGGCTGGTCTACGGCGTATTGCAGAACGACGTCAAGTACGACTATTATATAGGCAGAATGACTGCGAAAAAGCCTCAGAACAGCGCGATAATCCTCCTCAAAATAGGAATGTATTGTATTGAGGGTATGGACAGTATGCCCGATTACGCGGCGGTGAACAACGTCGTGGAACTTACCAAAGAGATAGGCAAGCAAGGCTCGAGCGGCTTTATCAACGGCGTACTCAAGGCGTTCTGCCGCCAAAGACCCGCGCTTCCGACAGAAGCGTCGCAGAGACTTTCGGTCGAAGCGTCCGTTCCGCTGTGGATAGTAAAGAATTACATAAGGCGTTTCGGCGCAGAAAAGACAAGAGAATTTCTGACCTGCGCGCCGTTTGAACTGGAGCACGCGCGCGTCAACCTTCTTCGTACCGACAAGGAAAAAGTGCTCGCAAAACTCGTTGCGGCGGGCGTAGATTGCATCGACGATCCTCGCAACGCGGATTGCTTTTTTGTGCGCAACTGTCAGAAGTCGAGACAGCTTTTCGACGCAGGCGAGATCACTTTTCAGTCTTTGACTTCTGTCGAGTGCTGCAAAACCGCCGAGGTCAGGAGCGGCGACAACGTGCTCGATATGTGCGCTGCGCCGGGCGGCAAAAGCGTGTATTTCGCAGGAGCTGCCGACGGCGTGAAAGTGTTAAGTTGCGACGTGTATCATCACAGACTGGAGCTTATTCAGCAATATGCGCGCCGTATGGGCGTCAGACTGGACGTCAGACTCATGGATGCGACCGTATACAATAAGGCTCTTGAAAGCGCCTATGACGTCGTACTGTGCGACGTGCCGTGCAGCGGTTTCGGCGTCGCGGCAAAAAAACCGGACGTTTATCTGTTCAAAGACAAAGACAAGATATTTTCGCTGACGCAGACGCAGTCGAGAATACTCGAAAACGGAGCGAGATACGTCAAGGCGGGCGGGACTATCGTGTATTCGACCTGCACGCTGATGAAAGAGGAAAACGAAGATATAGTCAAAAAATTCCTCAAATCGGACAGACGTTTCACGCTTGAAAGTCAGCATACGTATTTGCCTGACGGCAAAGGCACGGACGGCTTTTTCGTTGCGAAAATGAGGAGAGAAAAAGCATGAACCTTCTTTGCGACCTTTCGTTCGACGCGCTCGGAGAGCTTCTCAGAGGTTACAGTCAGCCGTCTTTCAGAACGAAACAGATATTTTCGCATATCGCCGCAGGACGTGAACTGGGCGCTATGACGGGCGTACCCAAAGACCTCGTCAAAAGGCTTGAGGATGACGGTTGGCGCGCACTGGGGCTGACTGTCGAAAAGAGTTTTACTTCGGCTCTCGACGGCACGGTGAAGTATCTTTACGCGCTCGGGGACGGAAATATCGTTGAGGGCGTTCTGATGAAATACAAGTACGGCAACACTCTTTGCGTATCGACGCAGGTGGGGTGCGCTATGGGGTGCGCGTTCTGCGCTTCTACGTTGGGCGGACTCGTACGCGACCTGACTGCGGGAGAAATACTGTCTCAGGTGCTTGTCGTCAATGCTCTGAATGCAGAGAAAGACCGCCGCGGAGTCACCAACGTAGTCCTTATGGGAAGCGGCGAGCCTCTCGACAATTACGACAACGTGACGGCGTTTCTCGATCTGCTTGCGGACGAACGCGGAATAAACGTATCCAGGCGCAACGTCTCGCTTTCTACCTGCGGACTCTGTGACAGAATAAGAAAGCTGGCAGACGACGGGTACGCGCCCGTGCTGACGATATCCCTGCACACGCCTTTCGACGAATTGAGAAAGAAGATAATGCCGATCGCCAACAAGTACAGCGTTGCAGAGGTGGTAGGCGCGGCGAAGTATTATTTTGAAAAGACGGGACGCAGAGTCATTTTTGAATACTCGATGATAGAGGGAGAAAACGACACGCGCGAATGTGCGCTGGCTCTTGCCGGGCTACTCAAAGGCTTCCCGAGCCACGTAAACCTTATAAGACTCAATTACGTCAAAGAGCGCGGACTAAAAGGATCGTGCGATACCGCTATTGACAAATTCTCAAAAATTCTGGATAATAACGGTGTAAGCAATACGGTAAGGCGTAGCATGGGGTCGGATATAGAGGGCGCTTGCGGACAGCTAAGAAGAAAATATATCAACAACAAAAACTAATAATAAGTAGTATTAATTATTATTAAGTAATAAACAGTAAATACAGTAACAATACAACAATGGCAATAGGTACGGTCACGCGCGGACGCATAATAAAAGGCGTTGCAGGCAAATACAGCGTAAAGACGGATACGGGCGAAATACTCAAGTGTTTCGCGCGCGGCAAACTGCGCGGAAACGGAGAACTTTACGTCGGAGACGACGTAGAGGTCGAAGTTATGAGATACGAGTGCGTGATAAAAGACGTCCTGCCTCGCAAAAGCATGCTTATAAGACCGTATGTAAGCAATATCGACGGCATAATTATCGTGATATCGCCTATACCCAAGCCCGATCTCGAACTTGTCGACAAGCTGATCATCAGCTGTATTCAGCAAGGCATCGATTGCGTGCTTTGCATAAACAAAAGCGACACCGACGGCGTCGACGCGCTTTACGAGGCTGCAAAAAAAGAATACGGCACTATCACAACTGTGCTGAGAGTATCGGCAGAAAGCGGCGAAGGAATCAACGAACTCAGGGATATTATCAAAGGCAGATATTATTGTCTGGCAGGTCAATCCGCGGTAGGAAAATCTTCGCTCGTAAATGCGTTGCTCGGCGAGAAGAAAATGGCTGTCGGCGAAATAGGAGAAAAGAGCGGCAGAGGAAAGCACACGACGAGACATATAGAGATATTCGGGACGGGCGACGGTACGGAGATTGCCGACACCTGCGGTTTTTCTCGCTTCGAGATACCGCTTTTCGACCCTATGTTTCTTGCGAGCTACTATATCGACTTTGATAAATACCGCGACAATTGCCGCTTCAGAGGCTGTACGCATACGGTCGAAGAATGTTGCGGAGTCAAAGAGGCGGTAGAGCTGGGACAGATCCCGCGCGAACGCTACGAGAGATATCTGAAACTATACGAAGAATTCAGCAAGAGATGGGAGAAGAGATATGGCTGATATTATGATTGCGCCCTCTATACTGTCCGCAGATTTTGCGGCGATGGGAGAGGCTGTTAAAAACCTTGAAAAGTGGAACGCAGACTGGGTACACTGCGACGTTATGGACGGAGAATTCGTGCCCAATATCACGTTCGGAATGCCTATGGTTGAGGCGCTCAGACGCAACACGTCGCTCTTTCTCGACGTGCATCTTATGATAGTCAAACCAGAGCGCTATGTGGAACGCTTTGTAAAGGCGGGCGCAGATCTGGTGACTTTTCATCCCGAGGCGAGCGATGACGCTTTTGCGACGATAGAGATGATAAAATCCGCGGGTGCAAAGGCAGGCATAGTTCTCAATCCCGACGTGCCTTGCAGCGTTGCCGAAAAGTTTATCGACAAGGTCGATCTCGTAATGCTGATGGGCGTTTTCCCCGGTTTCGGAGGTCAGAAATTCATACCTGAAGTAATGGAAAAGATATCTGTTCTCAAGGCAATGACGGATGGAAAAAATGTTCTTGCGGAGCTTGACGGAGGAGTTACTCTAGAAAACGCGCCTGAAATGGTTCGTCGCGGACTGGACGTGATGGTCGCAGGCAATGCCGTGTTCAAAGCGTCAGATCCCGCGCGTGCGATAATGTGTCTTAAAAGCGGGATAACCTCGCTTTGAACTATTGTTTCCGATCAGTGTATAATTCAATCGTTTTTATCAGGTCGGTTTACTCGTGTGACAGACGTGAAAAAGTTTTGAAAGATTTACGGCAATGCTGTGCCCGGGGCGACTGATATCGTGTCGCAGATACAATGTTAAGGGCAGGCATTGCTTTTTTTGATATCGGACAATCATGAGGTATTTTAACTGAGTCGGTTTGTTTCAGAACAATTATGTCGCAAAATAATGCTTTTCGCCAAGAAGCGGAGAAGCGGGAGTATTTGTCGCAAAATGCAAATATGCCGAACCGCGATCTTTGGTGTCTGCGACGTAAAGCAGTAGCCGACATGCGTTGCAGACGGTTATGACGCGGACAGATACAGATAAACAGTCAGAAAAATTTGAAGTGAAGGCTTGCATTTGTCGCAAGAGGGTACGGATCTTCATATATATATTAAGATCAGCTTTTACGGTTGTGGAATATTGCGTTGAGCGTGGCAGTGTAATTGCCGTGGAATGAGGTCAGTCTTTTAGTGATTGAAATTAATTATTATTAATTATTTTTTAGTTGCAGCAGCTCCCTCGGAATCAAGTTCGGCACAAATGCTGTTTGTTTTTCCGTTACGCGGACATATCGTTCCGTTTAAGACGACGATCGGCTTTATTTGTATAGATAAGTAATGATATGAAATATTATTATCAATTAGTATCAATTAATATTAAGTAAATAATAAATATAAAATTTCAAAGTAACCATGCTTAGGCAATAAGCATATAATAAAGAGAGCTAAACGGAGGTGTGTTATGAGGATCTATTGCATCAATCCGCCCGTATTTATTAAGGGCATACTCAGGATTTTCTGCAGAGCGGGGAGAAACGCAAGATAAAAGAGATGACTTTGCGCAAAAAACGGCAAAGTCACACAAGGCGTCATTGCGGGGAATACGCACGGAGTGCGCAACGCGTGACGGAAGCGACGGATACGCATGGCGGCGGTGACTCGCATGTGGTTTAGTCGGGCAATGACGCATGTGTAACGTTGTGTCCGGGATTAATTCTCTTAAAAAATTACGCGCCAAGCCGTATCGTCCTCCTTATCGGGCGAGCGCTGCGTGCGGAGATATGTCGTAAGGACTTTAAAACAGAGCAAAAGCGTCGTGAAGCGACGTTTTTTTGCAGATTTTATGCTCTTTGCATAAAAAAACGGACGCCGTAAAGCGTCCGCATGTGTTGCCGCTTATATAAATCAGTCGTTGGATTCGGTTGTCTTTTCAGCCTTGTTCATCGTTCTGAGGCATCTGGTACAGACGTAGCCTTTGACCTGCTTACCGTTTTCGTCTATAAAATCGACTTTCTGAACGTTTGCGCCCCATGCTCTTCTATATTTACGGTTGGAGTGGCTGACCTTGTTGCCGCTCTGCTGACCTTTACCACAAATACTGCATACTTTGGACATAGAAAAATCCCTCCTGACTTATTCGTTGCCTAAGTATCTTAGCATTATTAAAAGAAAAAATCAACAGATTTTCAACACATTTCCAAAAAATTTTTGTCATTTTTGTCTGTTTTGACGCACTCCGTTTATACGCTGCTTCTGCGCCCGTAGCGCATTGCGCATGTCTTAGAAAACGTGTATTTTCGGTGTTTTTCGTAGCGTTGCGATACCGTGTTTCTGTCGTTTTGGCTGCCGAGGCGTAGCCGGCGATCACGGCTTATACTAAAAATCTAAGTTTTAATATTCTCATTTTTTCTCATATCCGTGTTAGTTTAGGACGGCTTGGCGTATATTTATATATAAGTAAACACTTGCAAAAATTTTTTCATTCGTGTAATATAAAGTTATGGCAGTAAAGACGACTAACAGATACGGAAGAATTACTATTTCAGACAGCGCCATCGCGATGACGGCGCACTATTCTGCCGCCGATTGTTACGGCATCGTGGATTTGGTTTCCAGACGTCTGACCGACAGTTTGATAGAACTGTTCAACAAGCAGCCCGCGGGTAAGGGCGTGAAGGTCGAGACGGTAAATAACAAGATATATCTTGAGTTGTATGTGGTTCTCAGAGACGGCGTAAACGTCGATGCGGTATGCGATTCCGTACGCAGTACCGTCAAGTACGACGTTGAGACTTACACCGGTATGCGTGTAAGCGGGATTGTTGTAAACGTCGTCGGCGTGAGACTTTAATGGAGAAATATTGATGAAAGTTATAGACAGTACTAAGCTGAAAGAGATGTTCATCGGTGGATGCAAGAATCTTCAGCTTCACAAGGCAGAGGTGGATGCTTTAAACGTATTCCCCGTGCCTGACGGAGATACGGGCACGAATATGTCTCTCACGATTGCTTCTGCCGTCAAAGAGATAGAAAACGTTCAGGGCGATTGTTCACAGATTCTGCTTGATTTTTCGCGTGGCGCGCTTAAAGGTGCGAGAGGCAATTCGGGCGTTATTTTATCTCAGATAATCAAGGGACTTGCCAGGGCGCTTTGCGACGAAAAAACCATCACCACCAAAGAATTTGCAATTGCGCTTCACAGCGCGCGCGACGTAGCGTACAGTGCGGTTACGAAACCGAAGGAAGGCACCGTGCTTACCGTCATCAGATTTATGGCGGAAAACGCTCAGCCGATCGCGAGCAAAAACCCGTCGTTCCTGACATTTTTTCCTGCGCTTATCGCCAAGGGCGAGGAGATACTCAAACAGACCCCGGAGATGCTTCCCGTACTCAAAAAAGCGGGTGTCGTGGACGCGGGCGGACAAGGACTTCTGTACGTTTTCGAGGGCTTCTATAAGGCTCTTGCAGGTATAGAGATAGCTCAGCCCGAGGGCGGAGAAGAAGAACACAAGGCAGTGCTTCCGCAGCTCGATACCGTGGGCAGTGACGAGCACGATCTCGACAATATCAAATACGCTTATTGTACCGAATATTTTGTTATAAACCTCAAAAAGCACGTCACGGACGAGGATATTGAAAAGCTGAGAGACAAGCTGATGGCGATCGGCGATTGCGTTATAGTCATCGGAGACGTCAATCTCGTCAAAGTACACGTGCATACAAATACTCCCAACCGCGCGCTGTATTATGCATTGCAACTGGGGGAACTCGATAAGATTAAGATCGAGAATATGCTTGAACAGCATCGCGCTCTCGTGAAAGCACGTGAGGCGAACAAGAAGCCGATAGGCATCGTGTCTGTCTGTGCGGGAGAAGGGGTTGCGGCGATGTTTAAGGAGCTGACTGTTGACGAGGTGATCGAAGGCGGTCAGACAATGAATCCCAGCGTCGAGGATATACTACACGCGGTCGATAAGGTCAATGCCGACAGCGTGATCATACTTCCCAACAACAAGAACATAATTATGGCGGCAGAGCGCGTCAAAGAGCTTACCAAAAAAAGATGTGTAGTGCTTCCGACTACAGAAGTGCCCGAAGGGATAAGCGCTGCGGTGGTTTTCGATCCGTCGCTCGACCTGAACACGAATGTCGAGGAAATGACAGAGGCGTTCAGACGTATCAAGTGCGGCGAAGTGACTATGGCGATCAGGAATACCGAGCTGGACGGTTTCACGATCTCCGAGGGAGATTATATAGGTCTTGACAGTAAAAAAATCGTTTCTAAGTCGGACAGCGTCGACGGCGCCGTTATCGATCTCGTAGAGAAAATAAAGGGCGAGGATGACGAAGTAATTACGTTGTATTACGGGCAGGACGTCAATGAAGCGGAAGCCAACGAGTTGATCGGCAAGCTGGAGGAGCGTTTTGACGACTGCGAAGTGGTATGCTACAACGGCGGACAGCCTCACTATTATTACATGGTGTCTGTAGAGTAAACCTGCGAGGAAGCGCGCTTAAGCGTATGCGGCGGTTTTTGCCTTCTGCGGAAGAATAAAGAAATAAAACTCCGTTTTTTTCAGCGGAGTTTTTATATTTCCGAGGCAAGGAAGGCAAAAACGCAGCATTGAGGTGCAACAGAGATATGGAACTGATGAAACTAAAGGGCGTCGGGGCAAAGACGCTTGAAAAACTTGAAGCGCTGGGTATACGCGATGACAGAACTTTGCTCGATTTTCTTCCCAAAAGTTACTGGGATATGACGAAAGAGGGCGATTTGTCGGGCGCAGAGCATGGAGACTACATATTGCTAAAGGGCGAACTGACGCGCTTGACAAGGGTTGCCAGAGTGCGAGCGGGGCTGAATTTCTTCAGGGGCGATCTGTGCGTAAAAGACCGTACGGTGAGGCTCGTATGGTTCAATGCGCCTTATTTGCGCGGAAATCTCGAGGAGAGCGTCAGATATACCGTCTGGGGAAAGATATCTAAAAAAGACGGCAATACGGAGCTTGTCAATCCGGGATTCGAACCCGAGGGCGGAGACCGCCTGGACGGCGTTGTGCCTGTATATGCGACGCGCGGTCTGATTCAGCAGGCGGTGATGAGAAAGATAACGGCAGACGCCGTTGAGAAGTGTCGCGTAGAGCCTTTGTTGGAGAGTGACGAACTGATGCCTCTTGCCGACGCTTACAGGTACGCTCATGTGCCGCCGGACGTCAGAACGGCTTATATTGCGCGCAGGAGGCTTGCGCTCGAAGAACTGACGGCAAGGCTTTGTGCGTACCGTCTGGTCAAGTCGGGCAGTGACCGAAATAAAAACAGGATATATAAAGGCGATTTTAATAATATGGACGATTTGGTCTCGACGTTGTCGTTTGAACTGACGTCGTCGCAGAAAAAGGCGATCGTCGATATTATAGACGATTTGAAAAGCGATAAGCGAATGAACAGAATGTTGCTCGGCGATGTCGGCTGCGGAAAGACGGTTGTCGCGTTGATAACCATGGCGTACGCAGTCCGCTCGGGATATCAGACGGCGCTTATGGCTCCGACGGAAATTCTGGCAAGGCAACATTATGAAAACGCAGTCGGGTTGTTGTCGCCTTTCGGAATAAGGTGTGCTTATCTTGCGGGCAGTCTTTCGCAGGCTGAGAAGAGGAGTATATATAAGGATATAGAACAAGGCAGGATCGACGTGGTGGTTGGCACACATGCCGTGATAAGCGATAAAGTCGTATTTGCCGACCTTGCATATATTGTTATCGACGAGCTGCACAAGTTCGGGGTAAGACAAAAGAGCATGCTTGAAAACAAAGCGCAATCTGTCGACGTTGCGATAATGAGTGCAACGCCAATTCCGAGAGTGCTTGCGCTGGGAGAATACGGCGACGTCGACGTAAGTGCGATCGAGAGCAGGAAAAGGATTGATGAATATCCGTCGACTTTTGTAGTCCCGTCAAACAAGGAAAAGGCAATGTTTGAATTTGTCAGAGAACATTGCGAAAAGGGAGAGCAGGCATATATAGTCTGTCCGCTCGTCGAGGACAGCGAAGGTCTCGAGGTGAGTTCGGCAAAATCAGTTTACGAGCAGTTGAGAAAAGGAGTGTTTAAAGATCTTTCCGTCGGACTGGTGTACGGAGGAATGAAGGACGAAGCCAAGGAACAGGCGATGCGCGCGTTCTATGACGGCGAGTACAACGTGCTTGTGGCGACGAGCGTGGTCGAGGTCGGTATAGACAGTAAGGACGCGACCGTTATATGTGTTATGAATGCGGACAGGTTCGGTCTTGCTTCGCTTCATCAATTGAGGGGCAGAGTCGGACGCAGAAGCGGTCAGAAGTCGTATTGTTTTCTGCATACGATCAAGGATGACGAATGTGAAAGACTCAGGATATTGTGCAACAACTGCGACGGCTTTGCGATTGCCGAGGAGGACGCGAGGCTGAGAGGCTACGGCGATTTTCTCGGCTTCAGACAGAGCGGAGGTGCGGGCGGCGTTCTTGTCGACAAGAAACTTCTCGAAAGGAGCAGGCGCTATATCGAAATGCTTTTCAGACCCGAAAACAGAGATAAACTTGAAAATCCGAGAATAAAAGAGTTCTTAAATAGCGCAAAAAATATATCAATGACATGAAATAGCGCAATAAATACTTCTAAATTATCCACGATTTTAGAAATAAACAATACAAAAAGTCTTTATTTATCGGCATTTTGCTTATTTTTGCGCGTATTTATAGACTATTTTGCCATTTTGTTATATAATTAGATAAATTCATGAAAAGGTGAAGTATGACTAAAAAATTCAGACAGCCTCAGGGCGTCAGTGACGTTCTTGCGCGTCAATGCTACGCGAAAAACGTTATCGAAAGAAAACTGTCCGACTGTTTTGCCCGTTACGGCTACAACAGGATAGACACTCCGATACTCGAGTACGGAGACCTTTATTCTGCAGGTGCAGGCAAGGTCAATATTAACAAGTTGTTTAAGCTCAGTGATTACGACGGCAGTTTGCTTGTTTTGCGCCCCGACATGACTATGCCGATTTCACGTATTGTCTCCACAAAGATCCCGGAGGGGAAATACAAATTCTGCTACTCCGGCAAAATGTTCCGTTTTTCTCAGGGCGTCGGCATGAGAGAGTTTTCGCAGTCGGGAGTCGAGCTGATGGGAGCAAAGGGAGTGTGTTACGATGCAGAAATAATTTCGCTTGCAGTTGAAAGTCTGCTAGAAGCGGGACTGAAAGATTTCATTATCGATATCGGTCACGTCGGCTTCTTCAAGGGCATTCTGACATCGCTTTCCCTTACCGATGACGAGAGGAAAGAACTTGCCGATCTCGTCGAGAGCAAGAACGCTATCGGAGAACAAATCTTTGCGAAAAAGACGGGGCTTTCTGCCGACGAGCAGGAACGCATATTCAATCTTCCGATGCTTTTCGGCGGCGACGAAATATTTGCTAAAGCAAAAAAATATTGCGTGAACGACGAGATGAGAGACGCGGTTGATACGCTTGAAAAACTCAACGGCATACTCAAGGATCTCGGATACGACAAGTTTGTCAGCTACGATCTGTCTCTTGTCGGAGAGATGTCTTATTACAGCGGCATAGTTTTCAAGGGTATGTGCGAGCAGGTCGGCTCGTCGATACTTTCGGGAGGAAGATACGATCATCTTTGTGACAGCTTTGACAGGGATATTCCTTGCGTCGGCTTTGCTATCGGTACGGATATGCTTCTCAAGGCGCTGGCTGATACGGGCAAGCTTCCCGTCAGGGAAAGCAGAGACGTTGCGGTCGGCTATGCCGAGGGAGATACCGCAAAGGCTCTCGCGTTTGTCAGAGAGCTGATCGGACAGGGCAAATACGTTGCCAACCTCAGCGTATGCAAAGAGAGCGACGTCGTCGCATACGCACTTGAAAACAGTACGAAACAGGCATATTATATCGAAGGCGGCAAGTCCCGCAGGATTGTATAGAGGAATTCGGATTATGGATAAAACGGTTACATTTGCACTTGCAAAAGGAAGGCTCGCAGAAAAGTCGGCAGAGCTTTTGCAAAAGTGCGGCATAGATTGTGCCAATATATTGGAACCCACTAGAAAACTTGTGCTTAACGATAAAAGCGGGAAGTATAAATTTATTTTCGTAAAGCCCAGCGACGTGCCGATATACGTCGAGCACGGTGTTGCCGATATAGGCGTAGTAGGCAAGGATACTCTTATGGAGGAGGGTGCGGAAGTTTACGAGCTTGCCGATCTCGGCTTTGCAAAATGTCGTCTCGCCGTTGCGGGTTATCCCGATTTCGATCTGACCGACAAGACAGGACTCAAGGTTGCCACCAAGTATGGCAATATCGCCCGCAGATATTTTGAAAGCAAAGGGCAGAACGTTGAGATCATCACTCTGCACGGCTCGATAGAGCTTGGACCGATCGTCGGACTTTCGGACGTTATCCTTGATATTGTCGAGAGCGGCAAGACGCTCAAGGAAAACGGACTGTGCGTACTCGAGGAGATATGCGATGTGTCGGCAAGACTTATCGTAAACAAAGTAAGTCTGAAAACCAAGGCGCAGGATATCAAACCTCTCGTAGAAAAGATCGGAGAGGCGCTCGGTCAGATCTGACGCAAAATTTTGTTAAAATACGGAGAACATATATGATACCGATAATAAAATACGGCTCTGAAGAAATGGTCAGAGTATACGGTCGCACTCAACTGGGCAACGGCGAATATGTCGGCGCCGTGGCGGAGATCGTTGCAAAAGTACGTAAAGAGGGAGACAAAGCGCTTTTCGCATATGCGGAAAAGTTTGACAAGACTAAAGTGGATGCAGACTCTTTGCTCGTGACAGAAGAAGAAATAGACGCGGCTTATGCGGCTGTGGACGAAAAGCTTGTGCTTGCAATGCGTCGCGCCAAAGAAAACGTGCTGGCATACCACGCTCGTCAAAGGGACAAATATACCGATGAATTTTTTGCCGCGGGAGCCAACGGAAAGAGCACTCTCGGCTGGATATACAGACCGCTTTCGAGAGTCGGTCTTTACGTGCCCGGAGGAAAGGCAAGTTATCCGTCGACCGTGTTGATGACCGCGCTTCCCGCTGTCGCCGCAGGAGTTGGAGAAATAGTTGTCGCTACTCCGAATATCAAAAACCCGCTCATACTCGTCGCTTGCCGCGAATGCGGAGTAAAAAAGATATACAAGGTGGGAGGAGCGCAGGCAATAGCGGCGCTTGCTTACGGTACTGAAAGCGTAGAGCGCGTCGATCTGATCGCGGGTCCCGGCAACGTTTTCGTAACGCTCGCGAAAAAACAGGTATTCGGTGACGTGGCAATAGATATGATCGCGGGTCCCAGCGAGATACTCGTCATCGCTGACGACAGCGCGGATGCGGAACTCGTCGCGGCGGACATGCTTTCGCAGGCAGAACACGACGAGCTGGCGGCGTCGATACTCGTCACTACGAGCGCAAGGCTTGCACGCGAGGTGCAGGAGCAGATCGAGGAGCAGACCGAGCTTCTTCCCCGCAAGGATATAGTGAAGAAATCGCTGCTCAACAACGGAGCGATCGTGCTTTGCGACAATATCGACGAGGCGATCGAAGTGGCTGACAAAGTTGCGCCCGAGCACCTCGAAGTATGCGCGAGGGATGCGCATGACGTCGCCCTGAGACTGAAAAACGCAGGCGCGATATTTGTCGGAAACTTCAGCCCGGAGCCGCTCGGCGATTATTTTGCAGGTCCGTCGCACGTGTTGCCGACGAGCGGAAGCGCAAGGTTCAGCAGCGTGCTCAGCGTAGACACTTTTATGAAAAAGACGAGCTATATAGCTTATGACGAGTCCGACTTGCTTGCAGGTGCGGACAATATAATTTCGATAGCGGAGAGCGAAGGGTTCGACGCGCACGCAAATACGATCAAAAGGAGAAAGAGAAAATGACGGGGAAAGCAACCACCGCGGGGAAAACCCCTGCAGCAAATAAGACGGGTGCAGCGGCAAGCGCGCCTTCGGGAAGAACGGCGAGCATATTCAGAGAAACGTTGGAGACCAAAGTCAGAGTTGATATTGATCTCGACGGCACGGGAAAGGGAGAAATATCGACGGGCATAGGCTTTTTCGATCACATGCTCAAGCTGTTTGCCTGCCATTCCGGCTTCGACCTGAAGATAAAGTGCGAGGGAGACACCTACGTCGACGGGCATCACACCGTAGAGGACGTCGGCATAGTGCTCGGCAAGGCGATCAACGCGGCGCTCGGCAACAAGGTCGGCATTGCGCGTTATGCGGACAAACAGATCCCGATGGACGAGTCTCTCGCAGAAGTCGCGGTCGACATAAGCGGCAGAGCGTTTACCGTATTCAATGCAGATCTTTCGGGCAAAGGCGAGCATTTTGATTACGAACTCGTGGAAGAATTTTTCCGCGCACTCGCCAATGCGGCATGTATAACGCTGCATATCAATCTGAAATACGGAAAGAACGAGCACCACAAGGCGGAGTGCATTTTTAAAGCATTTGCGCGTACGATGAGAGACGCGGTCGCGATCGTGAACGACCGTCTGCCTTCTTCTAAAGGAACACTGGGAACGCCTTGAAATGATAGCTATAGTTGATTACGGAATGGGCAATCTGCGCAGTGTGCAGAAGGCTTTTGAATTTTTGGGTTTCGACGCGGCGATCACAGATCAGGCACAGACCCTCGCCGACGCTTCGCATATCGTTCTCCCTGGCGTCGGAGCTTTCCGCGACGCGATAAACGCGCTGAAAGTCAAAGGGCTTGACGAGACGATCGGGCGCGAGGTGAAAAAGGGCAAACCTTTCCTCGGGATATGTCTCGGTATGCAGATGCTCTTTGACAGAAGCCTCGAGGACGGAGAATACGAGGGGCTCGGACTTATCGGCGGAGAAGTCGTAAGATTCGAGACAGACCTCAAAATCCCGCATATCGGCTGGAACACGGTTTTTTATAACAAAAAAACCGCGCTTTTCGGCGGCGTCGACGACAACAACTTCTATTTCGTGCACAGTTATCATGCGGCGAAAGTCGCAAAAGAGGACGTGGAGACCACCTGTGTCTACGGCTACGAGTTTGTGTCCAGCGTGAACAGAGACAACGTCTGGGGCGTGCAGTTTCATCCCGAAAAAAGCGGTGACACGGGTCTTAAGGTACTGAGGAATTTCGGAGGAGTAAAATCATGATACTTTTTCCCGCAGTCGATATACTCGACAACCGCGCGGTGCGCCTGCTGTACGGCGAGCGCGACAAGGTCACAGATTACGGCGATCCCGCAGAGCTTGCCGCAAAATGGTCGTCCGAGGGCGCGGAATATCTGCACGTAGTCGATCTGAACGGCGCGTTCGACGATTCCGCCGTCAACAGAAAAACGCTCGTGAGGCTGATAAAAGAAGTGAAAATCCCGGTACAGCTCGGCGGCGGCATCAAGACTCTCGACAAGATTAAATTTTATCTTGAAGAAGTGGGCGTGACACGAGTTATCGTCGGTACGGCGTGCGTGACCGCTCCCGACATGGTCGACAAGGCGTGCGCGCTTTACGGCAACAGGATTGTCGCGGGCATTGACTGCAAAGACGGCTTCGTCGCGATAAAAGGCTGGGTCGAAAAGAGCAGCCTTACCGCAGAAAAGGTCGCGCTCGATATGAAAGAACGCGGCTCGGACACCGTAGTCTATACCGACATAAGCAGAGACGGCGCGCTGACGGGCGTCAACGTCGAGGCGACTTCCGCGCTTGCAGAAAAGACGGGAATGAACATAATAGCGAGCGGCGGAATGAGTTCGCTCGACGACGTGAAAAAACTCATGCAGAAGAAAAACATATACGGAGCTATACTCGGCAGGGCGATCTACAACGGCAATATAAATCTTGCAGAGGCGCTTGCTGTGGCGAAAAGAGGTTGACATGCTTGCAAAAAGAATTATACCTTGTCTCGATATAAACAAAGGGCGCGTAGTGAAAGGCGTGAATTTCGTCAACCTCGTAGACGCTGGCGATCCCGTAGAAGTCGCCAAGACCTACAACGCGATGCGCGCGGACGAAATTGTATTTCTCGACATAACCGCTTCTCACGAGGGGCGTGCGACGATGTACGACGTGATATCCAAGGCGGCGGAACAGGTTTTTATACCGCTCACCGTAGGCGGCGGCATATCGGGCGTGGAGCATTTCCGCAATCTTCTCAACCTCGGAGCTGACAAGATAAGCGTAAATTCCGCCGCGGTCAGAAATCCCGATCTGATAACCGAAGCGGCGCTCAGATTCGGCAGACAATGCGTAGTCGTCGCGATAGACGCAAAGCGCAACGGCAAGGGGAGTTTCGACGTGTATCTCAACGGCGGCAGGATAAATACGGGCAAAGACGCGATCGACTGGGCTGTCGAAGCAGAAAAACGCGGCGCGGGAGAGATACTTCTGACGAGCATGGACTGCGACGGCACCAAGGCGGGTTATGACGTTGAACTGACGCGCAAAGTCGCCGAGGCTGTCGGAATACCCGTGATCGCAAGCGGCGGCGCGGGCAATATGCAGCACTTCAAAGACGTGCTGACAGACGGCAAGGCAGACGCGGCGCTGGCGGCTTCGCTGTTCCACTTCGGCGAAATGACTATCTCCGATCTCAAGCAGTATCTCGCTTTAAGCGGCGTTGCCGTCAGAATGTAGGATATTTTAGGCAGAGCGACGGGGACAGTGCGCTACGCCCCGACTGCACGCATAAGGCGCAAAAGGTCGGGGATTTCCGACCGCGAAAACGGTTGCAATATTCCCGCGCGCGCTGTAAAATCTATTAGGATAAAAATATAATAAAATAAAGTTGCCTGCGGGCAAAAAGAGGAAAAATGACGGAATTCAAGTTTGACGAAAAAGGTCTCGTCTGCGCGATCGCACAGGACGCGCTCAACGGCGAAGTGCTTATGCAGGCTTATATGAACAAAGAGGCGATCGACAAGACGATCGAGACGGGTTATGCCCACTATTACAGCAGATCGCGCAAGTGTCTGTGGAAGAAGGGCGAAACTTCGGGACATACGCAAAAGGTAATGCGCATGTACTACGATTGCGACGCAGACTGTGTGCTGATGCTGATTTTGCAGGAAGGCGCGGCGTGCCATACCGGCAACCGCAGTTGTTTTTACAGACAGCTCAAGGAGTTTGAATTCTGTCCCGATTACAAGGTCGTATTCGAGGACGCGGCTACGATAAAAGACCGCGCGGAAAACCCCGTAGAAGGCTCCTATACCAATTATCTTCTCAACAAAGGCTGTGAAAAGATATGCAAGAAGATAGGAGAAGAAGCGACCGAAACCGTTATCGCCGCATGCAAGGACAACAAGGAAGAACTCGTCGGAGAGCTTTGCGACCTCGTCTATCACGCGCTTGTGCTGATGCAGGACAGAGGAGTGACGATGCAGGACGTTTTCCACGAAATGATGAGGAGAAAGGGCAAGGCGCCCAACCCCAAATACGCGGAGGACAAGATCGTCTCCAACAGGGAACAGATAGAAAACAAGGAATAACGCTTTTTGCCGCGCGAAAACCGCGGCAGGGCATACTAAACGACAATCGGCGCAGTCTCGGGATTGCGCCTTTTTGATTTTTGCCGATTTTTAAAACTATTATGTATAAAACTGATGATTTTTTCATTTCCTTATGATATAATATTTTTGTCAAAAGAGGAGCAGGAGGGCAAAATGTTTTTTCTCGATATACGAAAAGCGGAATTAAAAGAAATTTCTCAAGAGGAAAGCAAAAGAGTGCGCGGCGAGGTGTATTCCGTTAAGCATGTGGATTTCCACTTTTTGGCATTCTGCAAACGGCTTAAAGGAGTCGCGCCCGTGGAAAAATATCTGAAACTTTATTTCGGAGACGACGAGATCGCGGAGATAGAGAAAAACCTGATAAGGGAGATCTCGACAAAAAGAGAGGTTTGCAGTTTTTATCCCAAAGCCGATTTCACCGTCTATCCGTGGGAGGACTATTCAAAGGACGAGTCGGACGGGCAGATAGATGTCAGGGATATGAAAAAGCACTTCAAAGACGTGCTTTATATCAACGACAGTTTGCTTAAAACGCGCTATCTGTTCGTAGAATTGAGTCACGCGCCGCAAAATACCGATACCGACGCGGTGCTTGTATATCTATGGTATCTTCTCTCCGACAGCACGACGCTGGAAGCGGTGTATATCGACGGCGCAAGGCTGACTCCGACCAACGACGTCGATCCTCTCTACGTGCTGACGAAAGATGATGCGAGTGAAAAGAGCAAAGAGTCAGCCGCCCCGCGCTTCGAGTTCCGCGAAGCCGACTTCGGCGACGTCAAAAAACTCAGAGAAATAGCCGACGATCTGGCTCAGTACGGATATTTTTCGATCGCCGTATTGCAGAGGAAGTACGACTTCGGGTTTTGCAAAGCCGCAAAGGTGATCGACGCGCTTATAGAAACGGGTCTCGCGGTGAAAGAAAAGAACGCGTCGGGAGTGGGTTCGCGCTACAGGATCGTGAAATAAAACGCCGAGCGGCACGGCGCGCCCGACAAGTTGTGTTTGCGGAAAGCGTTTTTGATGCGGACGAAAGCCGTGCGGGCAGAACCACTAAGCGATATTTGTCAAAACCACCGCATTCAGATTGTTGCTCTTTACGGGATTGATACTGCGGCGGCGCTAAAAGCGAGGGCGTTGTGATCTAATAAAATCCAAAGGGGGCTTTGCCTGACGGCAAAAACCCTCGCGTTGAGAGTAGTTGCGCATATCGGAAGACGGCTCCGCTCGGGCGCACCCGTTGTGCGGTACACAACAGGGTTCGGCTCCCGTTTCTCCATCAGCAAAAAAGGCAGACACGTTGAGGTGCTGCCTTTTTTGCTGGTGGAGATAGAGGGGCTCGTGCTTGAGCGTAGCGAAAACCCTGACGAAGTCAGACGCATTTCGGCGCCCCGATATCGGAACTACAAGCCCGTCGCCGCGTAAAGCGGTGGCGTTGTGATTTTGCAAAAGGCAACGAGGGGCTTTGCCTGACGGCAAAAACCCTCGCGTTGAGAGTAGTTGCGCATATTGAAAGACGACTCCGCTCGGGCGCACCCGTTGTGCGGTACACAACAGGGTTCGGCTCCCCGATATCGAAACTACAAGCCCGTCGCCGCGTAAACCGGTGGCGTTGTGATTTTGCAGAAGGCAACGAGGGGCTTTGCCTGACGGCAAAAACCCTCGCGTAGGGAAT
>CALWKV010000030.1 GCA_944381355.1 uncultured Christensenellaceae bacterium | reverse complement strand
AAAAGTGATAGTCGCCGGGTGCGCCTCACAGGCGAACGGCGCGCAGTTTGAAAAGAAAAAGGGCGTGACCTTTATTTCGGGCGTGGCGGGCAAGAGGAATATCGTCGACGAGCTGGATAAGGCGGGCGTGTTTATAGAGCCGCTCCCGACCGTTTACGAAGAAATGGAGACGCCGTCGGTGGAGCGCACGCGCGCATACGTAAAGGTGCAGGACGGTTGCGACAACTTCTGTTCGTATTGTCTGATACCTTATCTGCGCGGCAGGAGCAGGTCGAGAAATATAGGCGATGCCGTGGCGGAGTGCGAAAGGCTTGCCGAGGACACCCGCGAGATCGTGCTGACGGGCATAGATCTGTCGTCTTACGGCAAGAATACGGGAAGCTCGCTTGCGGAACTCGTAGAGAGACTGGACGGTATCGACTGCCGCATCAGGCTCGGCTCTCTCGAGCAGGGAGTCATAGACAGGAGATTTCTCGACGCTACGAAAAGGCTGAAAAAATTCTGTCCGCAGTTCCACCTTTCTCTCCAGAGCGGCGCGGACGCGGTGCTTAAAAAGATGAACCGCCATTACACGACCGACGAATACTTTGCCAAGGTGCAGCTTATAAGAGAATACTACCACGACGCAAACGTGACGACAGACCTCATCTGCGGTTTTCCGACAGAGACGGACGAGGATTTCGAGGAGACGAAGAATTTTATTCAGAAAGTCGGTTTCGGGCAGGTGCACGTTTTCGGATATTCTGCGAGAAAGGGCACTGTCGCGGCAAAGTACAGGCTTTTGCCTCCGGGAGTTGTCGCAAAGAGATGCGAAGAAGCCCAGCGCATAGCGGCGGAACTTCACGCAAAGTACCTTTCGTCGCTCGTCGGCAAGAAGATAGAGGTGCTGTTCGAGGAAGAACAGGACGGATATATCGCAGGCTACGGCAGAGAATATGCGAGGGTATACGCCAAAGGCGCGAAAGCGGGACAAATAATTCGGGTGACGGCGACGGAGCTATTCCGCGACGGACTGCTCGCAAATATATCGGAGGAATAACTATGAATGACTGCATATTCTGCAAAATAATCAAAGGCGAAATACCTTCTTACAAGATCTACGAGGACGATATGACCTATGCGTTCCTCGACATCGCGGGAGACCTCGAGGGGCACACCCTCGTGATACCCAAAGCGCATTGCACCAACGTGCTTGACTGCGACAAGGACTACCTCGCCGCGACGATCGCAACGGTGCAGAAGATAGCGAAACACTACGTGGACGACTGCGGTTACGACGGAGTGAATATAATCAACGCAAGCGGCAAGGCGGCGCAGCAGAGCGTATTCCATCTGCATTTCCATATTATGCCGAGAAAGAACGGCGACGGACTGGATCTGTTCCCGCTCAAGGAAAAGAAAGATATCGACATGGCGGCGGTGGCGAAAAAACTCGCATTCTGACAACGCGCGCCCGCAACGGGCACGCCGGGAAAGAGGATCAAGCCGCATATGCAATGCTGACGAGGCAAACCGCAACGGACGTCGGGAGCGCAGGCAAGCGATCAAGTATGTCAATGCACAAAGGCGCCGCAAAAATACGTCGGTATCGAAGTGGAGAGCATTGCCTGAAAATGCAAAAAACCGCGCAAAAATCTGTTGACAAAGTATGCGCAGGTTAATTATAATATTAAAGCAAAAGAAAGTCCCGCCAAGGGGAAGGAGGCGAAAATATGTCTACTGTCAGAGTCGGTGAAAACGAATCGTTGGACAGCGCTCTCAGACGCTTCAAGCGTAAATGCGCGAGAGACGGCATTATCGGTGACCTCCGCAAAAAAGAGGCTTACGAGAAGCCCAGCGTAAAGCGCAAGAAGAAGGCTGAAGCTGCTCGCAAGAGAATGTACAAGTCTTAAGAGAATCAACCGTCCGCAAGGGCGGTTTTTTCATGCCGACAAATGAAAAGAAAGGAGACGCGTCCGTCTTTTTCCGACGGTGACGGCGCAAGTATTTTTATGTAAAAAAGCGTACCGAAATTTTTGCTTTTGTCGAAAAACGTCGGGTTTTTTCTACTTTTGGAGAACGGTTATAAATTTTTTCAAAATTCTTGCCAATGTGTGGATAAACGCGTTATTATGCTGATGTTGAAATTACAAAAGACGGCAAAAAAATTCAACGGTGTGAGGAGAAATGAAATGGCGCAAAACAGTGAAAAATCTATGCATTTTCTGGCAAGACAGGCAAAGTACAGAATGACGGGCGGCTATTACGGCGCGGCGGCGAGACGCGGTGAGAACGGACGTTCGCTGAGACAGAATTTCGAGAACAAGCTTTTGCTCGACAAGATAGAGGCGATCGTCAAGTCGGGCACGGATACGCAGGACGCGATAGGAAGACTCGTAGACAAGAAGCTGATAGAGACGGCGGACGAAGTGACGAGGCAGAGACACGTGCTTCAGATCGCCGCGACCTACGTCAAAGCAAAGAGAGAGTTGTCGCGCCGAGCGCAGACGGTGTGACGGCAGCCCGCCTGTCGGCGGGTTTTTTCATGCATTTTCGCACCGCCATGATTTTTGCGGCTTATTCGTGTGTGCGATATCGTTTGTCTTATCCGTCCTTTTATGGTAGAATATGCTTGTCGCCCCGCGATCCTGCGGGCGCATACAGGAGACAAGATGGACTACTCGAAATTACTCAATCCCGAACAGCTTAAACCCGTATACGATACGCAGGGTGCCGTGCTCGTGCTTGCGGGTGCGGGAAGCGGAAAGACCCGCGTGCTTACCTACCGCATAGCGTATCTAATAGAGCACGACAAGGTGGAGCCTTACAACATTCTTGCGATCACGTTTACAAACAAAGCGGCTAACGAAATGAAAGAGAGAGTCGCGGCGGTAACGGGAGCGCAGGGGGTATGGATATCTACGTTCCACTCTCTGTGCGCCAAGATACTGAGAATGGAGATCGCAGTCACGGGCAAGTATACCGCCAACTTTTCTATATACACAGACAGCGACAGCGACAAGATCGTCTCGAGGATAATCAAAGAACTCGGCGTTGAGGACGGCGGAGAACTCAAAAAACAGATACGTTTTCACATTTCCAATGCGAAGAACCACGCGCTGTCGCCTCAGGAGTATGCCAAAAGGATAAACGGTATGCCTCACGCCGACGTCATTGCAAGGGCGTTTGCCGCATACGAGCGCCAGCTTGAGGCGAACAACGCGCTCGACTTCGACGACCTTATACTCAAGACGCTGTTGCTTTTCAAGGACTATCCGGACGTGCTGAAGAAGTATCAGGAGCGCTTCAGATACGTGCACGTCGACGAGTTTCAGGACACCAACAAGATACAGTTTCTTCTCGTCCGCATGCTGACGGGCAAATACGGCAATCTGTTCGTGGTCGGCGACGACGATCAGAGCATATACGGCTGGAGAGGCGCAGAGGTGGGCAATATCCTCGACTTCAAAAAGCATTTTGCAGGCTGCAGGATATACAAGCTGGAGCGCAACTACCGCAGCACTTCCAACATTCTGGACCTCGCCAACAGGATAATCGCGCACAACTCGGAGCGCATGGGCAAAACTCTGTGGACGGAGAGCGAAAAGGGCGTGGGCGTGACCTACCGCAGTCTGTACGACGACAGGCAGGAGGCGGACTTCGTGCTCGGCGAGATGATGTCGCTGATGCGTTACAACGGCTACAAGGCGGGCGATTTTGCGATACTCGTCAGACAGACCGCGCTGACGCGTCTTTTTGAAGAAAAACTCTATCTGTACAATCTGCCTTTCAGACTTATCGGCGGTCAGAAGTTCTACGAGCGCAAGGAGATAAAGGACGTGCTCGCATACCTGAAAACCATTGCCAATCCGCGAGACAAGGAAAGTCTCGTGCGCATAATCAACGTGCCCAACCGCAAAATAGGCGAGGCGACCGTTGCAAAACTCGCGCTTGCCTGCTCGGAAAACGGATATACTATGCTTGAGGGGCTTCTGCATTTCGACGACCTCGGTTTTACAGGAGCGACTAAGACGAAGTTGGAGCCTTTTGCGGAACTGATGAAAGATCTGATCGCGCACAAGGATATGCCGCTTTACGACTTTGTGCAGTACGCCGACGAAAAAATAGACTTCTGCAAGGACTACGACAGGAGCGAGGACGAAGGACTCAGCCGTATAGAGAACGTACAGCAGTTGTTCTCGTCGATAAGGGAGTTTTCAAAGGACAATCCCGAGGCGGGGCTTGAAGAATATCTGCAATCCGTCTCGCTGGTGTCTGATACAGAGGAAGAAGAAGGAGAGGACAAAGTCACCGTCGCCACCGTGCACGGAGTCAAAGGACTCGAGTTCAGATGCGTGTTCATAGTGGGACTCGAGGAAGGAGTTTTTCCGTCGCTTCGCGCTTCGACGACAGAAAAGGAATTGCAGGAAGAACGCCGCATCATGTACGTCGCCGTCACGAGGGCGAGGGAAAGGCTTTATATCACCAACGCGCAGAGAAGAATGCGTTTCGGCAGGATAGAGAGCGGTCAGGCGAGCAGATTTTTGACCGAGGGTGGTTTTATTTCGCCGATACAGTCCTATCCGAGACCCGACCGTCGGGGAGAATTGCAACCCTCGTTCGGCAAGAGCGTGGACGATCTGGTGCAAAGACCCAAGCCGCAGAGGAGTTACAATACGCCTGCCGTCGGATCGACTGCAAGCGTGCAGAGCGCGCCCGCCGTCAGGAACGCGGACGTCTCCCGCTTCAAGGTGGGAATGACTGTCGAACACAGTCGTTTCGGCGTCGGAGTGATCGAGTCGATAACGGGGGAAAACGCCAAAATCAGGTTTGAAGGGCTGGGCGTCAAGACGTTCAATATGCGCCTTGCGCCGATAAAGATAGTTTCCTGAAAGCGCAGGGAACGGAATATATAAAAAATAAAATTTTCCTGTCGGGGTAGGTTATCCCGCAAAAAGGTGGACAATGGACGAAATGAAAAAACTCGTTGAACAGCTCAACGATTACGCTTACAGATACTACGTTCTTGACGAGCCTGTCGTCGCCGACGCAGAGTACGACAGGCTGTACGACATGCTGGTCGCGATGGAAGCTGAGACGGGCGTCGTGCTTGAAAATTCGCCTACGAGAAGGGTGGGCGGCGCGCCGCTTGCGAAGTTTCAGAGCGTAAAGCACCTCGGGAGACTTTACAGCCTCGACAAATGTCAGACCAAAGAGGCGATGACCGCATGGCTCGACAAACTCGGCGAGGGCGATAAGATACCCGCCTGCAGCGTCGAGTATAAGTTCGACGGTCTGACGATAAATCTGACCTACCGCGACGGCAAGCTCGTCCGTGCGGCGACGAGAGGGGACGGCGAAAACGGCGAGGACGTCACCGCGCAGGTGCTTACGATAAAATGCGTACCGCTTACGATAGACTTCAAGGGCACCGTAGAAGTGCAGGGCGAGGGGATAATGAGACTGTCTGCGCTCGAGAGCTACAACAGCAATCCCGACGTCGTGCCGCTCAAGAACGCGCGCAACGCCGCGGCGGGAGCGATACGCAACCTCGACCCGGGCGAGACTGCCAAGCGCAAGCTCGAGGTGATATGCTACAACGTCAACTACATCGAGGGAAGGAGATTCGACGGCGGCGACGAGATGATAGAGTTCCTCAAAAGCAACCGCTTCAAGGTCAGCGACTATTATCTTTTGACTGAGAGCAAGAAAGAGGTGCTCGCCGCACTCGACGCGATAGCGGCAAAGAGGGATTCTCTCGACTTCCTGATAGATGGCGCGGTCGTCAAGATCAACAAATTCTCAATGAGAGAAGAACTCGGCTATACCCAGAAATTTCCGCGCTGGGCGGTAGCGTTCAAGTTCGAGGCGCAGGAGGCTACGACGATCGTCAAAGACGTGATATGGCAGGTCTCGCGCACGGGCAAACTCAATCCGCTTGCAGTCCTCGATCCCGTTGATCTCGCAGGGGTCACGGTCAGCCGCGCAACACTCAGCAACTACAACGAGATAAAGAGAAAGGGCATAAAAATCGGCTGCCGCGTTTTCGTCAGACGCTCCAACGACGTTATACCCGAGATAACGGGAGTCGCGGAGTATCTCGACGGCAACCGCGACGTAGAGCCGCCGACCGTGTGCCCCGCCTGCGGCAGTTCCGTAGAGTGGAACGGCGCGTTCGTCAAATGCACGAACAAGGACGGTTGCGAGACCGCTCTGATTTCCAAATTCGCGCACTTTGTCAGCCGCGACGCGATGGACGTAGAGGGTCTTTCCGAAAAAACTCTGGAGCTTCTTTATCAGGAAGGCAAAATAAGGCGTTTTGCAGACCTTTACGCGCTGACGGCGGACGATCTTACAGGCATAGAGGGCTTCAAAGAAAAGAAGATTGCCAACACTCTCGAGGCGATAAAAAAATCCAAAGATACCGACCTCGGCAGATTTCTTTACGCGCTCGGCATACCCAACGTGGGTAAAAAGGCGGCTTCTCAGCTTGCCGACGAGTTCGGCACTCTCGACGGGGTCATGGCGGCAGACCGCGACAGGCTTGTCGCTATGGACGACTTCGGCGAGATAACGGCGGGAGACGTCGTAGCGTTCTGGCAAAACCCGCGTAACGCCGAGGACGTTGCTCTTTTGTTGTCGCAGGGCGTGACGATACGCGTTAAAGAGAAGAAAGAGGGCGCGTTCAGCGGCAAAAAAGTCGTACTGACAGGTTCGCTGAAAAAGTATCCGCGTTCCGAGGCGAAAAAACGCATAGAGGAGAGGGGCGGAGAAGTCGCGGACAGCGTGTCAAAGACGGTCAATCTCGTCGTAGCGGGAGAAGAAGCGGGAAGCAAACTCGCCAAGGCGCAGAAGCTGGGCATAGAGATCATCGACGAGCAGCAGTTCGAAAAGCTGATAAACGGCTGAAAAGGGCATTGAAAAGAAGGATAAACGGGCGACCGCGGGATACCGCGGCCGCTTTTTTCAGACGCGGTCGCGCGGCTTTTGCAACATGCTATATATTTATTTATTTTTACGCGATAATAAACTTGTAAAAAGCGCGCGTTTGTGTTATCATTTATTTTGATTATTTGCACGCGGAGGTTTTCAATGACAG
>CALWKV010000029.1 GCA_944381355.1 uncultured Christensenellaceae bacterium | reverse complement strand
ATGACCTAATACTGTTATACTATACCAGACCTGAATAATACGAACCAGCCCTGAGGCGCCCGCGTGGCGGGAACAGTAATCGCTGTCGCGTATCACATTGCCCACTTAACAATGCGAAGCCGTTTTTTGTTTTACGCCATAGGTTTCCGAAACACACAATAAAAATCATCGCCTGCGGTAGCGTGCAGTTTTAAGCCGTATTTATTACCCTGACGGAGTTGCATAATGCGAAGCCTTTCAATGCACCCGTCACACGGGCAAGGCATTTAACGCAGTAGCTACGGAAAGTTGCCGCTTAAAACCTTGTTCGTATTATTCAGGTCTGGTATACTGGTTATGAAGGTCAAAGACAGATTTTTATTCAACAGGCAGTTCGTCGTCGGCGCGATCGCGATAATACTTCCGATCGCATTGCAGAACGTGATAAATTACGGTGTCAACCTGATGGACTCGGTCATGCTGGGTCAGCTCGGTGACGTAGCGATCTCGGCAGCCAATCTCGGCGGTCAGCCTTTCTTTCTGCTGACGATGTTCGGCTTCGGCATAGGCAGCGGCGCGGGAGTCTTGATAGCGCAGTACTGGGGCAAAGGCGACATGGAGCATATACGCAGGATCATGGGGTTTGCGGTCAGGCTCGCATTTGCGGTGTCGGCGCTTTTTACGGTGGTCTGCATCGCGATACCGCGACAAATCATGTCTCTTTTTACAAAAAATCCCGATATAATACAAAGCGGCGCGGATTATCTCAGGATAATCTCGATAGGCTATGTGTTTTACAGCGTATCCAATTGTTACATGACGTCTCTGCGCGCGGTCGAAAAAGTCAGCGTATCGATGGCTATATACGGCATATCGTTTTTCGTCAACGTAGCGGTAAACTATGTGTTTATCTTCGGCAAACTCGGTGCGCCCGCGCTCGGAGTGAAGGGCGCGGCTATAGGCACGGTCGCCGCAAGAGTCAGCGAACTGTTTATGTCTCTGATATACATGTATCTTATAGACAGGCGCACGGGGTTCAGACTGAAACACGTATTCTCGCGCGGCGGGGATATCGTAAAACCTTTTATGAAAAACTGTCTGCCGGTTGTCGGCAACGAGCTGATGTGGGGGTTGGGCACGGTTGCGATCACTTTCGTGATAAGCAACCTCAGCGACGATTTTATAGCCGCAGGCAGCATAGCGACCGTGGTCAATCAGATATCTCTCGTAGGCATCATGGGCGTATCCAACGCCGCCGCGGTGCTCACAGGCAAGGCGGTCGGAGAGGGAGACAAAGAAAGAGTGCAGAAGGTCGCCGACACGATGCTTGTGTTTTCTCTCGCTGTGGGAGCGTTCGGCTCTGCGTTGCTTTTTGCGCTGAGAGCGCCTATACTTTCCATATACGACGTTTCGGACGGGGCGCGTCAGATCGCTTCGCAGCTCATCATGATTCTCGCAGCATTGCAGCTTGTGCTTGCGATAGACGTCACTGTCATTGTCGGCGTGTTGAGAGGCGGCGGAGATACTCGCTTTGCGTTCCTGATAGACGTAGGGACGGTTTATCTTCTGGCATTGCCTTTGGGGGCGGTTGCGGGATTCGTCCTTGATTTTCCCGCATGGGCGGTTTATCTGCTTCTCAGGTGCGACACTTTCGTCAAAACGGTGTTCGGACTTGTGAGAGTGATGCGCAAGAAATGGCAGAGAGACGTCACCGTGCGCGAGAACAGTGAAGTCAGCGCAGTCGAAACGGGAGAGATACGATAAGTACGCTTAGGCTGTATAGCAATAAATATATGAGAGGTGGGATAATGAAAAAGACGGTTGCGGCGCTGTTGTGCGTAATAGTTGCGGCGGTGCTTTTGTGCTCTTGTTCGCAGGTGATCGACTTGCCTGACGAAAAGACGTTGGACAAGGTTTTGACAGAAGAAGGGTATCAGATCGTTTTCGAGGACGATTTCGACGGGGATTCGATTGATTACACAAAATGGAAGACGGGCTACGAGTCGCCGTCAAGACGCGCCGCATACTACGAGGACAGCGAGGATACGCTTTTCGTCTCGGACGGTTGTCTGACTATACGCACTCTGCACAAGGACGGACAGTTCGGCGAGGGCTGGTACACTTCGTGGGTCGAGACGGCTACCAAGGAAGATTCCGAGGCGGTCGTGAGAAGCGAGGATTACAGCGGATTTTCTTCAAAATACGGCTATTTCGAGGTGCGCTGTATCGCTCCTCCCTGTACCGGTATATGGTCGGCGTTCTGGCTGATGCCCGACGAAGGTACGGGAATGAGTGCCGACGACGTCGCGGGTACGGGCGCGGACGGCGTTGAGATAGACGTGATGGAGTCGCCGTGGATGTATTCTTCTCTTGACAAGGAGACCAACGTGCACGTGGTCCACGGAGACGGATATGCCGATACGAAAAGCGAAAAGTCGCCGATGTACCGCGTACCCGATATGTATACGAGTTTTCACACCTACGGCGTGATGTGGACGCCTGAAGAATACGTCTTTTATATCGACGGCGCCGAGACCTGGCGCACTTCTCACACTGTGGACGGCGAGACGCTGGGCGTTTCGCACGTAAAACAATATATGATACTGTCCGTGGAGGTTGCGGGGTATGCCGAGGCGGACGGCACGCTTGTGCCCGGGAAAAATGAAGACGGTACTCCTTACTGGTGCGGAGACCCTTCCGACAACGACAAGAACAGACATTACGATTTCGTCATAGACTACGTCAGGGTATACAGCATCTGACTAATACCGACCTGACGCAATGCGGGCTTATTATGCGTTTTTCAGCGGTACTCACTTTACTGTCTGCGCTCGTTTCGCCGAAACACACATTATAAATCGTCGCCTGTTTTTGAGCTTTTGCCAACGTCGGGGAAAAGACGGGCAAACCCGCTTTCGGTGCTTCCGCAAGGCGGAAACGGAGCGGAAGGCAGACGAGTCTGCTTGATAGAAAATTACAAAATACCGCACCCGTGTTTATAAGGTGCGGTATTTTAATGGAGAAATTTTGGCGCAAAGCCGTGATTAAGATTACACAAATACGGCAAAAAACTTCTCGAAAAACCATTGTTTTTTGCAAAAAAGCACGTTTCGTGTTTAATGTTAAAATAACGTTAAATAAATTGACTGATTTTTGTTGGTTTGTTATAATAATTCTGTATCAAAATCATCGGGGAGATTATTTATGAGCGAAAACCAACCGACCAACAACGGTAGCAAAAAGTCGTTCAAAGAGACGGCTGCATCCCTTTGGGAAAAGCTGAAGAATTTCTGGACTACGCCTCCCAAGGGCAGACACTTGAATCTCAAAGAGATCCTGTGTTTCGGAGGCAGTGCGTTCGGCGTCAGCACTATGGTCACCGTCGTTTCGGGCATGATCACCGCAACGCAGATATCAGAGCTTTTCGGCATAGACGTTCTGCACGGTCCGCTTATCTGTCTCGTGGCGAGCATTCTGGGTCTGCTTATCCAGCCTATATTCGGCAAGCTGTTGCAGAACACGCAGACGAGATGGGGCAAATATAAGCCGTTCATACTTCTTATGGCTCCTCTGTTCGCGGCGCTCGCGATAGCCTCGACATGGTCGCCCGACCTGATAAGAGAGCAGGAATTCGATGCTTTGCCCAAGATAATTTACGCGTACTGCATCTGCACCCCGACGCTTATTATCTGGAATCTTTTCCAGAACACATTCTACATGATGCCCGGCGTTATTACCCCCAACCAGCAGGAAAGAACGGACATCTGGTCTCCGATAGGACTCATCATCGGTTTTTCTCCGACAATCATGAATGTGCTCGGCAATGCGCTGAGAGGTTACTTCAACAACCAGGGCGTCGAATACATGGCGTACAGATACATAGGCGTTATCTATTCGCTTGTAGGTTTCGCATTTGTGCTCCTTCTGTTCAAGGTCAAGGAGAGGATAATAGTCACCAACGAAAATAAAGAAAAAGTCGGTCTGTTCGACGGTCTACGTCAGATCATGAAGAATAAGCCGCTGCTGATATTCACGCTTGCGCTTATTCTCGGCTCGGTACGTACCACGATCGAAGTCGACTCGGCTATCCTCGGCAAACTTCGTTATGCAACCGACATTCCGACCGGTCAGGCGATCTTCGGTTCTCTGACTCTCATCACAGGCTTCGCGGTCACGCCCAACATGATACTGTTGCCGTTCATGACGCGCAAGTTCAACAACAAGACGATACTCATCTTTTGGATGACCTGCAATGCGCTCGGCTATGCGATACTCGGTATCATCGGCGTTGAAAATATAGCGCAGGGCGCGCTCAGCGCAGTGCTTCTGACGGTGTTCAGATTTATCGCGCTGTTCAACGCGATCGCTTCGTTGCAGCCGCTTATGCTCTCCGAGATATCGGACTACCAGCAGCTCAAGACGGGAAAGAGGCTCGAGGGCTTCATTCAGATGTTTGCGTATGCGCTCGTGCTCGTGTTCACCAATATCGGTTACGTCGTCATCGCTCTCGTCAAGAAGAACATGGGTTATCAGCCCAGCAATTACTTCAATGTGACGACGGTGTCCGACGAGCTGATGAAAATAGCGACGGATTACTTCGACCTCGCGCTGTGGATATCCGCTATATCGGCTGCATTGATGGCGATCGCGATGATCTTCTATCCGCTCAGCAAGAAAGAACATGCAAAGATTGTAGAGCAGCTCAAGGCGCTCAGCGCAGAGCAGCACAACGCTCCCATTGAAGGCGAAGTCGCAGAAGGCGAACCCGTTGCCGAGACGGCAGACGGAACGCGCGTCAATCTCGACGAGGAGGTCGCTGTAGACAAGAAAGATGACGGCGACGACGGTTCTCTCGGAGAGAATCCCAACGATACGAAATTCTGAAATAAAAAACAACTGTAAAAAAGCGGGCAAGATCGCCCGCTTTTTTTGTATAATAAGATTATACACGTCGGAAAATATCCGCATGAGGGTAAACGCTTTTATGCGTATCCGAATTAATGGGGCGTTACAGCCCGTACGGAGGAGACTTTGAAAAAGACGGCTATTGTTATAACGGTCGCGCTTGTCGCGGTCGCGGTGCTGACGGCGTTCGTCGCGTGCGTGGATACCGATCTTTCGGGATACGGTTATCCCGAGGGCTTTGAAGAAGCTCTCGCAGAATACGACTTTTCGCGGGGAGAGGACGTCGACGTCAGAGTAATGTCCTACAATATATTGGCGCATATGAAAAGCTGGGGAGGTTCTCCCGTGCCTCCGCGCGCAAAAATGCTGATAAAGATAATTGAGGAGACGACTCCCGACGTCATGGGCGTGCAGGAGATGTCGAGCGACTGGTATACCAGACCTGAATAATACGAACAAGGTTTTAAGCGGCAACTTTCCGTAGCTACTGCGTTAAATGCCTTGGTAATATGTCTATATTAACTGCGGCATTTGCCTTGTATCAACAAAAATTTGCCTGCTTAAAACTGCACGCACCCTCAGGCGATGATTTTTATTGTGTGTTTCAGCGAGGTGAGCG
>CALWKV010000028.1 GCA_944381355.1 uncultured Christensenellaceae bacterium | reverse complement strand
TATAAAAACACAATAATGTTTGATCCTTTCATTACGCATAATTTCGGGCGCGACGACAATCTCAGTTTTTTACGCCTGTCGCCTGCTTCCGACGCGGAAATAAAAGCATGCGCGTCTGAAAATTCGCTCCCCGCGGATGCGGGGAGCGAATTTATCGTCAATGCCGTCATTTTCGATAGCCTACGTCAGCCAGCCGTCGTCTCTGTCATTACGGCATCCGCAAGCGGAAAACCTTTTCCGGCAAGCTCGAACTGTCTGCCTACGTATTCTCTCAGCTCATCTGCTGTCATGGACACGCGCGGCACGCAGGCTTCCATATTGCCTTTTTTGCCTTCGATAAAGCTGGTCAATATATAATCGCGGGACACGTTGTGTACGTCGCCCACAGGACCGTACGCACTCGTAAGAGCCTTTTGTATCACGTAAACGGTATTCGCCTTGACCTTGGCGTCTATCGACTCTTTCACTTCTGCTTCTTTTATAGCAAGATATCCGTTGTATGTCAGTCCGTTCATCGCGCCGTTGAGATCGATCACTCCGCCCTTGCTATTAATAAACTCGAGCGCGTCTGCAAAAGCCTCTGCAACGTAACCCGTAACGTCCTCGCCCGTAATATCCATTTCTCCGTTGAGACTTGCCGAAGGAATATAGGGGTCTGCAAGCGATATTCTGTCAGGCAATATGTTTTTGTTGGCTATGACGCCCGATTCGGCGAGCTTATAAAGCGTATATGCCGCCGCAGTGACCATTTCTCCTCCGAAAGAATGTCCGACGAAGATGACCTCCTGATCTGTCGCGTCCTTCATGACCGCGCATACCGACCTCGCGAATTCGCCCGCGAAAGTTCTGCCGTCCAGCGCTTCTATCGCCGCAACGTAGTTGTCGTCTTTGCCGCTGACTTCGGCGACGGTCTTGACCGTCCATATCTCGTTGTGAAGATTGTCGAGGTTCTGAGCATACTCGTGCCAGTTCCAGAAAGCGACGTTGTATCCGAGAGCTTTGAGTTCCTCTACGTAATCAATGTTGCCCGAAGCTCCGTTAGTTTTCGATACCGTTTTTTCAAGCGTTCTCATCGTCTCAACGGTCTCTCCCGCGGGTTTCCAGCCGTGAGAATAAATAAGCGTCGGCTTTTCGGGATCGTAATATTCCGTCGGCATGTTTTCCTGAGATTTCATGGAATCGTCCGCACTCTCTCCGTACCAGTACAATCCGTAAAGCGTATCCGAACGCAAGGACATATCGACGTCGCTCTTGCAAGCCGCGAATACAGTCAGACAACTCGCGATCAGCGCTATGCAAATAAACAAAGCAAAAAGTTTTTTCATTACTTCCTCCCCACGTGTGTATAATTTAATTATAATTATTTTGCTCCGCGCCGTCAATTGCAAAAACAATATCTGTTCTGTTTTCCCGCATAATGCGCTTTTTGCGCGAAGGATATTTTGCTGTCGCGAAAGATGTGCAGATACGGGTTTTCCCCGCATATTCCTCTCGCCTCTTCAGACCGACGGTCTATCCCTCTATTATCTGTCAACAATCTTTGCTCCCGCTCTCGCATCTGCCCGACTTTTCGGCACAGGCAGTCTCTCTGTTCTTACGGGCATGCCTGCACTATATGAACACGCTTTTTATCTTTGCATACAAAAAAGGAGCGGTCCTGCGACTGCTCCTTTTTGTTTATCAGGTTTGGTTGCCGATCACTTTGCTATCGTGAAGTCGGTTGCCCACGGTCCGCCGTTTGCGCAATTCTCGCAAGACGAGACAAGTGCGATATTTGCGATCTCCTTGGTGGTTGAAGTCATATCGCCTATTCTTACATCGACGTTAGAGAGGTCGAACTTGACGGTGACGTTGACCGTGCTGAACACGTCGTCTCCGGTCAGTCCGGTATTGCCGCTGAGCGTACCGTTGTTGAGTGCCGTGACAGCCGCTACGTCAAACTCTACGAATGCCGCAAGGCCGTAGGAGTAAACGTTCACGTTACCGGTATAAGCGCAATTGCTGATCGTACCGTTGTTGACTGCCGCGATACCTGCTACCGCATAATCCTTGCCGGTATAAGCCTCGAGAGCCAGATCGACGTTGCCTGCGAATACGATGTTGTCGATCGTACCGTTGTTGACAGCTACGAAGCCCGCCTTCTCGCCCTTGAAAGACTTAACGGTGTAATTGCCTATCTTATGACCGTTGCCCTGCAGCGTACCGTTGAAGGTAGCGATGGGAGCGATCTCTGCGCCGTTCATGTCGATATCATCGGTCACTGTAATGACGGTGTTGTCAAACGAAACGTTGCTGTTGATCATATCGAGAACCTGATCTGCTGTGAACACTTCGTATCCGGCAGAGGACGGGAACTGATTCCACTTGACAGAGCCCGTGACGTTGAGGTTGAGCGTCAGATCCTTGTCTCCGACCTTCATATTGAGCGCGTTCATTCCGTTGACGAGTTTGAGAAGCTCTTTGACGGGGACGGAGATCGTAGCGCTGCTAGCGGTCCTTTCGACCTCGTTGAGCGTAAAGTCATCGGACGTGACCTTTGTTGCCTCGTTAGCGAAACCGTTGTACCTGATCTCGAACTCGAGCGTAGCCGCTGCATCGGTGTACGAATTCTTTTCTATCACGGCGGTATCGTTTACAAGCACGGGATCCGCGAGCGAGAAGCTGTATTTGACGTCGACAGTCAGATCATTATCTGCAACGTAAGTCGCGGTAACGGTAACGTCGCTGAACTCGCCTTTCGCGGTGAGCACGTTGTTCTCGACAACGAGCGCGCTGCTATTGCTGACGTAAGAGAATTCTTCCGCAGAAGCGATCTCTGTAAATCTCTCGCCGGTAACGAGATCATACATAGACTTCTCATAGATAGCCGGGATCTCGGTGTTGATAGCGGAGAGAGTGTATTTTTCGGGAGCGCTTACGCCGAGTACGAGATATCTCTCGCCTGCGTCGTAGCCCTGAATCTCGCCGTCAGCGATGTCTACCTTGTCTGCAAGGTTGAGCAGGCTGCCGATCTTGATGCCGTAAGAGAGGTTGACGTCGTAGTAGAATCCGCCCACGAAATAAGCACCGCCGACGAAGTAATCGTCCGCCGCGTCTACGAGGTTGCTGGACTCGCCGTAACCGTAAAGTCTGTTGTAGTTGCCGATCTCTGCCTCGATGCCGATACCGAGAACGCCTGCGAGGATGTCAAAGCTGAGATCCTGTCTGAGACCGATCTTGAGTTCTGCCATGCCCTCGATGCTGACGTCTACGCTGTCGATACCGTTGCTCTCGCCGATCTCCTGAGCGTAAGACTCGAGACCGTATTCCTTGGTGTACATAACGCCGACTTCGTAATCGAGGTTAGCGTGCGCGACTGCGTCGATGCTGCCCGCCACGTTGAATCTGAACATCAGATCTGCATTGTATGCAATGGTAGCCGCGCCGTTGGCAATGGGAACAGTCCACTTGAACAGCGGGACAGCGGTAGCATCGTCTTCGCTGTCGTTGGCGAGCTGGGCGAGCTTATCCATAAGCTCGGGGATATTGACCGCACCGGTATAACCGCCGTCCGTATCGAGAGATACGGTGGTGGTGATGTCGTTGTAAACTCTTGCGCTGAGCGCGAATTCTTCAGTGAGGTTGCTCTTGTCGATATTAGCACTCGCCTCTACGTCCATAACGTTGTGAACGGTGATTACGAGGCCGGTGGAAGCGTAACCCTCGAGCTGAACGACGTTGGGGATGGTGATCGTGATGTCGACGACTACGTGACCGTCCTTGTCAAACTCGGGAACGGAGATGTCGAACTCAGGAGCAGAGCCGAACATGGAGAAGATGCTCATCGCAAGTTCGCTGTTGGTGAGAGCTTCTTTGCCGTTCATGTAGTCGAAATCTACGTTGCTGTCAGCGGTCATCTTGCTTGTAGCGCTGTAATCGAACTCCTCGAACACTTCGTCGAGGCTCGGCTTTTCGTAATTGATAAGGCAATTGCCGGTGGACATGCCGCCTACGGAAGAAGAAACGACTTTGTAAGCCGCCTGAGTGCCGTCTGCATTTTGAATGAGGAAAATAGTGCCTTTTTCGAGAGGATTAGCAGAATTGATCTGCAGAACCATCTGTCCTGTCGTAACGCCGTAACCGTCGGTCTTTTCGCTCTCCTTCATATTGTCGATATCCTGGATAGCGCTTACGGGATAAGTAAGGAAACCGGAACTGAAAACCACGTCGTAAGCAGTGTTGGAAATAACGAACGTAATGGAATCAACGCCTTCGTAATCAACGAACGTAGCCCCGTTGGAAAGAATGATCTTGAACGTTCTTCCCTTCTCGTAGCCGCCGTTGGGCGCCCATACGGTATAGATGCCGTCCGCAGCCTTTATGTCCGCAGCAACGTTGTCACCCTTAGCGTTGGTGACCTTTATGTCGCTTGCGCTGTCGGCTTTGACCTTAAATGATATGTACGGATCAGCATTAGAAATGTTGTAAGTCGTGCCGCTTCCCGAAGTATTGCCTTCACCTTCGGTAAAACCGCCTCCGCCCGCATTCGTATCCTTATCGGGATCAGTCGTAGTAGTGTTGTTTTCAACGGAACTTCCCGTCTTCTGGCAACCGACTACGGCAATCGCGATCAAGGCGCACACGAGCACGAGAGCGATAAGAACCAGAAATCTGTTCTTTTTCATAACCAAACCTCCAAAACTATCATATATTAGGAGATCTCTCCCCTATCAAAAAGAGTTTAGCATTTTTTTATTCTATGTTCAACCCTTAAAGACAACTTAAATGTAAAATTTTTGTAATATTTGTTTATCTGAGGCTTTTGAGGACGCTTTCAAGACGTTTTGCAAGCGTCTTTGCCTTGCTCTCACTCTTGCACTCGACCATTATCCTTATCTTGGGTTCGGTACCCGAAGCGCGCAGAAGCACTCTGCCCTGCCCCGCGAGCTGTTCGTAGATTTTACCTACTTCGTGAGTTACCGCCTCGCTGTTGATTATCCTCAGTTTGTCGGTCACGGGCACATTGATGTTGACCTGAGCGTATCCATTAGCATCGTCAAGCTGAGACAGAGTCTTGCCCGAATCGACGATGATCTGTGCTATCACAAGCGAAGCGAGAATACCGTCGCCCGTCGTCGTGTGTCTGCCGAGAATGATGTGCCCCGACTGCTCTGCGCCGAGCGGCGAGCCGTCCTTGAGCATCTGTTCGAGCACGTATTTGTCGCCTATATCGGCGCGTACGAGCGTGATACCCTGTTTTTCAAGAGCATCCTGTATACCCATATTGGTATGGTGAGTGCCCACCACGGTACCGCATTCGAGCCTGCCTCTCTTTTTAGCTTCGCAGGCGAGGATATACAGCAGATGATCTCCGTCGACAACTTTGCCGTTTTCGTCCAGCGCGATAAGTCTGTCCGCATCGCCGTCGTAAGCAAAACCGACGTCAAAACCGCCGTCTTTCACCTTTTCAGACAGATTGGAAGCGTAAAGCGCACCTGCGTTTTCGTTGATGTCAATGCCTGCTGCCGAGGTATTGATAACCACGACGCTTGCGCCCGCCTGTTCAAACACGCTTTTTGCAACTCTGCCCGCCGCGCCGTTGGAGCAGTCGACGAGTACTCTCAGCCCGTTAAGTCCGTTTATTTGCGAAATAAGGAATCTGACGTAGTCCGCTGCCGAATCGTGCATAAAAATATATTTTCCGGTCGCGATCGCCTTGACGACGTGGGGATGTGCCATTTTTTGTTCAAGTTCTCTCTCCCTCTTATCTCCGAGCTTGTAGCCGTCCGCATCGAACACCTTGATGCCGTTGTATTCTGCGGGATTGTGAGAAGCGCTTATCACGACACCGTAATCCGCCTTGTAATAACGCGTCAGATACGCGATGCCTGCCGTAGGCATAATCCCGACGTCGAGCACGTCTCCCCCGCCCTGCATTACGCCCGTCGCGACCGCATGCAGGAGCATGTCTCCCGATACGCGCGTATCCATTCCTATCAGTACGCGGCAATTCTTTTTGCAGCTTGCAAGCGCGTTGCCCACGCTCTGCGCGAGCGGGCAAGTGAGTTCTACGTTGGCTATTCCTCTTATACCGTCTGTTCCGAAATACATAATTTACCTCTCAGAATCTTCCTTTTCCGCGTCCTTCTTTTACCACCTGACGCGCTCTGCCCACTACAAGGCTGTCCGCGGGCGTGCTCTCCGTAATCGTCGTGCCCGCCGCGATATAACTTCCGTCCGCGATGTCCACGGGCGCGATCACGTTGCAATTGCTGCCGATAAAACAGTGGTCTCCCACCGTCGTGCGGTGTTTTTGCTTGCCGTCGTAATTGACGAATACCACGCCGCAACCCACATTACATTTCCTGCCCAGTTCGCAATCGCCGACGTAGGTCAGATGCGCGACCTTGGTGCCGTCGCCTATCTTTGCGTTCTTGACCTCGACGAAGTCTCCGACCCTGCACTCTTTGCCTATATCCGCGCCCTTTCTCAGATACGCGAAAGGTCCGACCGTCGTACCGTCGGCTATCGTCGCGCCCTCCATGACGCTTGCGGTTATCTTTACGTTGTCGCCTATCCTGCAACCGTCTATGATGCAGTTGGGCATTATCACCGTATTTTCGCCGATGACGGTCTCTCCCGTTATCGTATTGTTGGGATAAATGACCGCGCTGTCAGCGATCTTAGCTTCAGGCGAAATATACGTCGTTTTTTCGTCTATCAATTTCATTGTTCCCTCCCGACGGCTTTCTTTTTTCAGTTTATGCCGCGATGTCCGTGATGTTTCTTTTATTTACAGTTTTGCCTCTTTGATACCTTTCAGTCGCAAAACCCGTAAAAATCACGCTTAATTCAAAAATAACACAATCTCATATACTTCGCAACGATAATTTTACAAACATCCGCGATCGAAGATCGTGTTATTCACTCTCGAAACGACAAAAGACGGGGCAAATGTGCCCCGTCACATTGACATATCGTAAATTTTCCGGATAATACGTTTTTTGTGGCTATCACAAAAACTTAACTCTCCGATTCTTCTTCCGGAGCACTCTCCTCGTCCGACGCGTCCGCGCCGCTACCGACGTAAGGCGTCCTGCACAGCAACACGGTGACGACCGTAGCCGCGATCGAGAACAGCCAGCCGAGCAGGACAACAGTCAGCGATCCCGCAAAACCGCCCGCTCCCGCAATGATCGAAACGACCGCGAGTATCAGAGGACAGCTCGCCGCGATACAGCCTACAAACCCCGTGCCCGCCGCGCGCAATGTATTGCAGGAGCGTTCGTCTGCGGCTGCTTTCGCGTTCTTGCGTTTCGCCCACGAGCAGGCAAACACTATAATCACGATGAGTTCCGCAAGCCCGAGCGCAGGAGTACCGAACACGGTAATGTAAAACAACACCAGTTTGGGATAACCGATTCTGTTCCTTTCGGGATTTTCGCTCTCGCTGAGTCTGAAAGAAAGTTCTCCGTCGGGAAGCGAGTCGAAGTGTGCCTTATACCCCGTCTCGGTTTTTTCAAAACCGTTTTCCTGCGCGCCGACCATCTTGAAAGGCGTGTTGACCTCTATATCGAGAGTGCCGAAGCTCTGCCAGCCTTTTGCGGGAGACAGCAGATACCCGTATTGGTATACCGCGGGAGTCCACCCGTCGTCGATATCGGGAAAAAGCGGCGCGGTCACGCTGTTGGTCGCGGTGCCGCCCGCGGGAACGACGAGCGTGTACTCCATCCAGTTCATTATCTTTTGGGACACGAAATTGTCCACGTCTCCGAAAGGATTGGGAGAATATCCCACAGATACGTTATCGACGATGCTGTCCACTATCGCGTTGAACCAGTCGATATGAGCGCTTTCGCTGTCGTCGTCAAGAGCATATACAGATTCTGCGTATTCTTCGAGCGTCATCTCCGTTCTGCTTATCTGCTCGAACGTACATTCTATCGTTTCTTCAGTACGGTTGCCGCCTTTGGCGTAGAGCTCGAACTCGGGTTCTTCGCCGTTGCAGACCACCCAGAACACGATCCTCGCCCCGTTGTAAACGCTCTTGCCGTAGACTATCTTCTCGATGGTTTCCTGAATAAACGAACCCATGCTGAAAAGATATTGTCCCTTTGCTTTGGGCATTTCTACGTACGCGCTGTAGCTGCCGTACTCCGCCCCGCCGACCTTGTATGTGTACTTGATTACCCTTGTATCGACACCTATGCCGTCCGCGGTCTTTTTCTCGTCGAGGAGCTGCCCGACGGCGGTGCCGTTTTCGTAATCTTCGATCCACGAACCCGTGCCGCCGTTGTATGTATACCTGTTTACCGTCTCCGCCTTTTCGCCGTTGACCGTAACGCCGTACCTGTCGTCAAACGAGAACGAACCGTATAAATAAGACGGCTTTATCCCGTAAGGAAACGCGAGCCTCGCGGTAACTTCGTAGTCAGCGGTATTGACGAATTGATAAGTCGCCGTTACCGAAGCGGAGTAATCCTCAAACTTCTCCTCTTCGTCTCTGTTGTAATATTTATCGGGAAACTGCTGCACGTCGAACACGATCTTTTCAGACTGCACCGCTATCGGAACCTGTTCTCCGAGCACGGTCGTGCCCATCTCCGTCGTACCGTACCAATATCTTTGCGCCGAGTTTGCCGAAACTGTCGGAAGCGCGCACATTAACGCTGCAAGGATCACGCACAGAACCGCTACCGTAAATAGTTTGGTTTTTCTCATACCCATTCCTCCTTTCCTAATATACTCACGCAGACGACGGTTTTTTCGGCACAAAATTTTTTTGTTCATACGCGCTCGGCGACGTCTTTGCGTTGCGGCGCTCTGCAAAACCCGCAAGACTCCCCTATATATTAATCATACTATATATACCGATCAAAATCAAGACGGGCAGAAAACACGGGGCGTCTCCCCTGCCGCACTCTTGATTTTTGCGCAAAAACGCGGTATAATTGCTGTCGGAGGTATTGAAAATATGGATAAAACAGATATGATCGGACAAGACGTATTTTCTCTTATCGGAGACAGATGGATGCTCGTCGCCGCAACGGATAAAGAAGGCAAAACCAACGCTATGACCGCGTCCTGGGGCGGTATGGGCGTGCTGTGGGGCAAAAAAGTCGTTTTCGTATTTATACGTCCGCAGAGGTATACCAAAAAATTCGTCGACGACGCAGAGGTCTTTTCACTCTCCTTCTTCGACGAGTCGTACAAGACGATGCTCGGATACATGGGCAAGGTCTCGGGAAGAAACGAGGACAAGATCGCAAAAAGCGGTCTGACCCTTACGGACAAGAGCGGCGCGCCCGTATTCAAAGAAGCGAGCATGACACTGATATGCAGAAAGCTCTACCGTCAGACTATGAAAGAGGAAAATTTCATCGACACAAGCAACGTGGAAAAGTGGTATCCACAGAAAGACTACCACGACGTTTACGTCGCGGAAATAACCGAAACAATCTGCTGACGTCGCGTCCGCCGTTCGTTTTAAAAACGTCGCACCAACGCAAAACCCCGCAGGAACGATCCTTGCGGGGTTTTGATTTTGTATTTTGCATTATTTACACAACAGCCATTTACAGCTTGTCTGCCACTCTCAGGAGAAGATCCTTTGTCTTTTCCCAGCCCAGACACGGGTCGGTGATCGACTTGCCGTATTCGTCTCCGCCCGGCTGTTGCGCGCCGTCCTGTATGTAGCTCTCGATCAAAAAGCCTTTGACGAGAGAGCGTATCTTGTCGCAATGCCTGATATTGTCGACGACCTCTTTGACGATCCTTATCTGCTCGAGATGATTCTTTCCGCTGTTGCTGTGGTTGCTGTCCACGATGACCGCGGGGTTTTTGAGGTTCTGCGCGAGGTACATATCGTGGAAGCGGATGAGATCCTCGTAGTGGTAGTTGGGGATATTGTTGCCGTAGACGTCGACGCTTCCGCGCAGTATCGCGTGCGCATACGGGTTGCCCTGCGTCCTGACCTGACAGGTGCGGTATTTGAACTCGTTGGGTATCTGCGCCGCATATATCGAGTTGAGCGTGACGGGCATGCTGCCGTTCATCGGGTTTTTTATGCCGACGGGGATATCGACGCCGCTCGCTACCAGTCTGTGCTGTTGATTTTCGGACGAACGAGCACCGACCGCGACGTAGGTCAGCAGGTCGTCGAGATAGACGTGATTTTCGGGATAAAGCATTTCGTCAGCCGCGGAAAGACCGCTCTCGGATATAGCTCTAAGGTGCATTTTTCTCAGCGCGATTATGCCCGCCTGAATGTCTGTCTCTTTTCTGTGCGGATCGGGGTTGTGCATTATGCCCTTGTAGCCCTCTCCCTTGGTGCGCGGCTTGTTGGTGTATATCCTCGGCACGATGAAAATCTTGTCCTTGACCTCGTCCGCGAGTTTCGCTAAGCGCGACACGTAATCGCACACCGCCGTCTCGTTGTCTGCCGAGCAAGGTCCGACGATCATCAGTATGCGATCGTCTCTGCCCGCTATAATATCCATGACCGCCTTGTCCCGCTCTGCCTTTATCTTTGCTATCTCAGCGCTGACGGGAACGAGGGTCTTGAGTTCTTCCGAACTCATTATCGTCTTAATCTTTTCGAACATCAGTCCGTCACCTCGTAATCCTGAGCCGCGATCGCGTCTTTTATCTCTTTCAACGTCACTTTGTTTTCGTCATACCCGACGGCGACCGTGCCGTTTGCCGCGCTTGCCGTGCAGTTCTTCACTCCTTCGAGAGCAAGTACCGCCTTGTTTACTCTCGCTTCGCAATGCGCGCACATCATTCCTTTAACTTTTATCTCTGTTTTCATGATACTTTCCTTCGCGACCGGACAGCCTGTACCGCAGACTTTTGTCGCATTTCCGTCTTTGTCTATTATCGCACTTTTGCCCGCTTTTTTCAAGCGTTTGGGTTTAAAATATGACAGTCTCAGAGCGTTAAGCACGACGCATACCGAAGAACAACTCATCGCCAGACCCGCTATCATCGGATTGAGAAGCAGTCCGCCGAGAGCGTAAAACGCGCCGCATGCAAAAGGTATACCCAGAACGTTGTAGATAAAAGCCCAGAAAAGGTTTTCTTTCACGTTGCGGAGCGTCGCCCTGCCTGTTTCTATCGCGTCTGCCACGGCAACCACGCTTCCGCCGACGAGAACCACGTCCGCGCTTTCTATCGCGACGTCGCTGCCCTCACCGACCGCTATGCCCACGTCCGACTCTGTCAGCGCGGGGGCGTCGTTTATACCGTCCCCGACCATTGCCACTCGTGCTCCGCTCTTTTTCAGCTCTTTTATTTTTTCGGTCTTTCCCTCGGGAAGCACTTCGCTGACGACTTCGTCAATGCCCACCTGCCTTGCGATATATGCCGCCGCCTTGGCGTTGTCGCCCGTCAGCATCACCGTTTTTATCCCGAGTTGCTTGAGTTCTTCCACAGCCTCCCGCGCATTTGCCTTCACACCGTCCGCCAGCGCGATACAGCCGAGAGCCTTGCTTCCTGCCGCCACCGCGATAACGCTGCTGCCGCTGTCGTAACACTCGTCAAGATACTTCCCGATCGGAGTCGTATCCACCCCGTTCATCTCGAGAAGCGCGCTTTTTCCGCAAAGTATCTTTCTGCCGTTCACCGTCGCCGTCAGACCGTAGCCGCTGAAGTTTTCGACGCCGTCTGCCGTATATATTGAAACGCCTTTTTCAGCCGCGTAATCCGTCACCGCCTTTGCAAGAGGGTGCGCGCTGGCGCTTTCAACGGATGCGCACAGAGAAATCAACGCGTCTGTGTCGCCGTCTGCCGCGTAAACTTTTACGACCCTCGGCACGCCCTCAGTCACAGTTCCCGTCTTGTCGAACACAACGGTATCGATACCCGCCGTTCTCTCAAGCGCCTCGGCATTCTTGAATAATATGCCCAGCTTCGCGCCGCAACCGCTGCCCGTGATTATCGCCGTAGGAGTAGCTAGCCCGAGCGCGCAAGGACAAGCTATCGTCAATACGGATACGAAAATTTTGATAACAAAAGCAGAATCCTTGCCCGCTATCGCCCACGCGACTGCCGCTATTACGGCTATCGCCATTACCGCAGGTACGAACACCTTGGAGACCTTGTCTGCGAGTTTAGCTATCGGCGCGCGGGAGTTCTGCGCGTTTTCGACGAGCGTGATTATACGCGAGAGCATGGTCTCCTCTCCCGCACCCGTCACTTCAAACTCTATCACTCCGTTGCCGTTGACCGTACCGCCGATCACCTTGTCTCCCACCGTCT
>CALWKV010000027.1 GCA_944381355.1 uncultured Christensenellaceae bacterium | reverse complement strand
AAATATCCCGTTCTTATGAAAAAATTGCAGGATTACAAGAGTAACCTTGCTCAGAAAATACAACAAGACGACGCAAAGTTGCAAAAGGAGTTAAAGTGATGGAAAGGACAACCCAACTTTATGAAGGAAAAGCAAAAAAAGTGTATCTGACGACCGATCCCGACGTGGTTCTGGTATCCTACAAGGACGACGCTACCGCGTTCAACGGCATCAAAAAGGGCACGATCACGGGCAAGGGCGTTGTGAACAACGTGTGCAGCAACCATCTTTTCAAGCTGCTCGAGAGCAAGGGCGTCCCGACACACTACGTAGAGCAGATCAACGAAAGAGAGACTTATGTCAAAAAGGTGCAGATCGTTCCTCTCGAAGTCATCGTCCGCAACATCGCGGCAGGTTCCATGTCCAAGAGACTGGGCATCCCCGAGGGTACGAAACTCGCTTGCACCGTGCTCGAGTTCAGCTATAAGAACGACGATCTCGGCGACCCGATGATCAACGATTATCACGTTTACGCTATGGAGCTTGCTACCAAAGAGGAAGTGGACAAGATCAAGGCGATGGCGCTCAAGGTCAACGAAGTTCTCAGCGAGTATTTCAGAGAGATCGGCATCGAACTCATCGACTTCAAGCTCGAGTTCGGCAGATACAAGGGCGACATCATTCTCGCGGACGAAATTTCTCCCGATACCTGCCGCTTCTGGGATACCAAGACGGGCGAGAAACTGGACAAGGACCGTTTCCGTCGCGACATGGACGACGTCGACAAGGGATACAGAGAGATCAAGAAGAGAATGGGTCTCGAATAATCCGATTTATATCAACTTTAAAAGCACAAAGGAGTAATTATGGCTATCGATTACAAATCCGCAGGCGTTGACGTTGAGGCGGGATACGAAGCGGTCAGACTGATGAAGGAGTACGTCAAGACGACGTACAACGACAGCGTACTCGGCGATCTGGGCAGTTTCGGCGGTTTTTACGCGCTGGACGACAAAGAGGACGGCGACTGCCTCGTCGCGGGAACTGACGGAGTCGGCACAAAGCTCAAATACGCGTTCGTTCTCGACAAGCACGACACGGTCGGCATCGACGCGGTCGCCATGTGCGTCAACGACATCGTATGTCAGGGCGCGAAACCGCTTTTCTTCCTCGACTATATCGCGCTTTCTAAACTCGAGCCCGTCAAGGTCGCCAATATCGTTAAAGGCGTCTGCGAAGGGTGCAGACAGTCGGGATGCGCGCTCATCGGCGGCGAAACGGCAGAAATGCCCGGTTTTTATGCCAAGGACGAATACGACATCGCGGGCTTCGCGGTCGGTATCGTCAAGAAGAACAAGATCATCAACGGCAAGAGCATCAAGGCGGGAGACGCGCTGATAGGTCTCGCTTCGAGCGGAGTGCACAGCAACGGCTATTCGCTCGTCAGAAAGCTTTTCGGCGAGGATAAGGAGAGCCTCAACAAGTACAACGAGACTTTGGGTTGCACGCCCGCAGAACTCGTGCTCACGCCGACGAGGATCTACGTCAAGACCGTGCTTTCTATCATAGAAAAATTCGAGATAAAGGGTATAGCTCACATCACGGGCGGCGGCTTTATCGAGAATATTCCGAGAATAATCCCCAAGGGTCTCGGCATTTCGATCGACAGAAGCTCATATCCGCTTTCGCGCATATTCAAGGCGCTTCAGGAGATCGCGGGTATCGACGACCGCAAGATGTGCAACACGTTCAACATGGGCATAGGTCTCGTGATGGCGGTCGATCCCTCTATCGCTTCAGACGTGGTCGCAGAGCTTGAAAAAATGGGCGAGAAGGCTTACGTCATCGGCAAAGTCACGGACAAAGAGGGCGTGGAGCTATGAAAAGGATCGCCGTATTCATCTCCGGCTCGGGCAGCGATATGCAGAGCGTGATAGACGGCTGCGAGAGCGGCTACATAGACGGCAAGGTCGTCTGCGTAGTTTCGTCCAAACCGGGCGCTTACGGGCTTGAGAGAGCGAAAAAACACGGCATCGACAGCGCGGTATTCGCGCTCAGGGACTATGACGGAGACTGCGAAAAAAGAGATGCGGCGATACTCGGTTATATATCGGGATACGACGTCGATCTCATAGTGCTCGCGGGGTATCTCGGCATAGTCACGTCGCAACTCGTATCCGAATACAGAGGAAGGATGATCAATATCCATCCGTCCCTGATTCCCCTTCATTGCGGCAAGGGCATGTACGGTCTCAAAGTGCACGCGGACGTGCTCGCGAGCGGAGACAAGGTCAGCGGTGCGACCGTCCATTACGTGGACGAGGGCACGGATACGGGCGAAATAATAGTACAGCAGAGGGTCAGGGTAGAACAGGGCGACACCCCCGAGACCCTTCAGGCGCGCGTGCTCGAAACCGAGCATCAGCTTTTGCCGTACGCGGTGCGCTATCTATGCGGAAAAGACAATTAAAACTGTCTTTTTCTTTTTTATCGCGCGCGGCGCGCGCAGTCAATAATAAAATCAGAAATCAATAATTTGAGGAGCGTAAGATGAAAAAAAGAGCGTTAATCAGTGTTTCCGACAAGACGGGAATAGTCGA
>CALWKV010000026.1 GCA_944381355.1 uncultured Christensenellaceae bacterium | reverse complement strand
CAGGACATATCAGGGAAAACAAGTTTATCGAAAGGATATTCGCAACGAGCAAACAAAAAGAACGGCGAAAGATGCCGAAGTCGATTTTACCAAAAAAATTGGTAAAAACAAATACGTGTCTTGGGAAAACGGAAATTATCAAACGATTTATATACAGAGATGAGAGTCCGTCAATTAAGACGGTTTTACCAAAAAAATTGGTAAAGACAACGTCAACGACATACAGATCATACAGGGAATATCGGGATAAACAAGTTTATCGAAAGGATATTCGCAACGAGCAAACAAAAAGAACGGCGAAAGATGCCGAAGTCGATTTTACCAAAAAAATTGGTAAAGACAAATACGTGTCTTGGGAAAACGGAAATTATAAAACGATTTAAATACGGAGAGGAGAGTCCGTCAATTAAGACGGTTTTACCAAAAAAATTGGTAAAATTTATTCGCTTTTGTAAACGGACGGACGATCTGACGCGAGAACGGCTTGAAGATAAAAGAGAGGCACGGGAGAGAAACTGTTCTTTGTGATCGGAAATTATCGAATTAAAACAAAAATCATAACTAAAGGTATTGATATATAAAATCAAATGTGATATAATCCGCTTAGAACTCAAATCAAGGGGGTGGTTTATACGAAAACTATATACAGTTGCAAAAATTGCGATTGCCTGCTTTTTGATAGACCGAGCAAGGATTACGGGAGATGCCCGAGGCTATCCTGACGGCTATCATAGCGAGGCGGTGTCGGACGGCTACTACGACGGATTTATGGGAAAGATCTATCCCGCCCCGTCATGGCCTGAGGACAGAAAGTAAACAAAAAGGCGACCTTCGGGTCGCTTTTTTTGCGTAATTTTCCGTTTGCGTCTGAGCATAGACAAAGCGGTCCGTCCGAATGCGGGCGGTCAGATTTTTTTCTTAAAACAGACGATGCGCCCGACTTCTTCAAAACCCGTTTTTTCGTGAAAAGATATGCTGTCGCCGTTGTTTAATTCGCAGTCGCTTACAAATTCGCGGCAACCTTTCGCGCGCGCCCAGTTTTCGCAGGCGAGCAGAAGTTCTTTTGCAAAGCCTTTTTTACGGAAGTCTTTTTCAACGAAAATCCCTTCGAGATAGCCTACGGGAGAGGAGTTCGTCCCTTCCACGTAATCGCGCCTTAGTCCGCATTGCGCGAAGCCGACCGCGCGGTCGTCGGCGTATTTTATAAAACACGCGCAACCGTTGTCGGCAAGTGCAGACGAAAACCCGTCCTGGAGGTCGCTTTCGGGGCAGTCGCTCCAGAGCGAGGAAGCAAGGCGGGTCAATATTGCAAGGTCGTTTATATCGGCTTTTCTTATCATCTTTTATTGATATTTCGCTTTTTTGCGCGATTTTCTGATCTCTCTGTCGGGCGTTCTGGTCAGCGTTATTTCCTCTTTTCCCGCAATTTCCTGTTCTATATACTGGCGCGCGTATTCAAAGAAAAGACGGCTGATGGGTCTGCGGTAATGCCACAGGTGGAAGCAGTGTTCTCCTGCGCCTTTCGCGCGGTAGACGAGGTGCGGGATCTTTAGTTCTTCCAATCTGTTTATTACGAGCTTTTCGTTGCCGCCGACGAACGCGTCGAAGCGCGCGTAGGTGATAAACACGTTTTTGGGGAAGTTTTCGTCGATAAAGTCGGACGGACGGAGCAGATCGAAGTCGGGGAATTCTCTCAGATGTTTTCTGCCGTAACCCGTCATCTCCACCCACATTTTATTTGAAAGAGGGTTTTTCGCCATGCCTTCGGGATCGTAAGCGCCGCAGACGAGCAGACCTCCTTTGAAGGGCAGAGGCTCTTTTTCGATCTTAAGCCTTTCGCGCAGTTCGGGATTGCCCTGGGCGGCAAGCATTACGCAGGCGAGCTGACCGCCCGCGCTGTCGCCCGTGATGAACAGATTGTCGAGGTCGAGGTCGTATTTTTCCGCATTTTCGCGCACCCACTCGAGAGCATTGTAGAGGTGAGTCACGCAGGCAGGATACTTGAACTTGGGGCTTAGCCCGTAATTGGGGCATACGACAAAAAGACCCATGTCCGCAAAAGCCTTGTTGAGACCGCGTCTCCAGTATTTGTCTCCCGTGATCCAGCCGCCGCCGTGCACGTTGAACAGCACGGGCAGTTTTTTGCCGTCTCTCGGCGGATAGTAGACGTCGAGTTTGCACGTATCGGGATCGGACGCGTCGTAAACGATGTCCTTTTCCGCTTCTATCTTGTTGACGGTGCGCACGTTGTTGGTGAGTACGTCCTTGAACGCGTCGTCGAAATCGAATGCAATTTTTGCGATATTCACGGCAGATCCTCCTTAAACCGAACGACTCGTCGGTTTTGTCCGGTCGGCTTTTTACGCCGAATGCTTTAACGTATATACTGCAAAGAGCAGAATGTTATGATATGAGTCAGTAAGCCACGGTCGGCAACGCGTAATGCAATAAACGGCAATACGCGACAGCGACATATGCTCCCCGTCACACGGGGTTGCCGCCAAGGAAAGTGGCTTTGACGCAGTAATCGCCGTCAAGCACGTTGATATCCGCAAAATTACCCACTTTGATATCGCCCATTCTGCGTTCGTTGATAAGTCTTGCCGGCACTTTTGTCGCCATATATATTGCGTGAGCGGGAGCGATGCCGCAACCTATCAGATTGGGCACCATTCTGGATACGGGAGTTACGGATCCCGCATAGGTGTTCTCGCTGGGGAGCACAGCTACGCCGTCCTCTACGCGTATCGACTGTTTGCTGTCGCCCGCGCCTATGTAGTAATCGCCCGCAGGCATGCCCGCGACGCTGAGTGAGTCGGAGACGAGGCAGATACGGCGGTAGCCCTTGAGCTTGTATATCATTTTGAAAAGAGTGTTCGCGACGTGTCTGTCGTCCGCGATAATCTCCGTCGTGAGTCGGTCGTCAATGAGACCCACTTCGGTCAGACCGAGGTGTTTTTTTGGGTTGTCGCGGCGGGTCGGACGGGAAGTGCAGTTGTACATATGCGTAACGCTGGTCGCTCCCGCGTCAATACACGCATAGATCTCGTCGTCTATCGCGTTGTCGTGTCCGACAGATATCTGTACGCCTTTTTTGCTGTATTTCGCGGTAAATTCCGCGCTGCCGCGCACGTTGGGCGCGATTGTCACTCTCCTCACGATGTCGAGGTTGTCTTTTACGAAAGAATCGTCGTCGAGCGGGGATATCAGCAGGTGAGGCGGGTGCGCTCCCGCGGCTTTCTGCGACAGGTAGGGTCCCTCGAGGTGCACGCCGAGTATGCGCGCGTAGCGGCTGTCGTACTTCCTTATGTTGTCGACCGCCTTGTTTATGTCCTCGGGGCTTGCCGTCATCGTAGTCGGGCAGTATGCGGTGATGCCCGTCTCCAGTTGATAGCGAGAGATCGTGTCGATGCACTCGTAGGTCGGCTCCATGCAGTCTTTGCCGTAGCCGCCGTGGGTGTGAACGTCGATATAGCCTGCTGCGCAGGGGTTGTTGTCAAATGTTACGACCTTTCCCTCGACCTGATTGCCTATCGCGACTATCTTTCCGTCGTCGGACAGCGTGATATTGCAAGAGGGAAGAAATCTTCCGCCCGACAAGGGGCGCACGTTTACGAGAGTTATCATTTCTTGTTTCTCCTTACCTCGCCGTACTGATCGGCGGTTTTCCATATGAATATGTCGCGACTCCTGAACAAAGGATTGCCTTTCGCCAGTTTGTCGCAGGCCCAGTTGACGTCCACGATATCGAGTATCTTGCGGTTGGCTTGCCAGCGCTTGGCAAAAGAGGTATAATCCTTGGATTCTTTGGGCGACCATGCCGTTTCTCCTAGCGCGCAGATACGTGGCAGAGAATTGAACTCCACTTTAAGCAGATCGTAGACCCACTCTCCCCACATCAGACCTTCTACGCCGAGAAGGGTTGCCTTAGCCGAGGCTTTGCCGAGATAATCGGAAGGCTCTAATGCGTAGAGCGATTTTATCGGCGACATCACGTAAGGCACGTCGAAAGAACAGAGATTATGGGGGGAGACGATGAATTTTCTTCCTTCCGCGACAAACTTGTCCAGCGTTTCGGAAGGCAGATTCTTGAAAAGATGTATGACGGCGCGTTGGTCTATATTTTTGATATAGTCGCTAGTGCGCACGACGGCGACCCTGCCTTTCTTGTCGAGATAGTCGATTATCCTGTTGAGGGTGAAAGCAAGCAGACCGTGTTCGTCGCCGAGATTGTGTTTTTCGATCAGTTTTTTGCAATCGGGGCAGGTTTTCCAGTCGAAGAAGTCGAAAACGTCGCCGCCGATATGTATATATTTGCTTTCAAAGACTTCGCATATCTCGTCAAGCAGTCCGAATATCACTTCCCATGCCTTTTCGTTGCCCGGGCAGAACGCACCCGCGAAATTGCCGAACGTAGTCGGAACGCTGTGGCTTTCTCCCGAACAGGATATGTATGGGAACGCCGCCGTCAGAGCGCTGACGTGTCCGGGGAGATCTAGCTCCGGCTGAACGTCGATATTGCGTTCTTTCGCAAATGCGATCAGCTTCTTTATCTGACCGTGAGTATAATATCCTTCGTGTTTGCAGCCCGCGAATTTGTTGGAGGAGAATCCTCCCACCTGAGTATCGTTTCTTCTCGAAGCGATCCTGTTCAGGTCGGGGAATTTTTTGCTTTCTATCCTGTATCCCTGATCGTCGGAAAGGTGCCAGTGCAACACGTTTAGCTTGTAAAAACTCATAAGGTTGAGCACCCGTTTTACAGTTTCTTCGCCGAGAAAGTTGCGCGCTTCGTCAAGCATAAAACCGCGATAGGGATAACGAGGCGCGTCCTCTATGCGACAACAGGGACATTCAAGCAAAAAAGGCTTTTTCTCGCTGTCCGCGGACATTATTTGTCTCATCGTTATCAAGGCATATATCCAACCTTTATAGCCGCTCGCTTCGACTTTAATCTCGTCGCCGTTTACGTCGAGGCGATAGCCTTCTTCGGGCAGAGCGTCGTCCTTGAGAAAATAAACGGTTACCTTTGCGTTTTCGAAATCGGGTTTGATGGACGGGCAGACGTTCTGAAAGAGCTTTCTCGCCAGAGGATCGCAAAATTCCGCTTCTTCGCAGCATACGATCTTGGGCTGTCTTTCCATGGCGACGTCTCCGCCGTAAATTTTGCAGGATCTCACCTGCGGTATGACATTGAGCATAACACTCCTTTGCGCATTATGCGCCGTTACAGAATTTTTGTATATCCGAATATGAGTTCAAGGTACACGGATATTATAAAACAACACGCGCTATATGTCAAATACGCGTAAAATATTATACAGACCGCCGCGCTTTTGCACAAAAAAAAGCGATTTACGAAAACGATTTGTTATAATTCGCGACAAAAAATGTTTTAACGGCTTGCGGCGGTCTATGACCGCCGTTTTTCTTTGAAAAGGAGTCGGAAAAGGCAGTCTGTCTCTGTTTTGTAAAACGGGTGTAAAATCTGCGGTTATCGCCGTAAAAAGTATTGACATATATAATCTATCGATATATTATATAACCGTAAGTAGACAAGAGGGCGTCCGTCCGCGCGGTACATATAAAACTGAAAACGGAGAGGGTAGACGGACAGGAAAGCACTACGGCTTTCGCGTACGGACGTCCGATTAAAAAAGGATATTGCAAAACACAACAACTTGTTGTAGAATATAAATAGCGTGTATATTTGCGCACGGGTGACGGACAGATCCCGTTCAGCCGGAGGGAGATATGGGATTTTTTGAGGAGATCAGAAAAGGATTGGCGGCGAAGAAGATCGACGCAGGCGAGATCAGCAAAAACGTAGTCGGCGATGACTACGTCAAATGCTTTCAGCTTGCCGCGATGCTCGAAGCCGATCCGACTTTTATCAACAGGATCGTCGGGGCTACGGACGATTCTCTCCCCGATGTTCTTGTGGCGGAGTCGGATAAGCTCGACGCCGCAGGCATTCCCGCCGACGTCTATGCGCATATTTTTTCGGAGATCGCGCTTGCGGCGGGAAAGCGTTGTGCAAAGACTATGTTTATCAATCCTCTCAGCGGAGACCTTCCCAAGACCAGAGGTTACGAGCCGACTTTCGGTGCCGGTTGCGTCAGAGACAGAGCAGAGGACTATAAGCTGACGGGTACGACGCTGTCGGCTTTTGCCGCAGCCCGCGCATACGTCAGAGTGCCTTACGGCGTCACCGCGATAGGAGGGGCGGCGTTTGCGGGCAACCCCAGCGTAAAGAGCGTCATCGTTCCCGCTACGGTCACAAAGATAGGCGCGGGCGCGATGCAGGGGTGCAGAAGTCTCAAAAGGGTCTATATGGCGCCGCTGGTCACGACGATCGAGGACAGAGCGTTCGAGAACGCGACTTCGCTCGAGAGCGTGTTCGCTCCCGGAGTCACCGTCATCGGCGCGGGAGCAATGAAAAACACCGCCCTGACGAGCACCGCAGGTTTTCCTTCTGTCAGAAAAATAGGCACGCAGGCTTTTGCCGATTGCAGGAACCTCAGAGGAGTCGATCTGACAGGAGTCGAGACAGTCGGAGCAAATGCTTTTGCCGGTTGCACGGGGATTGAGTCGATCAGAGTGTCGTGCGACGGCGCGTCTCCGACGAGTATACTATGCGCGCCGGGCACAAGACTTTCGGCATCGATGCCTAGGCTGCGCACGATATATGCCGATTGCAAAAACGGCGTCGTCCGTTCGGGCTTTTTCGCCGACTGCGACTGCGTGGAGAGAATAATAATCAGCGGCGTCGTAAAAAAGATAGAAAGCAACGCTTTCCGCAACTGCGTCAATCTGAAAGAAATACGAATGACCTACACGGATACGGAAATTCCTGCAGAATGTTTCAAGGATTGCTTTTCGCTGGAGACTCTGCCGCTGTTCAGATACGTCAAGAAAATCGGGGCGCAGGCGTTCAGCGGATGCAGAGCACTCGTCGACGTTCAATTCGGCGGAGAGATCACTTCTATAGGCGAGAGTGCTTTCAAAAATTGTCGCAGACTGACGGCTATCCGCGTCGGCTCTACGCAGGTGTTTCTTAAGGGCGAGTGCGGAGATACGGCTTTCGCGGGTTGCGAGTCGCTTAAGTATCCGCCCGTGCTGACGCGTACCGCAAAGCTCGGGAGCAGATGCTTCGAGGGCGCGAAAAACGTGGATACCGTGGTTTGTGATTACCTCGACGCGCCGCTCTGGATGATTTTTCCCGACTCCAAGTCGACGATAAGGCAGGTGCAATTCCGCGGAGAGACGGTGCCCGAAAGCGCGTTTTCCGAGCTTACGGCTCTGACCGCCGTCAGATTCGACAGCCCGACAAAGAGAGTTGTGATAGGAAAGAACGCTTTCAACGGCGACAAGTCGCTCACTACCGTTTTCAACGGCGAGACGATCGTAGAGATAGGAGAGGGCGCGTTCTCGGGCACGTCTTTGACAAAACTCGTGCTTACAAGTATAGAAAAGATAGAGGGCAGGGCTTTCGCCGGAATAAAAAAAGATCTGACGATATCCTTCCCCGCAGCAAAGAAAAGCACGGTCGACGCCTGGGACGCCGCATGGGCAGATACGGGCAGATCGTTTGTTTTCGGCGCGAAGATACGCGTTGAATGGATCTGATGAAAGGAGGAAATATGAAAGAGAAAAAGGTCGTCCCCTCCGCAGAGGATTATGCGGATACTTCCTGCAAATTGCCCGTATGCGTCTGTCTCGACGTGGCTGACGGCAACAAGAGGAGAGATATCCTCGAGGCGATGACGGCGCTTATGAGATCGCTCGAAGAAAGCGCCGCGGCAGATCTTTCGGTAGTCGTTGCGGTCAGCGCGTTCAACTGCGCGAAAGCGAGCGGCTTGGTCAACTGCAAGGATGCCGACGTATCGGCTATGTATTCTTCGGTCGTCGGAGACGAGACCCCGGCAGGCGGTCTTTCGGCGCTTATGGAGCTGATTGCAAGGAGAGTGGAGCTGAGCAGAGAAATGGGTCTGCCGTGTTTCCGCCCAATACTTCTCGTCATTACCGACGGCGCTTCGGCAGGTAAAGCGGATTCTCCCGGGGTGATAAAGGCGAAAGAAGAACTTTTCGGGTTGTCGGAAGCGGACAAGCTGACCGTCGTCACCGTGTCTTACGAGATAGCCGACGGCAGAGATGCAGAGCAGCTTTTCGGCGCGGCAAACGCATTGATAGACGGTATGTCGGTATATCAGCCGATACAGATAAGTTCTCTTGAGAAGATGAAAGAGTTCTTTGCGAGAACGGGCGAGGAGATAATCCGCTTTGCAGAGGGCAAGACGCCGCAGTTTGAGTACGCGGAGCTGCTCGCCTGGGACGAGTTCTGATAAACCGCGGGGTGACCCGCAAAAATAATAAAAAAAAGGAGAAGCAAAATTATGTACGATCAGGGAGTATTCGGAGACGGAGATCTCATAACCAACGCAACAACAAGATTGCCCGTGTGTCTTTGTCTGGACGTCAGCGGTTCTATGTCGGACCGTATCGACCAACTGAACGACGGAGTAGAGATGTTCTATCAGGCGGTAAAAATGGACGAAACCGCATTGCAGGCATGCGAGATAGCCGTCGTAACTTTTGAAAGCGAAGCTAAACTCGTGGAAGACTTTGAGCCTGTTGACAGAAAAGTCAAGCCCAACTTCACCGCGGGAGGCGGAACGGATATGGGCGCAGCGCTTACCATCGCGCTCCGCATTCTCGAGGAGAGAAAGCAGAAGTACAGGGAATACGGCACGCCGTACAGGCAGCCGTGGCTTGTCGTCATGTCGGACGGCTATCCCGCTGAGACGCAGGAATTCAGATCCAATATCGACAAGATAAAAGAGATGGAGAGGAACAGAAAACTCACCGTATTCCCGGTCGGTATCGGAAAAGACTATTCCAAAGAGGTTCTCGGCAGACTTTCCGTCCGCGAGGTGATGGAGATCGAAAAACCGGAAGACTTCGCCAAGTTCTTCCAGTGGCTGAGCATGAGCGTTTCGGCGGTAGCTACCGGCGGAGGTCCCATCGGCTGGGTACAGTAAAGCAAAACAAGTGCAAACTTCCGTGCGGGCGATATCGCCCGCACGGAAAACTCTCACGAGGTAATATATGATAACAAAATTCGGCTACGGCGAATACGTGGGCAAAGCGCACGTTACGCTGGGGTTGCTTTGCCAGGACAAGGCGCTTTGCGTATGCAAGAACGGCGTTTACGTCGCCGCCGTTTCGGACGGCTGCGGAAGCGCAAAAAATTCACAGATGGGTTCTGCAAAGACGGTGGAGATAGTCGCAGAACTGTTTACCACGCGCTTCGACGAATTCTGGACAACGGACGAAGACGCGCTGAGAAAGACCCTGTTGACCGAGATATGCAACGGTCTCAGGGCAATGATAAACGAAAACGAGGAGCTTTTCGGGAAGAACGTAAAGGGAAGCGAGCTTTGCGCCGCTATGGACAGCCTTGACGCGACCGCGCTTTTCGTCGCGGTAAAAGGCGAGAAAGTGATCGCGGGCATGGTCGGCGACGGCATCGTCGGCGCGATAGACGAAGGCGCGCTGAGGATACTTATGGAAGAACCCAAGTTCGAGGGACTTGAGAACGCGACCTGGTATCCGTGGACGGTGTTCTATCTCTCGGAAGCAAAAAAAGATTTTGAAATAGACAAGCATTTTTTGCTTAGAAAATATTACGGCGAGAAATTCGGCGGATTCATACTCATGTCGGACGGCGTCAGCGCCCTCGTCGGCAGGCAAGGAGAGAATAAATTCCTTACCGGCGGCACGGAGAAGATATTCAAAGCCGTTGCCGAAGGCGACAACGCAGAAAAGACGGCAAAGGTGATAAAAGAAGATCTGCTCAGAGTGCTCGCAGATTATTCGCAATCGGCAGACGACTGCAGCCTTGCCGTGCTGGTCGATCCCGACTTTTATATCATCGGACCGGTATACAAGAGGGAAGAAACGCTCGCTAAAAATCCTTTGGACGCAGGAGAGCCTCAGGACGAAAAGGACGGCAAAGCCGACATAAAGAAGGGAGAAGAAACAGAGGAAGAAAAGCAAGGCGACTCGCAGGATAAAGACGAGATCTCTGCCGAGAAGGAGTCGGAAAAGACTCAAGCGGAGAGGGAAGCCGAAAATACGGGCGAAAAACCCGCAGACGAGCAAGCCGAAGCGGAGCAAGCTGAACAAAAGTCCGAGGCAGAGAAAGCGGAAGAAAAACCTGCAGAGGCAGATAAGCCCGCGGACGTCGCAGAAGAAAAAGACGGCGAGGAGAAAGAGAAAAACGCAGAACCTTCGCCCGAAAAAGAGGAAAGCGAAGAAGGCGGCAACAAAGAAGAAACCGTCGGAGAGAAGTGCGCCGCAGGCGAAGAAAAGAGCGAGGAAGGGGCAGGAGAAGCCGACAAGGCGCAGGAAAAAAGCGAGGCAGAAGCTCTGCCCGCGCAGGACGAAACTGAGACAAAGGACGATGCAGACGAAGCGCCCGCGGTGTTCGGCGTAGAGGAAAACCCTGATAAAACGAACACGGGCAAGGAAAAATCCGAGGACAAAGATTCGGACACTCTGATATCAAAGTTAAAGAAGAAGTTCAGGAAGTAAACAGGAAGAAGCAAGCAAAAGAAAGGGGGCTTGAGGAGAAATGTTCAAATTCAACAAAAACCCGCTTGGAGGGGATGAGTTCAAAAAGAGACTGCGGTCTGCGGCGAGAATACTCGTATCGGACAGCATCGTCAGGTCTCATGTCGTTTTCGACGCGCTGGCAGACGTTATAACGGAAGCAAAGCCGTTCACCCAATACAACGTCATTCTCGGGCAGGAGGCGGTCAGAACTCCCGACGCCGAAGTGTGGGCAAAGATGAAAACCGGAGGAGTTCTGCGCTGCGCGGCAGACGGCAGACCCATGATCTCTCCGCTTTCGCCTGTAGCAACCGCAAGTAAATTGCGCGCGGAAAATCTCAAAGGAACGATCCTGCTCGTCACTTCCGACGACAAAGAGGGCGAGGAATTCGTCCGCCTGACTTACGAGAGCAACTTCATCAACGAGTTGTTCGCGATAAAGTTCGACGGTTCGGCGCAGGAGATAGTCTGCCAGCCGCCCAAAGAAAATCTGAAGTTCGATATTGTATCGGCGCAGGAGTTCGACGAGCTGCGCGTGACGTTCGGCACATTGCTGTTCGGCACTCACGTCAGATAT
>CALWKV010000025.1 GCA_944381355.1 uncultured Christensenellaceae bacterium | reverse complement strand
AGAGACCGACGATGAGTCGGTCCTTTTTTTGTCCGAGTTCTTTCGGTTGCCGTATGCGTTACGGCAAGCGGGGGATAGTGCGGTAACGTTATACTGGGCAAAGCTTCCGTCTCGACGGTAGACAACGATCGCGGCGCGACAAGCGCGGGAGTGACGTATTCTCTGCCGTCCGCTCCGTCAGCCGCAAGGGAAACGGCGGTAGCGAAGAAAATAATAAATCTCCGTGGTATCAACATAAGTTTTACACAGATTTTATAATCACGTGTTGACTTTAAAAACCTTTCGGTATATAATTTATTTAAAGAAATACATAACGGTGAGGACTATGGACGAAGGTAAAAATTTTAATACCGAAGAATTGTGCGCGTTGCGCGCGGGCATATCCGTCATCTGCGGGGCAAAGCGCGAGATTGACCGCCGTCGGGTGCAGAAAGAGGCGTTTGAACTGTACGATTCGGAGGGCGACTCAGTAGAACAGGAAGAAACAGATCCCGACGTATACAGATATTACAGACATATATGCGAAGTCGATTCAAAGATTCAATATTATAACAATCTGCCTAAAACAATAGTAGCTTTGCCGGGAGACATGGGCAATTATCCCTACAAACGCCAAAATTATAATTACAGGACGTCGAGCGATTCGAGAAATAATACTCTCGAGATTATGAAAAAAATACTTGCAATAATGCTCTGTTGCATCGCGCTTCTCTTTCTTGCGGCATTCGTCTACGCGATAGTAAGTCCACAAGCAACAGACACTTTCGGGGTGACAATGGTGGGGATAGGCGGCTTCGTGGTATGCGCTGCAATGTTAACTCCCCTCGTAGCTACCAGAAGAAGATCGGGCAAGGCTGCGAAAACTTGCGAATATGACAGAAGAGTTGAATTTACAAAATACAATGTTGTGTACGAGCCTGCAGTAATGCAAAAGAAGGCAGAATACGTTGCGTTACAGCAGAAGATCGACGAAGACCGCGAGTTTGTTGAAAAATATCTTGAAGAAAATGCAAAAGAGGAGGGGAAAAAGGCGCGCCTTGTATACCGCGCGTTCGCAAGGATTTTTGCCGCAAAGGGGATAGACGAGAGCCGTTGGCAGGATATAGACTCAATGATCGTCAGGGCGGAAAGAGGCGAGGAGGCAGAGCAGGGCGAGGAAGTCTCCTTTGCCGACGTCTACGTGACGATGGGCACGGTGATGACCGTGTGTATATACGACGCGATGAATTCGGTCTACGGCGAATATGTCAAGATATGCGAGAGCGAGTGCGGCAGTGAGAACGAAGGCGTCTGTTTCGGTCTCGACAAATTTTCCAAGGCTCTCGGCGCAGAGAAAGACCGCTCGTCCGAGGAACTCGTTGCAATTCTCGAGGAGATCAAAAAAGCAGACTTTGCATTCTGATCCCGGACAGAATTTTCCTGCCTGTGTCGGTAAAGTCGGTTTATACGTCATATCGTATAATCGTATACGAGGAGAAGAAAGGCAGACGAAAATCGCGATTGTTTTCCAAAGCCTCGGTAACATCTTCAGCCGGATTTAAAATAATTCAAAAAAATTATCGGATAACTATTGACAATTCCTGTTGGTTATATTACAATATAGTCGGAAGTAATATGATCGGAGGGTCACCTATGGCAACGAGGGAAGAAATTTTAGGCAAGCTTTATGCGTTGAGAGCGGGGTTGTCCTATATCGCAACGCAATCCAACGAATTACAGGACGCATACGAATGTTACAAGGTATACGACAATGTGACTCAAGACGAGAGATTGCACGACATAAGCAATCTGATTTACGCGCGAGTGCCGGAGTATGTTGAAGAGGACGATCCCGTCGAATCTTTGTTTAAAAAGACAAACAAACGCCATGCGGAAGTGTACAAAAATACAGTACAACTCCTGAAAACACGCTTTTATCGAGAGTGTAAAAAGAAAGAAATAGCTTCACTTGAAAAAACAGAGGAAGATTGCTATCACAGCATAAGTAGAGAAGGTAAGAAGTTGAAAATTTTTTGCGTTTTGTCGATAGTTGCCGTAGCAATAGCGCTTGCCGGACTAATCCCTCTCATTCATTATCTGTCGTGTCTTTTCGGAGACAAAAAGATTGTGATGAACGAAATATACATGCTTGTCGGCATTTATTGTCTGTTGCCTGTCGGTCTGATAATGTCGCCGTTGGAATTACAGCAAGTGTTTTCGGAATTAAGAGAGGTCAAAAAAGCACGAAAAAGTATTGCCGATTGCGAAAGCGAACTGAAGTATAAAAGGCGAGAAGAAGAGATGTTGAAAACTCAAGAGATTGAGTTGACGAAAACTGCTGACAGATTAAGAAATGAGCAGGAAACGCTGCGCATAGCTTATGAGAACAAAAAAGGCGAGATAATCGGCACAACCTATCCTGTTTACGTTACGCTTAAACAGGATTATGCGTCGATAGTCTCCGAGAGCGACTGGGAAAATCTCGATCTGATCATCTATTATTTTGAAACGGGCAGAGCGACCACGGTCAAAGAGGCATTGTTCCTCGTTGACAGACAAAAGCAGACGGAAGCTATCGTGAATGCTGTGCAAGATGCTGGAAATCTGATCTCACGGACGATTGTCGGTGCAACAGTCGCGCTTATGCAGACCATTAAGGTCGCTTGTACGGAGATCTGCAACAATATCAAAGTCGTAAGCGGGCATCTGGCGACGATCAGCGCGGGGATAAGTTCTATCGCGGGTGGGGTGTCCTCGTTGGTTGACGCCGCAGAACTGCAAAACGCGCTTCTCAGTCAGGCGAACAGATCGAGCGCGGATATCGCAGCCGACGTCGCGTATATGAGGCTTGAGTTCGAGCAAAAGCGGAGAAGAGAAGGAAGATAACGGATTTGAAAAGCCGTCTCGGACGAGGCGGCTTTTTGCACAAAAAACCGCCGTTCCTTTGCGGAGCGGCGGTCGTTTTTTTTGTGTTGCGTTACAGCGTTACGGTGACCTTCTTGAGGTTTCTCGGGCTGTCCACGTTGAGGCCCTTCGCAAGTCCTATATTGAGCGCGAGCAGGGAAACCGCTGTGCCGTAAAGTACGGGTCCGCACAGGTCGCATACGGCGGGCATTTCCACTTTCTGCTTCGCGCAAGCGAGCACTTCGGGGATATCGCTGAACACGGTCAGGTTCGCGCCCGCGTCCTTGACGCGTTTTGCCATTTCGATGAATTCTGCGTCGAATCTGCCCTTGGGTGCAAGCATAATCACGTTGGCGCCTTCCGCGAGAAGGGAGAGCGGACCGTGCATGAAGTTGGCAGAGGAGTAGGAGCGGTTGAACAGATAGCAGCATTCGGTCAGCTTGAGGGAAAGTTCGTCGCCCGTGCCCTGCATGGTGCCGCGGGACAGTATGATGAAGTTGTTGAGAGTGTGAAGCGCGCCCGCGACTTCTTTTATCTTGTCATTGAGGGCGATTATCTCGCCAAGGCGTGCGACGGTCTCGTTGTACTTGGTGTCGCATTCTTTGCCGACGACGGTAGCGAGCATATACAGCGCGATGAGTTCTGCAATATAAGTCTTGGTCGCCGCTACGGATTTTTCTTCTTCAACGTCGAGGAACAGATGATAATCGCATTCCTTCGCGGTATCGCTTTCTTGATTGTTGGTCACGCCTATGGTCATTGCGCCCAGCTTCTTTGCCTTGCGCATAACGGCTATGGTGTCCTTGGACATACCGCTCTGGCTGACGATGACCATGCAGGTCTTGTTCATATCCACGTCCGCGTCGTAAACGGTCGTAAGCGACGGGTGATATTTGCCCACTTTCATGCCGCTGTACAGCGGGCAGACAAAGGAGAACACGGTCGCCGCGTTGTCGGACGTACCTCTCGCCATTGTCACGATGTTGGTGATACCTTTTTCCGCAAAAGCCTTTTTGATCGCGGGGAGTACGGGAGCGCAAGCCGCCACCGTTCTCTTGAGCATTTCGGGTTCACTGAATATCTCTTGTTGCATCAAACTTATCATGATTGCACCTCACATATTTTTCTTCTCTTCTATTATATCCGCAAAAACGCGATTTAGCAATGTTTTGATCCAAATAATAGAGAATAAGCCGCAAAAACGGCTACGTGCGCAGACTTTTGCGGACATAAAAGGACGGGAATGAGGGAGAGGAAAACGCTTTGCGCTCCTTTTTAAAAAAGAAAAGTCCGATGACTCTCTTTCGGAAATTACGCCGTAATTTTCCTGCCCGTGTAGATAAAACGCGTTTAATGTGACAAAAAAGCCGCCATGCGGCGGCGTTCGTATCAGGCAAAAGTTTTGTCGTCACAACTTGCGGATTTTGCGTTGCGCGACAAAAGAAGAATTTTAATATTGAGTGAGCCTGCCTTGCTCTTTGAGTCCCTCGAACCCGTGCTGGCGCAGGTATTCGTAGATTATTATCGCGACGCTGTTGGCGAGGTTGAGAGAACGCGCCTCTGCGCGCATGGGTATGCGTATGCACTTTGAGTAATTTTCGTGCAGCAGTTCTTCGGGAAGCCCTTTGCTTTCTCTGCCGAAGAACACGAAGCAGTCTTTGTCATAGCTGACGTTGGTATAGTTTTCTGCAGACTTTGTGGACGCGAAAAGCATCTGCACGTCGGAGACTTCAGATGTCGCGCGCACGGCCAAGCCGTCGGTCGCGCCCGTTCTCGCGTTGTCGCCGAAGTTGGCTTTGAGGAACGCGTCCGTATCGGGGTAACGCTTGACGTCTGCTATCTCCCAGTAGTCCAGCCCGCTTCTTTTCAGATATTTGTCCTCCCAGCTGAAGCCGCACGGCTCTATGACGTGCAGCGCCGCGCCCGTCGCCGCGCAGGTGCGGACTATGTTGCCCGTGTTGTTGGGTATTTCGGGATTGACGAGGACGACGTTTATCATTGCATCGCCTTTTTGAGGAGATCGATCGAGAAGTCGAGGCGTCTCAGCGATTCTTCTTTGCCTAAAAGTTCTGCCATTTCGGTCGCGCCGCCGGGGGTCGTAGCCGCGCCCGTGATCGCAAGGCGCAGGGGCAGGAAGACCTGACCCGTCTTGAACCCCATTTTTGCCGCAAGGTCGGTCAGCAGGGCTTTGAGAGGCTCGTCCGACCAGTCCTCGACCGAGGGCAGTATCTCGCGGCACGCGAGCAGAGAGGAGAGCGCGATCTCCTTGGTTATCTTCATCTTCTTGTGCTCGAACATAGTCGGATCGTACTCGCCGAAAGTGCCGAGGGGCTCTACTTTTTCTGCGATCTCGCCGAAAGTCTCGACGCGCGGGATGAGCAGCTTTGCGATCTTGAGGTAGTCGAATTTGCCGTTGACCGCGCTCGCGTCAAGGAACGCGCGCGCCTTGTCTACAAACTGTTCGGGGGTAAGTTCTTTGATATATCTGCCGTTGAGCCACTTCATCTTGGCTTCGTCGAAAATACTCGGCGACTTGGAAATGCCGTCCACGCTGAACTGGGCGACAAGTTCCTGCATCGACATCTTTTCGTCGTTGTTCTTGGGGCTCCAGCCGAGCAGGGCGATATAGTTGACAATCGCTTCGGGCAGATATCCTTTGGCAAGGAAGTCCTCGAAGTTGGCGTCGCCGTAGCGCTTGCTTAGCTTGTGCTGAGCGTCTTTCATTATCGGCGACAGGTGCATATAATGCGGTCTTTCCCAGCCGAAAGCGTCGTACATCAGGTTGTACTTGGGGGTGCTGGAGAGGTATTCCACGCCGCGTATCACGTAGTTGATCTTCATCAGATGGTCGTCGACGACGTTGGCGAAGTTGTATGTCGGCATGCCGTCCGACTTGATCAGGATATTGTCCTCCATATCCGCGTTGGGTACGCTGATGTGTCCGAACACTAAGTCGTCGTACTCGCTGACGCCTTCGGTCGGCACGTTCTGGCGAATGACGTACGGCTCGCCTGCTGCGAGTTTTGCCTTGACTTCCTCTTTGGAGAGGGAGAGGCAGTGTTTGTCGTACTTGTGCACGCCCGCTTCGTTGTCTCCGCCGAGGGTCGCAAGCCTTTCTTTTGTGCAGAAGCAGTAATATGCGCCGCCCAGCTCGACGAGCTTTTTTGCGTATTCGAGGTATATGGGCTTGCGTTCGCTCTGCACGTAGGGACCGTATCCCTTGTCCTTGTCGGGACCCTCGTCGTGCTCTATACCCGCCGTCTTAAGGGTGCGGTATATGAGGTCGATCGCGCCTTCCACGAAGCGTTCTCTGTCGGTATCCTCTATGCGCAACACGAATTCGCCTCCGCGTTGTTTCGCGAACAGGTAGGCGTAAAGGCAGGTGCGCAGGTTGCCTATGTGCATAAATCCCGTTGGAGACGGGGCGAATCTTGTTCTGACTTTTTCTTCCATATATCGGCTCCGTATGCGGAACGCAAAAAGCGCGCCGCGGATAAATTTTCTTATTCCATATTATCACAAGCCAAGGCAAAAGACTATAAAAAACAGGCAAAAACTCAAAATTGCGTGCGTGTGCGGACGATCTTCCAATATCCGCGCGTGCGCGTTTGTTTAATAATAAGGACAAAGACGCTTAAAGCTCGCGATTTGAAAAGAGGTCGCAAAAGTGGTATAATGATAAAAAGGGGTGCAAAATAACGTTGTGCGTCCGCGAGTCGGGCGTTCAACGGTTACAGCAAAGCGTTGTACAGGTCGGCTTGAAGGCAAAAGCAAGGTATAATCTATTTGTCGGAAGGGATAAACTCGGTCACGAGCGCAACGCATACTGAGGGCAGGGTTAAGACGCCCGAGGGACGTTGCTGACGATCCGACGGGTTCGAGAGAACCGGAGGTTGAAATGGACGTTTTTGCAGAAAGACTGAAAGAGCTCCGTACTCAGAATCATTTGACCCAACGGGAAATTGCGCAGATACTCAACGTGAAGCAGCAATCCTATTCCCGTTACGAACTTGGGACAGGTCAGCCGTCGCTCGAGACGCTGTGCAGAATTGCGGAATATTACAACGTATCGGTTGACTATCTTCTGGGGATAACGGAAATTTGACGCGCTCAAGAGCGAGTGTGTGTTTGCGCGCAAAAATCATAGCGTAAGATTATAAAAATCGTACCGTCGCTTTTGCGACGGTTTTTTTGACGCGTTTTTTCGCGCGCGTGTGGCGTTTTCTGTTTTTTTGGTATATGATAATATAAGAACGTTTATGAGGTGAAAGATGTACAGGTTTAACGATGCGCTTGACGCGACTTTGCGTTTGCTCGCGACTGACAGCGTACAGGGAACGCCCTGCGAGGACAGCCCCTTCGGAGAAGGTGTTGCGAAGTGTCTCAGAGAAGTGTTGAGGATCGCCGCAGATCACGGTTTTAAGACTTGTTACGGCGACGGATATTACGCATGGGCAGAAGTCGGAGAGGGAGAGCTTTTCGGCGTGCTCGGGCATGTGGATACCGTGCCTTACGAGGGCGTATGGGAGGCTGCTCCTCTGGGAGAGATAAAGGACGGCAGGATATACGGCAGAGGAGTGCTCGACGACAAAGGTCCGATGATATGCTGTCTGTACGCCGCGATACAGCTCCTCGAAGAAGGATATACGCCCGCGCGCAGACTGCGGTTTATCTTCGGAGGAAACGAGGAAACGGGCTGGAAATGTATAGAACGCTATATGCAGAAAGAGGAAAGACCTGTCGAGGGCTTTTCTCCCGACGGCGATTTTCCCGTGATACATTGCGAGAGAGGCGTCGCGCAGATATCCGTAAAGTTCGCAAAACCGTCAAGTCTGATATCGCTCGACGGCGGCGTGCGCGCCAATATAGTGATAGACGAAGCGACAGCGGTCATTGAAGGCAGCGGCGCGCCCGTATCCGACGCAAAGCTGACGGCTGAGACGAAGGAAGGAAAGACGCACCTCACAGCGACGGGAAAACCCGCGCACGGCTCTACCCCGCAGGAGGGAGACAACGCGGTATGGCGCATTCTCGGCTATGCGGCGGAGAAATTCGGCGGAGAATATGCACAACTTTATACTTCGCTTTGCGACTATACGGGCAAAGGACTGGGGATAGATGCGGCAGACGAGAGCGGCGCGCTGACCTGCAACGTCGGTATCGTGCACGTCGTCGGCGACGATCTCGATGTCACGCTCGACGTCAGACATCCCGCGTGCATAACGAGAGAAGAATTGACAAAGAGACTGCGCGCCGCCCAAGGCGTAAAGAGCGCAGAAGTCGTGCATTTTCACGATCCGCATTGCGTGGACGAGGACGATCCGCTCGTGCAGCGGCTGCTAGGCGCGTACAACTCGGTCACGGGCAGGGACGACAAGCCTTTCGCAATCGGCGGCGCGACGTACGCGAGGGCGCTCGAGCGCGGCGTGGCTTTCGGGCCGATGTTCCCGTGGCAGGAGAGCACGATCCATCAGAAGAACGAAAACGCAACGCTCGAAGATTTCAGGCTGATGTACGACGTGTATCTCGAGGCGCTTAAGCGCACGGTTTTCACAAAATGACTTAAAAACGGCATACGTATAAAGAGAAAAGAAAAACACGGACGAAAATCCGTGTTTTTTTGATCCTGCGTTCTGCGGTAGTTGAGGTGCGCGGCGCGTTTTCCTTGCAGACGTTATCCGGGGCTGTCGACCGCACTGCCCGCCCCTGTATTTTGCGCCGGGGACAAAGACGTGCGTGAACATCTTGTGCCTATAAGAAAAGCGTGCGCCAACGATAAAAAAACGCGACCTTTTGAGGCCGCGTTTTATCTTTGCGTTAATCGCGTTATTGCTCGGGAGAGGGAGCAACGTAGGCAGATACGGTAACCGTCGACGGATCGCTCTGCGTATAGTAGCCGCTTGCTTCTGCGACTACCGTGATGCTGTCTCCCGCGATAAGACCCTCGATATACAGGGTCGTGTTGGAAGTGACGAGCGTTACGGCAGACAGGGTGCCGTCCTCCTTGCGCTCGTTGTAAGTCACGGTATAGGTCGTGGAAACGCCCTCCGTGGTCTGTATCGTCAGCAGAGTTCTGCCGTCCTCCTGCACGGTAGCGGAAAGGGTGGGGGTGTTCAGCTTTTCGATCTTGACGGTAGAAGTCATAGCCGCTTTGCTCGTCAGTATATCCGCGCTGTCGGCTGTCGCCACGACTCTTATCGCATAAGCGCCTGCGCCTGCCAGCTTGTCGCTGATGTCTATCGAGATGAGAGCGTCGTCAGTCTCGGGCTTGAAAGTATACTTGGTGCCGTTGACGTAGTAATCGTAGCCCGTTGCGAACGCGACTTTGTCAAAAGTCAGAGTGTAGACCTGTTTGCCCTCTACGGTCGATACGGACACGTTGAGGTTGGACGGGGTCGCAAGCTGAATCTGATAGGTGTATTCGCAAGCCGTCGTGCCGCCGTCAAGGTAAAGGCGGGAGCCTTCTCCGAGGTCGAACGGAGCGTCATATGAATAATTGCCCTTAGCATAAACCTCTATGCGGTGAGTACCTGTCTGAGAGGTAAGCTGGGATGTGATGTCGTACTCGTTGGTTTCCACGGTGACCCATTCTCCGCCGTCCACGCTGAAAGCGTATCCCTGCGCGCTCTGAACTTTGGAAGCCACGGCTACGAGCGAGCCGTCCGAGCGTTCGTCGATATTGATGTCGACGGGGGAAGCGAGGCGGTCTATATATTTGACTTCGCCGCAATTGTATACGTCGATCGCCAGTCCGCTTCTGCGTTCGATCGCGAGCACGCCGATATTTCTGACGGTCGGGCAGGAGTAATCGGTGCCGAGAAGGACTACGGTGTTGACCGAGGGGGTCTGAGTTTCGCTTTCGTCAGCCGTTGCCGTCGCTTCGTCAGAGGGGGTCTCTGCGATGGCGACAGAGGATATCTCTCCGCTGACATTGCCGTAGATCGCCGCGCGGGAAGCGCTGTCGACCGCGAGAGAGCCTACCGTCGCATTCTTGGCGAGATACATCGTGGTAGAGTTGATCTCCACGGCGGAGGACACGTCTGCGTTGACGTTGAGCGCGGTAGCGCCGTTTGCGACCAGTTTTGCGTTTTCGCCCTCGCCGAAAGAAACAGATCCGTTTATGTTGGCTGTCGGAGCGTTGAGCGTCACGGTGCCGTTTGCCTGTGCGGACGAGGACAGTGTGAAAGTTTTAGCCGTTACGGTCATCGTGTTGACGGTGACGGACGAAGCCAGATTTACGTCGGCGTTGGCTGTGGATATCACGAGCGTATCTGCCTGGAGCAGACCTTTGGCGATGTATTCTTTGCCTTTCTTTGTGCCGATATAAAGAGTGCCTTCGGTGCCCGAGTCGACGGTAAGTACGCCGTTGACTACGAGAGTGTGTCCGTTGAGGTCGATGTTGTAGAGCCTGTCTATCGTCAGATCGCCGTCTACCGTCACGTCTTTTTCAAGCACGAAATAGGTGCCGTCGTTGTAATTGGCAAAGTCCTCTGCGCTCTTGACGAATATCTTGTCTTTGTTGACGAAGTATATCGGCAGAGCGATGCCGAGCGTGATCGCTACGACGAGTACCGCCGCAACGACCGCGATGATAATGCGTTTTTTCTTCTTGATCGAGGTCTCTTTGAGTTTTGGCTTGAGCGCCTCGTTCATTTCTTCCGCATCGGGAACGGGTGCGCTCTCGTCTATGACGGGAGTGTCGTCCTCTGCGGCAACGGTTTTTTCTTCATCCATATCTTTGTCCTCTTGAGGTTTTTCTTCTGCGGCAGAGTCTGCGTCTGCGGAATAGAGGGTTTCTCCTTTTTCGGGGGCAGGCTCTACCGTCGACGGTTCGTCTACGAAATCGGACGGCGCGTCGAGAGGGATGTCGTCGGAAAGAAGGGAATCCTTCTTGTCTGCTTCAGAACCTGAAAAAACGTTTTTTTCGTCCATTGTCAGTCCTCCTTGATGAATTTATCCACAAGCGCGCAGCTGTCATCGTAATATATGCCGCTTGCCTTGGCGTTTTTCTCTGTCATGCTCCTGAACGCGTTGTCTTTTTCGTCGTACGAGCGGTAAAGCACGTAGGGTACGGGATCGGACGTGTGCGTCTTGAGTTTTATCGGGGTCGGGTGGTCGGGCGCGACGAGTATGCTGAACTCGACGCCCGCCTCTCTTAGCTTCTCCACAATATATTGTACCACAACGCTGTCTATCAATTCAACTGATAAAATCTTGTGCTTCAGATCGCCCTGATGACCGCATTCGTCGGGCGCTTCCATGTGCAGGTAAAGGTAGTCGATGCCGTCCTCGAGCAGAGCTTTGACGGCAGCCTGCGCCTTTCCCGCGAAGTTGGTCTCGTAGGTGCCGCACGCGCCTTCAACCTCTATGACTTTCATCTTTGCGCCTATGCCGATGCCTTTTATCAGGTCGACCGCGCTTATCACCGCGCCGTCGAGGCCGTACTTCTCCTTGAAAGGAGAGAGCGCGGGGCGCGTGCCCTCGCCCCACAGCCATATGCTGTTGGCGGGATTCTTGCCCGCTTTGACTCGCGCGACGTTGACGGGGTGATCCTTGAGAAGGTCATAGGACTTTTTCATCAGGTCGAGCATTTCTTCGCCGTAACGCGCCTTGGGCAGATAATCCGTCACGCGCTTGTCGGAGATGTCGTGCGGGGGAGTGAAGTCGGTGCCGAGCATTGCTTCGTGCACGACTAGACAATGGCGGTAGCTGACGCCGTTGTAGAAGTGCAGGCGGTCGGTGCCCAGTTTGCTCTGAACGTATTCTATAAGCTCTTTAGCTTCGGCAGAAGATATTTCGCCCGCGCTGTAATCAACCATCACCTTGTTTTCGTAAGGCTCGTCGTCTGACAGCGTGACGAGGTTGCAGCGTATCGCGATGTCCGTGTCTTTGAGGTCTATGCCGATGCTGAGAGCCTCCAGCGGAGAACGTCCGCTGTAATAGCGCGCGGGAGAATAGCCGAGAACGGCGAGGTTGGCGACGTCGCTGCCCGGTTTCATGCCTGCGGGGACGGTCTTTACGAGGCCGATCTCGCCTTTTGCGCACAATGCGTCTATATTGGGTTTTACCGCGACTTCGAGCGGGGTTTTTCCTCCCAGTTCGTCTATCGGGTAGTCTGCCATACCGTCTCCGAGAATGACGACGTATTTTCTGTTGTTGTCTTTCATAAGCAAAATCCTTCTATGCTCTCGCGCAACGCACACGTGCGGAACGCGGTTATATTTATTGTTATAGTGTAGCGCGGCGGAAGCAAAAAGTCAAGCGCTTGCCCTCTCTGCTGTTTTTTATGCGCGCGTAAATTGTCAAAAAGCGTTGATTAAAGAGTGCGGATATGATACAATATACAGGACGATAAAGGAGGATTTATGTCTGAAACAGTAAATCTTAATTACGGTTGGAAATATTCCGCCGATTTCAAAGAGGAGTACGTCTCCGAGAAATTCGACGACAAGTCGTTCGAGACAGTCAATATCCCTCACGCAAACAAAGAGATACCTTACAACAACTTCGACGAGGAGATGTATCAGTTCGTCAGTTGTTACCGCAGGACGCTCGACGTTCCCGCAAGCTGGAAGGGCAAGAAACTCATTCTCAGCTTCGAGGCGGTCGCCAATTATGCCGAAGTATACGTCAACGGCAAAAAGGCGTTCTCGCACAAGGGCAGTTATACAGAGTTCAATGCGGATATCGCGCCTTTTGTCAACTTCGGCGCGTCCAACGTGATCGCAGTCATGGTCGATAGTACCGAGAGGGCGGAGATACCCCCGTTCGGCGGCGTGGTCGACTACCTCGTATACGGCGGCATTTACCGCGAGGTTTACCTCTACGTGCACGACTCGGCATATTGCAAAAATATGCGTCTGACGCCCGTCGACGTGCTGACCGCGCCAAAACTGGACGTAGAACTCACTTTCAGCGAAGCTGTCAAGGACACCGCAGTCTCGATCGAGGTCACGGACGCGGCGGGCGCAAAAGTTGCGGCGGCTTCCGTCACCGCGAACGGAGAGAAGGCGAGCGTCGTCCTCGATTGCAAGGGCGTAAAGCTGTGGGATACCGAAAATCCCAACCTGTATACCGTCACAGCGACTTTCGGCAAAGAAAAGGTCGTGGACAAGACGGGTTTCAGAACCTGTGAATTCAGAAAAGACGGCTTCTACCTCAACGGCAATCTGCTCAAGATAAGAGGTCTCAACCGTCATCAGTCCTATCCGTACGTCGGATACGCTATGCCGAGATCTGCGCAGGAAGCCGACGCGATCTACCTCAGGAACGAGCTGGGAGTCAACCTCGCGCGTACTTCGCATTATCCCAACAGCAAGCACTTCCTCAACAAGTGCGACGAGCTGGGTCTCATGGTATTCACTGAGATCCCCGGTTGGCAGTACGTCAGCAAGAACGCGGAGTGGAGAGAAATGTGTCTGCAACACGTGCGTGAGATGATAGATCAGGATTACAATCACCCGTCGATCATTCTCTGGGGAGTCAGGATCAACGAGTCGGGAGACGACGACGAACTCTATACCAAGACCAACGCGCTCGCGCATTCGCTCGACAAGACGAGACAGACGGGCGGCGTCAGGTGCATACCCAGAAGCCATCTGCTCGAGGACGTATATACTTACAACGACTTTATACATTCGGGCGGCAAGGTCAGGCTTCTGCCCAAGTTCATCGTCGCGGGCAACGTGCCCTACCTCGTCACCGAGCACAACGGACATATGTTCCCGACCAAGACGTTCGACCACGAAAAGAAAAGACAGGAACACGCTATCCGTCACGCCCGCGTCCTCGACAAGATGTACGGCACCAAGGGCATCAGCGGCGCGATCGGCTGGTGTATGAGTGACTACAATACGCACAAGGACTTCGGCAGCGGCGACAAGATATGTTATCACGGCGTGTCCGATATGTTCCGTATCGACAAGCTCGCGGCAAAGGTCTACCGTATGCAGAGCAACAAAAAACCCGTGCTCGAGATCTCGTCCAACATGGAGATAGGCGACGTCGCGGGCGGTCAGGTGGGCACCGTCTATATGTTCACCAACTGTCCCACGGTCAGAATGTACAAGAACGGCGTGCTGATCAACACCTTTGACATGATAGAGGAGTGGGATAAGTGCAAGGAGTTCAGAAATATCCCGATACCGCCCGTGCCTCTCGACGACGTCATAGGCGATCAGCTTGAAAAGGACGAGCAGTACAAGTTCTCCAAGCGCGACGCGGCGCAACTCAAGAAAGCGCTTCTCGCGGTCAAGAAGTACGGCACGTTCGGCGGCATTTTCCGTCACCCGCTGATACTCGTCAAGAATCTCATCAAATACAAACTTTCGGTGGACAGTATCACGATGCTTTTCGGCAAATACGTCACTAGCTGGGGAGGCAAACAGGTCACCTACAAGTTCGAGGGACTCAACTCCAAGGGCGAAGTCGTCGTCACGACAGAGAAAGGCTCTGTGTTCGAAGCGTCGCTCAGCGCAGAAGCGGACAGCAACAAGCTCGTCGAGGATGAGACCTACGACGTGACGAGGATAGTCCTCAAGGCGGTCTCGCAGTGCGGCAACGTCCTGCCTTACGATAACACCGCGGTGCAGATAAAGACGACGGGTCCGATCGAGGTCATCGGCGAGGACAACGTCGCGCTGATAGGCGGTCAGAGAGGCGTATGGATAAAGACTACGGGCAAGAGCGGCAAGGCGACCGTCACGTTCTCGGCAGGCAAGCTGGGAGAAAAGACGCTCGAGTTCGACGTCGTCAAGAAGTAATATCAAACGCGTTTAACCTACACGGATACAAAAAATCCTTTCCCTGACACGGGAGAGGGTTTTTCTTTTTTGCATATCATCACAAGATGAGGCTTGCAAGGCTATGCGCCGCCCGTTATGCTCGCAGACGCACGCTCTTTAAGTCTCGCGCCGCTTGGAGTTGAAACCGAAAAAGTTTGCATGAAGTCGCGGAGGCGACTTTTTCGTGCGGCTGTCCTTTCTCGCGGTGGGTATTGAAATCGCGCGCTTAAAGGTGTATAATTTTATTGTAAATACGCGTCGGCGGAGAGGTGGAAAACATGAAAGAAAAACTGGGTGCGAGAGTATGGCTCGGCATAGTGCTTTTCGGACTTGTCGGGCAGATCGCCTGGATGGTCGAGAATATGTATCTCAACGTCTATCTGTACAAGACGGTCACTTACGACCTCAACGCTACGAGCGCGATGGTCGCTTCGAGCGCGGTCGTCGCGACGGTCGTCACTTTGTTTGCGGGAGGTCTGTCGGACAGGGCGGGCAAGCGCAAGCTGTTCGTCAGCATAGGCTACATATTGTGGGGCGCGAGCGTGTTCGCGTTCGCTCTGATAACCAAGGAGAACTCGGCAAAACTCTTTCCGTCGGCAAACGCGGTCGCGCTGACGACGGTGATGATCATCGTTATGGACTGCATTATGACCGCGATAGGTTCGACCGCCAACGACGCCGCGTTCAACGCCTGGATAACCGACGTAACCACTTCGGGCACGCGCGCAAAAGCGGAGGGCGTGCTTCAGGTCATGCCGCTCGCCGCGCTCCTCGTGATATTCGGGATATTCGACTCTTTTACGCAGAACGGGCAATGGATGCTTTTCTTCGGTGTGCTCGGCGGTATAACCACAATCATGGGCGTCGTCGGTCTGTTCGTGATAAAGGACAGCCCGACTCTCGCGCCGAAAAAGGGCAATTTCCTGAGGGAGCTGATCTACGGCTTCCGCCCGTCGGTAGTCAGGAAAAACCGCGATCTCTATCTGATATACGCCGCGATCTGCGTGATAGGCATAGCCAACAATATCTACATGACCTATCTCATCATATATGTCGAATACTTTCTCGGCATAACCGACTACGTGCTGATGCTTGGCGCAATACTCATACTGTCCGCCGTTTTCAGCGTGCTTTTCGGCTTCCTGCGCGGCAGAATATCTCTCAAAATTCTGCTCCCCGCCGCGCTCGCGCTGTATACGGTCGGCGGCACGTTGATGTTTTTCGCGCGCAATATCTGGTTCGTCTCGGTGTCGGGCATAATCATGATGACGGGATATCTGTGGGAAATGGCGTTGCTTTCGGCTTGCATGCGCGACAATACGCCCACCGACAAGGTGGGGCATTTTCAGGGCATACGCATGGTGTTCAGCGTGCTGATACCTATGTGTCTTGGTCCGTTCATAGGCGCATACGTCAGTTCGACGAGCAACGGCGTATACGTTGACCCGACCACGGGAGCAGAGCAGCCCGTGCCCACCAACTATATATTCCTCGCCGCGGTGATAGTCAATCTGCTGATAATAATTCCGCTCGCGTTCATGCTCTGCGCAAAAAAGAAGGGCGAAAGGGAGGGCGACGGTGCGGCGGCTTACGCGGAGACGTTGGAAAACGGGAACGAAAAACAATAGACAGGAGAAGAAGCGGACGGGGTTTAATATTCGGACGGCGTAGACGAGGGCGCTTCACAGGGTAAGCGCACGTCGCGGATAAGCGTGCTTTATAGGATAAGCGGACGTCGCAGACAAGGGTGCTTCACAGGATAAGCGGTGGAACAGGCGCAAAAAAACTCATGTCGGAAAACAGAAAAAGCCCTATCCGATGATTTTACCAATTTTTTTGGTAAAATCGAATAAAGATATTTTATTTGAAAACAAGATATACAGTTGCAGGAAACTATATGCGGGTAGCTACTTTTGCTTCGGGCACATCGGTCGAGGGAAAGACTTCGCGTTATGCAACGGGAAACAATACGCGAGACTGACACAGATATCTTTATTGAACGGAAAAAACAGGATTTGACAAGATAATACACACAAAGTATACTGATCGTACGGGAGCGCGTGACCTCTTTATGAGGAATAGCCGAAAGGGCGGAACAACGCTCTCGTGTTGTTTAGCGGAGGCGCTTAGGCGTATCCGTCTTTTTTATTATGATTTGAAATGTTCGTTGTCGCTGGTTAGCAGCTAAATATAATTTTCTAATTAAGAAACAATCTGCGATTGCGTGCAATGCCGCCTTGGTCATACATCTGCATATCGTAATGATTATAATAAAAGACGATTACTTATTCATGTCTGGCATTTTTACCAATATTTTTGGTAAAACCAATAAAAACTTGTCAGAAAGACTGCTCGCATAATGTTCGCTTATTGCTAAAAATTTCGAACTGCGAATCGACTTAAGCATATGTCGGAAGTATTACGGGGTATAACGCTTTTTGAGTTGACAAGCGTTATTTGTTATGCTAGACTAACATCGGTGAGGGAGTAGTCGGCGAAACTCTCGTGATAAGTCAACATACTTGCCGCTTGGCATGGCTTATATTAAATGACAAGACTCACACATAGCACAACCGTACTATGTGTGATTTTTTATTGCACGGTACGAAAGAGAGGAAATATGTCAATTTGGGAAATCCTTCTGATAGGACTCGGAGTATCCGCAGACGCTTTTGCCGTATCTATGTGCAAGGGCGTAGAAATGAAGAAATTCATTTTCAAGTACGCATTGCTGATCGCGCTGTTTTTCGGCGGGTTTCAGATGCTTATGCCGCTTATCGGCTGGGCGGCGGGCACGCTTTTTGAAAAATACATCACTCAGTTTGACCATTGGATAGCTTTCGGCTTGCTGTTGTTATTGGGCGGCAAGATGATATACGACGGTATGTTCGATAAGGACGAACAGAAAGAAGGAGAGGAAAAACCTCTTAAACTCGGGTTTGTCACTCTGCTCGTAATGGCAATAGCTACGAGCATAGACGCTCTCGCAGTCGGCGTTACCTTCGCTTTTCTCAAAGTCAACATCTGGATGGCGGTTTCGATAATAGGCGCGACTACGTTTGCGTTCAGCCTGGTCGGTGTCGGTATAGGCGTAAAGGTCGGGGATAAGTTCAAAAACAAAGCGGAGATATTCGGCGGCGTCATACTCATCCTTATCGGATTAAAGATACTTCTCGAGCATCTCGGCGTTATCAATTTTTAGATAAGAAAAAAAGAACCGTTTTAATTGTTCTTTTCTTTTGTTTGGTCAATGTATTTTTTGTGCCCGTGATTATAAAACAGGTTTTCAAAATCTCGGTCTTACCGAGATTTCTCCGCAGGCAAGCACACGTTTCGAGCTTGAGCCGTCTTCGGCAATTATAAGCGCGCCGTTGTCGTCTATGCTTTCGACTATGCCGCTTTTAGGAGTTCTGTCTATTTCGTAATCCACGCGCGCTCCTATCACGAAACAGTTTTTGCGGTAATAATCCATATAGCTTTTGTCCGTCAGATCTGCGGAGAGATCGAGCAGATTGCCTATCGTTGCGGCAATGAGTTCGTTGCGTTTAGAGGGAGCGTTTTCATAGAACAGAGATCCCGCCTTGTCTTTGAGCTCGGGAGAAAAATCGCTTTGTGCCGTATTGTAGTTTATGCCTATGCCTACGATTATTCCGCTTATGCCGCCTACTGCGATGTCAGCCTGCGCCTGAGTGGATATCCCCACGACTTTGCGCCCGTTCATATATATATCGTTTACCCATTTTATAGAAACGGGCAACCCGAGCACGTCTGTGATCGCTTTATGCACCGCGCAAGCAGCCGCAGGAGTTATCATTACGGCTTTGTCGATAGAGAGAGTCGGGCGTATGAGTATGCTTGTGTAAATGCCCCCTTTCGGAGAGCAGAACGTCTTGCCCAATCTGCCTTGCCCGCTTTTCTGTTCGAGCGCGACCACGGTCGTGCCGTGCACGGCTCCGCTTGCCGCTGCCGCGCCTACGTCTATGTTTGTGGACGTAGTGCTTTGTTTTACCTCGAGGGGGATGTCCTTGTATTTTTCGGGGAGAGCGGCGCGTATGCCTTCAGCAGACACTATATCGCTCGCCCCCGTCAGCATATATCCTTTGTTGGTGGTTGCAGAGATAGCGTAACCGTCGTTCATAAGACTCTTGACGGCTTTCCATACCGCGGCGCGCGAAACGCCCAGCCTGTTTGCGATCTGTTGTCCGGACAGAGCACAGGTCTTGTTTTCTTCAAGCAATCTGAGTACGGCGGTTTTAGTATCCATTTTTCACCTCTTCAATGTTTATATTTTACCCCCTTGCAGCGCGCTAAGTCAAGTTGAGGCAAGCTAAAGGCATGACATAGCTGTCGTAAAAAAGCCGCGCAGAAACGCGGCATATATGTTGGATTAAAAGTTGAGAAACATCTGTTGTCTTTTGTCTGCAATGCGTTTAAGTGGTTTCGGGCGGTTTATTCAGTCAGTCTTAGATTATTCGTTGGCAGCTTTATTGAACCAACCCATCTCGAGTCGTACCTCTTTGCGGTCCATATCCGTATTCGAATACTCGCACGATAAAAATCCGACGAGGTCAAACCCCTGATGGAGGTAGAACCCTATCGCGTTTACGTTGCAGGATTGTGTTTCGAGTATAAGCATACGCGCTTTGCGCTTTTCAGCCTCGGCTTTGGCTACGTCCATGTGCCGTTTGCCTATACCTTGTTTTCTGTATCTTTCGTCGAGCCACAATTCCGTTACCCTTATGCGGTTCGCCCATTTTTCGGGATACAGTTCTATCGCACCTATAAACTTTTCTCCGTCGAACGCGCCGTATGCGAAAGCGCCTTTCCAATGTGCCTGAAAGAGCTTGTCGGGAAAGTCGTATTCTTCGGGCGTATGAGTTACGGGTTTTTCAAAATTCTTTTTTGTAAATTCCGTGCGCCAGCCGTCAGACGTTTTTTCTAAAGTAACGTCATAATAGCTTTCTGTCGTATAGGAAATAGGAAGAGTAGTGCCTTTGAAGTCTTTTTTGAAAATACGTTTGATTATTATATTTTCCATTGCACACCTGTTGTCCGCTATTTCAGTAGCGGTATTTTTTCTTTTTGATTATCAAAAACGCTGCTGTTACCGCTACCGCAAGCATCTCTGCCACCACGATAGAATACCATATCCCTT
>CALWKV010000024.1 GCA_944381355.1 uncultured Christensenellaceae bacterium | reverse complement strand
TACAACGCCGCGGCATGGACGGCTTCTGCAACCGTTGAGGGCGTGATCAACGATGATACGGTAACTGTACAGACCGACGACGAGTCTGAGATAAAGAACGCGGGCAAGTATACGAGAACGCTTTCGCTCGCAGGCGACGACGCAGGCAATTACGTTGCTAAAGCATGCGTTGCGGAGCTAGAGATATTGCCGTATAAGACGGAGATATCCGTAGACGCAACCTCTTATACATACACGTACGGAGACGCCAAGACTGTTATAAATCAGAGTATACGACTTCTTGATAGCGATATCGACGACGGTACGTTTACTCAGAAATATTTTGTAGGCACCAATACGGGCGTTACGGGCACTCAGGTGGGCTGGGACGACGTCTGGAACGCGGGCACCTACACCGTAGTCGTATCGTACATCGGAGGCAACTATGAGGCGGATCCCGTCAACGTGACCGTTACGGTCAACAAGAAGCAGATCGGCAAAATAGATCCGACAAACAGCGGCGATCTGGGCGAGACAGTCTACAGCGCAACCAACTTCAGTATAGACGCTTCCACTGTCGCAGATCTTGCTTCTCTCGGCGAGGCACAGGACTTTATCTACGCTGTATATATGCTCGGCGACAGCCAGGTGTCCGTAGTCAGAAACGCGGGCGTTTATACGATAGATCTGAGAATGGCAGAAAACGTCAATTACGAGATCGCAGGCGGAGGAGACTCTGTTCTCAATTATCCCGCTACCTACACCGTGCGCAAGGCTCAGGCGACAGAACTCGTATTCTCGCTGACCTATGCGAATAAGGTCTATGACGGTAGCGATATGACGGATTACATCAAGTCTGTTATCTCTGTCAGCGGCGTGAACGGAGAGCCTGTAACGGGCGCGGAGCTTGCGCTTACCGTGACCGACGAGTCAGGTGAGGAACTCGCTCCTCTCAATTCGGGAGTATACAGGATAAGCGTTACTGCTACCGCCATGGCGAATTACGAGGACATGACCTCGGCGTACGAAGCCGGCAGCTTTACGATAGACAAGGTCACCGTCACCATAGACGTTATAGAATTGCCCGACGGTACTGCGACTTACGATTCAGTTGTCAAGACGATTGCGGGTCAGGGCATTCAGGAAAGCGCCGTGCTTAAAAATGTTTCTTACGAGTACACCGACGATAAGGGCTTCGTGTCTGACAGCGGCGTTACCGATGTGGGCGTTTACAACGTGAAGATGACGATATTGTTCGACAAGCTCAACACGAGATTCAGCAGCGACGTTTCGCTCGAGGTCGTACAGGACGAAGTATTCGGCGAAGTTTACAAGTACGAGGCTACCGCAACTCTGACGGTGGAAAAGGCGATACCGTCGCTGTCGATAGACGTTGATACCCTCGCATACTACTTCGACGGCTACGACCATTCGATAGAGTTCGTACTCTCGGGTGTGGGTGCAGACAACGGAATGAACGCGTCTTACGACGCATCGGTCGGAGCGGATCAGACGGTCACGATCGAAGGTCTCGGCACGTTTACCGTGAAGTATTTCAAGGATGCCGCATATACGTCTCTGCTCACGGACGGCAACGGCACGGCTGTGTTGCCGTTGACGGTGCTTGCGGACGGAGGCAAGACTCTGCCTTACTACGCGATGATATCGTTCGTGTCGGGCAACAACAACTACATGGATTACGACTTCAAGAATACGTCGTACGATATGACGCTGTACATAATGCAGTCGCTCGTTACGCTGACTTTCGGCACTCTGTCCGTACCTTACGGTCAGCTCGCATCGTCGACGGCGGCTAACGAATACGTCAACAACAACATGACTTACACTTATACCGTCAACGACGAAGGCAGCGCTTCGGTGAATTACGATCCCGAGGCAATGCTCGAGATAAGCTATCATCTCAATGCATTCTCGGTCAACGTCGGTTCGTACGAAATATCCGTCAGCGCTCAGGCGTTAAAGACGGAATACGCCGGTTCTGTCGCCGTGGTGATCAACAATGCAGGATCGATAAAACTCGATGTGACTCCTGCGGACGTTACCGACGAGATGGCGGCAGCTTTTGCCGACGTAAGCGATATTTACGGCAATAAGACCTATACTGCGGCAGACTTTGTCTGGACGGTCAAAGATAAGCTCAACAACGATGTTGCGTATACCGTAGAGTACAACGGCGAGACAGACTTCGCGATATCCGATGCGGGCAGCTATATGATCACCGTAAGAATCCCCGCCGGCAACTTCAAAGAGTGGACGGGCAGCGTAAAGCTCGACATAGCACAGGTCGGCATAGACGTGGTATGGACGATGAACGGTCAGCCTGCAGAGAACGGCACGTTTACAATGACATACAACGGTCAGCCCGCTCCCATCGTACTCGAGACCGTCGGAGTGACGGGAGTAACGGCGCATGTCGTTTACGTCAATTCCGAGGGCGCGGAAATTGACGCTCCATACGCAGTAGGCACATACAGCGCCAAGGCGGTGCTCGACAGTTCCAATTACTACGTCAACGACGCTACGGCTACGGCAACGGTCGTCATTGAGGCGATCGTGCTCGACGAGGAAACGATCAGAGGCTGGATTAAGGACGACAGCGACGTGTACGGCTCCGTACAGGGCATAGACATCACGGGACTTCCCGAGGGCTTCGGTGCGATTTCGATTGTATATACCGACGGCGATAAGGTCTACGACGCAACGACCGTCAAGGGCGCGACGATCGGCACTTACGATGCGACCGTGACTGTCAGCAACGGCAGCAGTTCGGGCAGCGCGACGTTCAAATATACCGTTACCAAGCGCACGATCGTGTTTACGGTCAGCATCAGCGGTACGGCGGGTAGCAAGATCACGACAAGCAACGTGACGCTCAAGACGGATAAGAGCCTTGCGACGGGCGACAGCGCAAGCGTCACCGCTATCGCGTTTACTGATGCGTACAGCGAGCAGCTCGCTTTCGGCACTTACGATATGGCAGATTACGTTTCATCCGTGACCGTTGCGTTCAACAGGAATGCAGATTGCTACGAATACAGCATCGTCATGGGCGATTTCGTTCTCGCTCCTTCCGCGGCGCCGCAAGTTGTTGAGATAACCGCGAATTACAACACCGTGACCGTGAAATTCGCGACCGAGGGTCTGTACGCTTACAGAGTCGGTTCGAGAGGAAATTGGATAGAGATGAGTACGCCCAGCGATACCCTGATAGTTACGGGACTCAAGGCGGATACCAATTATACCGTCAACGTTGCTTACGCGGGATTCACGTCCTCAAGCGGCAGTCAGTCTGTCAGGACGACCGCAGATCCCGCAGTGCTGTCTGAAATGATAGACGAGATCATGGAGGGCGGTCTGTCGATCGAAAAACAGGAGCAATACGACAGCATTCTCGCTTACTACGAGACGATTGCACAAGCCGACAGGGCAGAGATCCAGGCGGAGTACGATGCGCTTGTCGCACAGTTCAACGCGCTCGGCGAGGGCGGAGGCAACGGCGCAGACATGCTCGTGATAATCGTATGCTCGGTCTGCCTCGTGCTGATAGTCGCGTCCATAGCGGGCGTTGTGGTCGCGGCTGTGATGAGAAAGCGCAGGGACGACAATATGTTCAGGAACGACGGCTCGCTCGTATAACGGCTTAACGGCGGCTTTAAAAACCTTTCACGCTTCCGAGATGCTTTCGGGAGCGTGATTTTTTTAAGCATCTTCCGTAGTAAAGATCGGGGAGGAGAAAAACGCTAATGCAAGGTGCACGTTGTTGATGTCGCGCTTTAACGAAAAGTCTGGCTTGCGACAAGAAGCGTACCCCGCGAATAAACCGAAAAACGCCTCCCGTCAACGGGAGGCGTTTTGTTGTCCTGACACTCAGTTTATTTTTTTGATTTGGGAGCTGTTTTCTTCTGCGCGGTTTTCGGAGCCTGCGCCGCGGATTTTTCTTTGGCGGGAGCTTCTTTTTTTACGGGTTTTTCCTTTTCGGGAGTTTCTTTTTTCGCTTCCTGTCGATCCTCGGGCGTTTTTTCTTCTTTCTTTTTGTCGTCGAGAAGAACGTCGATTATCGATTCTTTTCCTACGAGGTCGAAGTCCTCGTCGCCTTTGTTTATGCAGCCTGTATATATCGCGACGTCGAGCTTCTTTTCTCCGTTGCCGTAGTCGTAGCGTATGCTGAGTACGTTCTTATCGCTGAGAGTCACTTCTTTGATCTGCGCGCGTCTGCCGTCGAATACGTGTGCGAGCGCGTTCATCTGCAGATCGTTGTATTCGGATACGTCGTCCGACATAAACAGCACGCTGCCGAACAATTTATTGATTTCGGCAAGAGTGGTTTTCTGTTTGAAAGTAAGAGAATTGTTGGGATTTCTCAGAATGAATACGTCGGGGTCGTTGCCGAACGCTCTGCCGTCGAGGTGTCGGCGGAAAGCAGAGTTGGCTATCGCGTGGCTGGTGGAAACTCCTTCTCTTACGTCGAAGTCCGACTTTTTCCAGTCCAGAGAGATGTCCGGTCCGATGCGGCAGTAATCTACCTTGCCGAAAGCAGGCATCAGCGGTACTCCGCATCCGAGAATTAGTTTGTCGCCTACGCATTCACGCAGGAGGTCCATGGCGTCGTACATGATTTTTGCGCGGCACTTGCCGTGTGCGGGGATCATTGCCGCCGCATAAAGGAAGTCCAGTTTGACGAGGTCAAAGCCCCAGGTGTTGAGAATGACGTCGAAAACATTTTTCAGATGCGCGCGCACTTCTTCATTGTATATGTCGAGCGCGTAAAAGCCGCCCCAGTTCAACCCCGCCTTGACGGGTTTGCCTTTTTTGTCTTTGACCAGCCAGTCTTTGTGTTCGCGGAAGATCTCGCTTGTCGCTACTACGGCAAACGGTGCAAGCCAGAGACCTGCGAGCATGCCCTTGGCGTGTATCATTTCGGCTATCGGTCTCATGCCGTCTTTGACGTCGAAAGTCTTTTGTTCCCGAGAGTCGTTTCCGCTGTTGTCTTTGTTGATGTCGTTCTGAACGTGGTAGAAATCGGACCTGATCTTCAGCCAGTCGCCTACCGCATGCTGATATCCGTCGTCTACCTGGAATACGTCGGCCTTGAATCGGCAATCGGAGAGAGCTTCGAGATCGCGACAGATGACTTCGGAGTCGATGTCCGCGTAGTAATTGTACCAGGTCGTATAGCCTTTTCTGACAGGACAGGGACGGCATTTGATGCCCGCGGCGGCAAAGTATCTGTCGAAAGCCGCGTCGTATTCGTCGTTTATCAGGATTATTCTTGCCAACACGTTTTCGCCTGTTTCCAGCGTTCTGCCTTCGAGATCGACAAGAATCGTAAGTTTGTCTGCCGTAGTGTCGAAGTCGAAGATCGTATAGCCCGTACTGTCGTCCAGCGATCCTATAAGAGATATTTCGTTATTCTTCCTGATGTAGCCGTACGAGAAACCGTAAAATCTTCCTGCGGTGTGGCAGGATTTGTAGATGCAGTAGTCGCCGGAGCGTGAGATTCCCGTCGCGCGAGCCAGCGAACCGTAGAGGAATTTCCTCATCAGCGGAGACGGGGAATACTGCTTGGCGTTTTTCGGATATTCGAAGCTGTCGGTCCACGACTGAAAGCCGTTGGCGTAAATGCGACAGTTGTCGCTGAATTTGCAGTTGATCGTCAGTTTCAGCATTCCGATTTCGGAGGGAGCGTCGCATGTTGCCGTGACGGTGATCGCGTCGCCTGACGGCGTAACGCTGATCCCGATGCCCTCAGTCTTAGCAGAATACGTCAGGGTTGCTTTGCCGAAGACTCCCGCATCGACCTCTTTTGTCTTTAAGTCATTCGTGTTCATATTAGGACTCCTTTGTCTTAAGCGCTTGCCGGGAAATGCTCGGCCGTCTGGTCTGACAACCCGGGAAGGCGCGCCGTTGATTGCGCTAATAATATAATAACACAAAAAGGAGTTTTGTAAATAGTAAAAAATTCCGCTCAGCTTAAAATTGCTTTGAGGACAGCTTTTCAGACTTGGGAAGCAGTTGCATGACGGTTGCTGACGAGAGGCTTGTCCATAATCCCGATTGCAATCAGGCATATCAGTTGCAATATCGGGAAGAAGGTGCAGACAAGTATTCCTCCTCTGAGGCCGAGCTGCTCTGAGTTGAGACCGAAATCCGCTGCCAAGGCAATAAGTTCTGCGTCAGACGAAATCGCGTCTGCAACCAGACCTGCGATTCCCGGACCTGCTGCGCAGCCCAGATCTCCGAACAGGGCGCACAGTCCGAACATCGCTGTGCCTCCGTAAGGGAAACGCGCGCTGGTATTGCTTATCGTACCCGGCCAGAGCATACTGACGGTAAGCCCCGTAAAGCCGCAGGCCAGCAGAGAGATTATGGGCTGCGGAACAAATACCATCGCAAGGTAGCAGACTATGCAGCAAACTGTCAGGATCTTCAGTACTCTCAAAAGATTGAGCTTTGAACCGAAAAGACCGAACACGAGTCTGCCGGTGCCCATAAGCACGGCAAATAAACACGGACCGAATAAATCACCGAGAAATTTAGATATTCCGAGACCTTTTTCGGCAAACAGGGACGACCATTGAGAGATGGTAAGTTCGCATGCTCCCGCGCACGTCATCACGACCAGAGCGAGCAGAAAACGTCTGTCCTTGAGCAGAGAAGTAAGAGGAGTGCGTTTTTCTTCCGGGATCGAGTCTGCGACGGGTACGAATAAGAACCATATCGTGTTTGCAACGGGTACTACCGTCCAAGCGAGAGGCAAAACGTACCACAGCGAAGAATCGAATATTTTGATAAAAAGAGTCGAGAGCAGCACGACAACAGCCTGCCCCCAGCAGTAGAAAGAGTGCAGGAGAGCCATCGTGCTCTTTTTTTCGCCGAGCGGGAGAAGTTCGGTCAAAGGGCTGACGACGACTTCTATGAGACCGCCTCCGACAGCGAAAACCACCGTAGATATCATCAGTGCGGCAAAAGTATTCTCCCAGACTACGGGGAGTACTCCGAGAAGGATCAGACCCAGTGCCGAAATCGCCATAGCCGCCGTGACTGCCGTGCGGAAGCCAAATCTGTCGGCAATTTTTCCGGCAAACGCGTCAACGCAGAGTTGCGTCAGAAAATTGACCAGGATCACGGAACTGAGCAAAGACAGACTCAGACCGAATTCGTCCTGAAAGACGACAAAGAGCAGAGGCGCCAGGTTGTTGTTTATTGCCTGGACGATAAAGCCTGTCATACAGCCTGAGAAAGTGTGTTTGTAAGTAAGTCTCGTTTTCATCTTTACCATTATATGAAAGACGAGTCGGAAAGGCAAGTAAAGCGGACGTAAATCATTGTATTATGCGCGCATTTTTCGGGCTGAGGTTGACTTCGGAGCGTCGATGTCGTACAATTATTATATCAGGCAAATGAGATCGGCAGAGGTACGGTTTTCAGGTGTAAGAGGTGATATATGCAAAACATGTTGACAAAAGGAAGATTACTGGACGATCAGGGCAGACTTCTTCAGGCAGGGTATTCGACCACGCTTGCTCGCCGTTATGACCGCAAGTACATCGGCGCGAGCAAGTGGCGCATAAAAGAGTGGGATTACTATATCGTATCGGACGGCAGAAAGAGCGTCGCGTTCACATTGTCCGACATAGGATATATCGGGCTGATGAGCGTAAGCGTCATAGATCTTGAAAAGCCGTCGTACAAAACGTCATCGAAAATCACGCTTTTCCCTTTCGGAAAATACAACTTTCCCACGACTTTCGAGGACGGTGACGTATGTTATGAGTCCAAGTCTCTGAAAATGCGTTTCATCAACAAAAACGGAGTGCGCACGATTGCGTGCGAATATTCCGGATGGGACGGCAATAAAACTTTCAGCGCAGAGATCAAACTCACGAATCCGCCGCGCGACGCGATGGTCATAGCGACGCCTTTCAAAGAGGACGAACACGCGTTTTATTACAACGCGAAACTAAATTGCATGACAGCCGAAGGGTATTTTAAGATAGGTGACGAAAGATACGATTTCAAGCCGTCGACCGCGCTCGGCACCCTCGACTGGGGCAGGGGGGTCTGGACGTACAGAAACGTATGGTACTGGGGCAGTATGCAGAAAAGGCTGGAGAACGGGCACACCGTAGGGTTCAACCTCGGTTACGGCTTCGGCGATACGTCGCAGGCAAGCGAAAACATGTTCTTTACCGACGGCATAGCGCACAAACTCGGTTACGTGACCTTCGACATTCCGCAGACAGACGGCAAGGACGACTATATGAAAGAGTGGGTGATCAAGGATGACGAGGGGAGGCTTTTCATGCGTTTCAAGCCCGTAATAGACCGCTCTGACAGCGTCAACGCGGTCGTGGTCTCGACCTCTCAGCATCAGGTTTTCGGGGAGTTCTCCGGTTACTTCAGGACGGAGAGCGGAGATCAGATAGATTTTGAGAATTGTCGCGGATTTGCAGAAAAGGTATGCAACAAATGGTAAGATGATACAGCTTATAACAGACACGGACAGGAAAAATGCGGGAGACTTTCTGTCTCTCGCATTTTCCTGTTTAAAGATATCGGCTACGCTCAGAGATCGTCTGCGTCCTGGCAAGGGACGTCGTTTTGTCCTTTCCCCGTGTAGCTTCCCAGTACGTCGAAAGAACCGTTTTCTGCATTGTAAGCGTCGACCGCTTTTTGGGCGGCGCGTCCGCCGCAACTTCTGTTTTTTTTCAAGTCAAACCTCCTTTTGCCGTTCTGAACGGCATAAATATATCATAGTGTGTGCAGGTAAAATCATTGTAAACATTGGGCGTCGTGTTCTGCAGAGTATAGACACAGCCGCGCCTGTGTGTTATACTTGAAGCATCGGAACGGTGGAACTATGAAAGGAAAAAAGTTGGTTAAAAAATTTATTACCTCGTTCAATATGTTTTTTTTCGCCAAGGGTATCGCCTGCTGTCACAAGTACGACGAAGATTTCAGGCGTTATGCCGGGATGCTTCCCGACAATTTTGTGTTCAGGATGCGCGTGCTTCCCGACGGAGCTTCGGTAACGGTATCGAGAAACGGGGACGCCCTGACGGCGACGTCAGGCAAAGAACTGACGGCAAACCCCGACGTCGACGTGTGTTTCAAAAATATCGAGGGCGCTTATTCTTTCCTGACGGGAAAGAAGTCGTTTGCGGTATGTCTTGCGCAGTCGGCTTTTGTTATCAAGGGCGACGTGTCGGGAATGATGACGGTTTCTCACATGTTCGACATAGTGGGATCGTATATGCTTACCGAGCGCAAACTTAAAAAATACGACAGGGCGTTGCTTCCACGCACGGCGGGCGTCCATAAGGTTCGTTTTATGACCGTGTTCGGGAGGTTCTGACAATGAAAGGGAGCAGATTTTATTACGAATTTTACAATCCGGCGAAAGTAGAAGCGGGAGTAGGTTGTCTGGGACAGGCAGTGTCAAAACTTCCGTCGATGGGACTGCACAACGCGTTTTTCGTTTGCGACAGACTTGAAAACAACGAGGCGGCAGAACGCGTTCGCAAGGAGATCAATGCGACCGGAGTCAGGACGGGTGCGATATACGTCTGCGAGGATAAGATAGTGCGTCTCGAAAGTCTCAGGGATATGAGGGACGTTTATCGGGCAAACAACTGCGATTGCATCGTTGCCTGCGGCAGTTATTGCGTAGTCAATGCAGCCAAGACGCTCAGAATGTTGTTGTCGGGGCAGGTGGTACGTTTCGAGGACGCGAAGGGCATCAACGCGGTGAGAAAAAAGACGAACCTTCCGCTTGTCGTCGTGCCTACTGACATAGGTACGAGCAACGTGGCTTCTGACGGAGTGACGATTAAAGACGACGAAGGTGCGGTATTCGAATGTCGCTCTCCGCTCTGCATACCCGATTACTGCATATTGGATCCAAAACTTGTAAGCGTACGCGTGGCGGAGGCTCCGATAGCGGGCGCTCTGGAGTCTTTTGCCAAAAACATAGAAGAATTTGTCAGCAGGCAGGCGATAACGCTGACGAAGTGCATGAATCTTATTGCCATACGAGAAGTCAGAGACAATTTTATGAAAGCGGCAGACGATCCTACCGACGAGAAGGCAGTGTTCGGACTTCAGAAAGCGGGACTTCTCGCGGGCATATGTTATTGCGGCGCATCGGCGGGGGTGGCTCACGCGATAGCGAGCGCGCTGGCAAGCGTAACCGGCAGAGAACGTTACATCTGCACGGGCATAATTTTTGCCGAATGCATGAGATACAATCTCGAAGTCGCCGAGAAAGATTACGTTCAGGCTTACTATTATATCGTGGGCGACGACAAATATGCCGCAACCCCTGCAGGAGAACGTGCCGAAGCGTTCATTTCGGCGGCGGAGGCAATGATTAAGGAGAAGTTCGGAGCAAACAAACTTGCAACGCGGCTTACGGATATAGGAGCTGACGAGGAGCTGCTGGACAAAATAGTCGAGGAGACGATGAAATCGTATGCCCTCGTCACCAATCCCAGAAAAGTCACGAAAGAGGACGTATATGCGATTTTGAGGAGCGTGATGTAAATGAGTACATTCAGTTTTTCCAACGACGTAAAAATTCTTTGCGGAGACCACGCGCTCGACAATCTTCCCTACGAGCTGAGAGAATGCGAATGCACGCGACCGCTTCTGATAGCCGACGAGCGTTCATACAGGCTCGGATTCGCAAAAGAGGTCAGACACGCTATGGACAACGATATCGTGTCGCTTGGAGCGACTTATTACAAGATATCGGAAAAAGTGACTCCCAAGGATTGCGACGACGTTGTCAATCTGTATAAGGCGCACGGTTGCGACGGCATAATCGCGCTGGGCGGAGAAAACGTGACCCAATGCGCAAAAGTCGCCAAGCTGATGATCGTTCAGGGAGTGGGAGACTTCGTTTATTTCAATCACAAGTCGGATATGGACGCAGAGAAACTGGCTTACGGCGGTTTGCCTCTGTTCATATTGCCGACTGACATTCCTTGCGGAATAGAGGCAACCGATCGCGCGATAATATTCGACGAAAAGAACAATCTTCTTTACAATTTCGACAGCGTACTGACAAGGGCGACGGCAGTGATTCTCGATGTCAGACTGACGGACATCATGCCCGCGAAAGCAATGGCTACCGCGGGACTGGGTGCGCTGGCGATGGGGGTGAAAGGTTTTGTCGACAACACGGCGAATCCGATAGCGCTTGCATACGCAACGGGCGCTATACACACGATCGTCAACGAGCTTCTGCCGGCTATGAGGCATAATTCCAATGCCGACTACAGGATCGACATTTATTCGTCCATAATAAATGCGGGTATAGCATACTATGCGATCGACGAAAGTCTGCTCAGAGACATGACTACAGAGCTGTCGATAAAGACGAATTATTCTCACCTGCAGATACTTTCGATAATATTCCCCGTATATTACAAGGAAAAGGCGAATAAGGACAAGGCGTTCAAGAGCGTCCTCATGCCGTTGGTAGGGGAAGAAGAATATGCGCTGTCCAATGCCAGGTCGAGGGAAATAAAAGCTGTAGACAAGATAAACGCATTCTGGAAAAGCGTCGTCGAGCTTGCAGAAATCCCGTCCAGACTTCAGGCTACCGGCGTGGAGCAGTCCGACTTCGTAAAACTGGCAGATGCCGTGATCACAAGATACAGGGGTTCTGATCCGCACAACAACTTTACGACGATCGTCAAGTTACTCGAGGAAGCGTTTTGAAAGATTTTATCAAGCAGGCTGATGCCGTTAAAGGAGAGCTGATTTCCGGCGGAAAAAAAGCTACGATGCTGCTTCACAGTTGCTGCGGTCCGTGCAGCACGTATTGCATCGAATATCTTGCCGGGGCTTTCAATCTGACGGTTTTATTTTACAATCCCAACATTGCTCCCTATGAAGAGTATATGCGCCGCGCGGAGGAACAACAACGGTATATAAGAGACTTTACGAGCGGCGTGAAGTGTGAGATATGCGATTACCGTCCCGAAGAATTTGCGTCGTGGGTAAAAGGGTTTGAAAATTGCCCCGAGGGCGGAGCGCGCTGTGAAAAGTGTTTCGAACTCAGACTGGATTACTGCGCAAGGCTTGCAAAAGAAAGAGGATTCGATTATTTTTGTACGACGCTGACCGTAAGTCCGCACAAGAACGCCGAGCTTATCAACAGAATAGGACAAAGCAAGGCGCAGGAATACGGCGTTGCGTTTTTTCCGTCTGATTTCAAGAAGAAGAACGGATATCTCAGATCGGTGGAGCTTGCGAAAGCGGCTTCGCTATACAGACAAAATTATTGCGGTTGCGCTTTTTCATTTCGCGGATGAAGATTTTTCTGCATTTTTGCCGCGTTTGCACGCAATTTTTATATATTTTTAAATAAGATTATGTAAAATAGCATAAAATATTGTCGACAAAAAGGGAAAATTGTTTTACAATGTAGTTAGCGTGGACGCGTATCGCGCACGCATACGTTCGGAGGTTTGTATGCAGGACGAGAGAAAAGAATTTACGCTGAAACAGATGGGCGAAGTTCTCAAAACGGGATGGCTGACCATTCTCATCTTCGTTTTGGTTGCGGCGATAGTGTTCGGATCGGTTGCGGCGATTGTCAAGACCGTCGCTACTAAAAGCGAATATCGCGCAAAGATAGGCTTTGCGAATACGGTCGAGGCAGACAATCTGACGAGTCTGACTTCGTCCGAGAATATAAGCAAATCCCTCAGGGATCTCGGCATGAAAGAGGAAGAAATTCCCGGATACGTAGATGCGATCAGAGCGTCTATTTCGATCACTCCTATAGTTTATTCCAATCAGACGGACAGCGAGACCCAGTTCGTGCCCAGCAGTTATCAGGTCACGATGGAAGAAATAGAAGGACTTACCGAGGCGAAGAGCACTCAGATACTCAATCAGATAGTTACAAATTTCGTTGCTTCATACAACCAGTCAAACATGTCCGCTTCGGTGGATACCGAAAACGAGCAGGCTTTTGCCGACTATACCTCCAGCGATTACGTCGAGATAGCTTATGAAGTATCCACTAAAATCAAAGTCATGAAAACTATTGCACAGTCGCTTGCGTCGCGCTCTACGACATTTGTTTCGTCGTCGACCAATATGACTTTCAGCGACTTCATTTCTATGCTGGACTCCATTCAGAGTCAGATAGAATCGTTTGACGGTTATATCATGATAAAGGGCATCACCAAAGAAAGCACAGGGCTGTCTGCGAGCGAGTATATCACAATGAGAGTGAATATCGCAGAGAGCGAGCAGATAAAATATCAGGAGACCGCGACCAAGTGGAAAGAAGTGGTCGATCAGGTCACGGCAAACGGTTCGTACAGCGGTACGATAGACGGACAGAATATTATCGTGCAGGATCAGACGTCATATTTCACCTTCCTCAACAGATATATCGAAGCGGTAGAAGATGCGGCTGAAGCCAGTGCAGAATACAACGAGTGGCAGAATAAACAGGCTATTTTCGATGCTGCCACAGAGTTCAAGAACGCATCTGCAGAAGACAAGGCGACGATGCTTGCCGACGCAGACAAAAAGGTCGCGCTTCTCGTATCGTCTACGGTGCAGATGATAGAGATATACAACGACATGGTCGGGGATTACAATGAGAGCGGATTTTCTTCCGCGTCGTCGGCAAGTCTTATCACTCCCGCTTACGTTACTTCCACGTCGCCGATATCCAACACGATGATGCTTTTGATAATCGCGCTCGCGGTAGTGCTTGCGGCTCTGATCGGTTTTGTCCGCGCCAGAAACAGATATCTGCTGAAGCTTGACGCTCAGCCCGCGGCGGCAGAGAGCGGTGCAAAGATCGAGTAAAGCGGCAGGGCGTTAAACAACGTAAAATCTTGAATAAGAAAAAGAAAAAGCGACCCCCGTATTGAGGTGAACCCCAAAAGTTGGACACTTTTGGAGGTGCACATCATATCGGGGATCGCATTTTTATCGGCTTCCGATAAAAAAAGAAAACGATCGCTAACGCAAAGGAAAACGACCGCTCTCTCTCAACGCCTTTCCTTTCGGAAAGTATCTATAATTTACTATACAATGCGTATTTTGTCAACAGGTTGGCGACAAAATTTCACAAAACATGCTTTTAAAAAACAAATGACGGCAAGTTTAAGGCGTTCGCGACGGTTTGCTCCCGACGGACAGACATTTCCGCCTTTTTTCAAACCTGCAAAACTCCTGTGGGATATTGGCGCCGTCGTGCTCTGAATCGTCGGGTGGATACGGAGAAGGATGAGCGGCATTGTAAAATTCCACCATGGAGAACCCGCATTTATTGATATAAAAATGGATGTTGCGTTTTTCAAAGTAAGGCGTCAGAGTTTCCCATACTTCTGCGTCCGGATATAGATCTTCGATTGCTTTCCATATCGCACTGCCTATGCCTCTGCCGTGGAAAGACGGATCAACGAACAGTATTTCGAGATCGGCGCGACGGGATTGCGGAGAATAAGACGTGATCACGCCTCCTGCTATTTCTCCTTCGCATATAACGTTGAAAGAGAGAGAGTCGGGGGCGTACAGCGAATCGGTTATCTGTTTTTTTGAAATGATATTGCCTTTGAATGCGGGATCACATTCTTTTACGGCTTTATTGAAAGCCGCCTGATTGCGCGATACAAAGTCGTCTGCGTCGTCCCGGTCAACGGGTATGAGAGTTATGGCGGGCAAGCGTTTGTCATGTATCGCCGATCGTGTCATACGATGAACCCGCCGTCTACGCAGAGTACCTGTCCCGTAACGTAGTCTGCGCCTTCGATGAAAAAAGCAATAGTTTGGGCAACTTCTTCGGGAGTGCCGAATCTGCCGATCGGGATCTCCTGTTCGAGAGCTTTTCTGTCCGTGGCGGTGAGATGAGCATTCATATCCGTGTCGATTACGCCCGGGCAGACGCAGTTGACGGTTACGCCCGACAGCGCGAGTTCCTTAGCCATAGCTTTTGTAAATGCTATCACGCCGCCTTTTGCAGCGCTGTAAACGCTTTCGCAAGACGCGCCTGAAATACCCCATACGGACGATATGTTGACTATTTTTCCGCTCCTCGACGAAGTCATAAGCGGACAGACGAGTTTTGTCAGCCTTATCAAGCCTTCGAGGTTGGTGGAGAGCAGTTTTGAAATGTCCTCGTCCGAAGTGTCGATAAGCGGAGCGACGACAGAGACTGCGGCATTGTTCACCAGCGCGTATATGCCGCCGAAGCGCGACGCAACGTCCTCCACGACTCTTGCGAGCGCGTCCGCATCCGCATTGTCTGCTTTGTACGCACTGACCATGCAGTCCTCGCGCGCAAGTTCGCCTACGAGTTCCGCCGCTTCCGCGTCGCCCGATCTGTAAGTGAACGCAACAGCGTATCCGCGTTTTGCCAGAAATTTTACGACGGCGCGTCCGATGCCTCGCGAGCCGCCGCTTACAAGTACCGTTTTCATAATTCGATTATATAATTTTATTTGTCGAAAAGCAAGTTTTGTTGTATGATAATCGTATGGAAAACGCAGTATACGAAGATTTCAGAAATTATTTTCTCGCTGACGGATTGTTGCGCGCTCTGGACGAGGAAGGCATAGTCTCGCCCACGGAGATACAGCAGAAGGTCATTCCGCTCGCCGCATCCGGCGCGGACGTAATAGCAAAGGCTCCGACGGGTACGGGCAAGACTCTCGCTTACGTTTTGCCGATACTCAATGCGACCGATACGCAGTCAAAAGCGGTCAGCGCGCTTATACTTTGTCCTACGCGAGAACTCGCGATGCAGATAGGCGACGTGATAAAGAGCGTCACCAAGTATACCGAGGGGATACGCACGGCGGTACTGTACGGCGGACAGGATATACAGAGACAACTGTTTCTTCTCAGAAAGAAACCGCAGATAGTCGTCGGTACGGTAGGTAGAGTGCTCGATCATATAGAGCGCAGAACGGTAAAGCTCAAAGAACTCAGAACGCTCGTTCTCGACGAGTGTGACGTGATGCTTGATATGGGGTTTATCGGGGATATAAGGAAAATAGTGGCAAAAACGAACACGGGCAGGCAAAATCTTGTATTTTCCGCTACTGTGCCCGACGCGATAAGCGCGCTGTGCAAAGAGATGATGAAAGACCCCGTGACAGTTCAGGCGGACTTTGGCGGATGCGAGATACCTCAGGTGGAACAATACTATATTCTGCTCAACGACAGTCAGAGAGTGGAATGCCTGCGCGCGCTCGTCAAAGAACGCGGACTTGCGCGCACGGTCGTTTTCTGCAATACGAGATTCAGAGCAGAAAAGCTCGCGCAGGCGATGAAGAGCAAGGGTGTGAGTTGCTCGTTGCTTCACGGAGAGCTGGAACAGAGAGAACGCACAGCCGCTATGAAAGAATTCAGGGAGGGCAGAAGTTCGATGCTGATAAGCACCGACGTCTCTGCTCGAGGCATAGACGTGGACGACGTGGACGCGGTCGTCAATTTCGATCCGCCGGCGGACGAGGATTATTACGTGCACAGGATAGGCAGGACTGCGCGCGCTTTCAGAAAGGGTGCGGCGTATACTTTTGCTGAGGCTTGTCAGCTCGCTTACGTGCAGGCGTATATCCGTCGCACGGGCGTTCAGATATATCCGCTGGAGCTGCAGTACGACTTCGCGGCGAGCTACACGCTTCCGAAGGACGGCTCCAATAAGAGAGACGCAGAGGCGAGGGCGAGAGACAGAGAACATTCGGTCAGATATTTTCTCAACGTGGGTAAACGCGATATGTTCGACAAGCCGTCGCTCGTACGCTTTGTATGTTCCGTTGCGGGAGTCAATGAATATAAGATAATCGACGTGAAAATACGCGACACGTATTCTTTCGTGCAGGTCACGGACGATGAAGCCGACAAAGTGCTCCGACTCAAAGGAAAAACGGTGGGCACGCGCGTTGTTAATGTGGATATAGCGTCGGACGAAGCTGAAGAAAAGGAAAAGAAACAGAAGAAGGATACGCGCAAAAAGACAGAAGCAAGCAAGATAGAGGGCAGACGCGTCGGCAGGGACGCGGCAAGCAAAGCACGCGCGACAAGACCTTCAAAACCCGACGGCAAAGCTGTAAAAAACAAAGACAAGCCGCAAAGCAAAAAAGGCAAGGTGCTCAACAGAAAGGGCGAGATACAAAATCCCAAGCCCAGAGGAAAGAGGACTAAAAAACTTTAACGGATAGAAACGGGTACGAGACCGCATGTAACGCGCCTTGAGTAAAGGCGCGTATATTTTTTGGCGTTTCAGGAAAAAATATGCGTGAGGACCGTTATGAGAGAAATAAAAAAATGTCTGAACGCTGCAAAAAAAAGAGTGGGACTGCTCGCGGGCAGAGATCTCGTGCTGGTAGTCAACAGAGGCAGAAACAGGATCGAGAGATTGCACGGACGCATAGACGAAGTGCACGAAGCGATATTCACCCTCAAGGAAAAGGAGGGCAAGGTCAGTTCGTTTTCATACAGCGACGTACTGACGGGAAGCGTAAAATTTTTTCCGCCCGACAGGGAATGATATCGGGACAGCCGCGATTGCGGCTTTTTTTATGTCCTGTACGATAAATCTGTCAAGCGGCGACAATACGCTTGACGGCAGATCTGAGGTTATTTGACGCAATACGCAGTAATATTTGAAAAGGTCGCCAATATACTATGTAGTGACAAAACTAATTACGGGGGCAACATGACAGTGCAGACAACATTCAACAAATATGCAAACGACGTTATCAAGACAGAAAAATGCGAGCAGACGGTGCTTGCATGTTCGATAGACACGGCAATGAAAGGCGGTGCGGACAAGATCCTGTGCGCGAGAGCGCGGATATCCTCTTTGAAAATAATGCCGTCGGACGGCAGCGCCGAAATAAGCGGCAAGCTCAACGTAAAGGCGCTTTATCTCAATTCGGAAGGCGTGCCCGAAAGTGCAGATTACATATCCGATTTTTCAAAGACGGTCGTATGTCCGTCCGCGACTCAGGACAGCAACGCGTCGGTGACAGCAAAAGTGATAGACGTCCGTGCGGCGGCAGAGGGAGATACGGTGAAAATACAGACGGTTGTCGAGCTTTGTCCTTGCATCGCCGTACACAGCGAGTATGAATTGTTAGAGGATGCGGAGGGCGCTTTCTTCAGACGCGGCGATAGTACGTTTTGCAAGTTCGTCGGTTTCGACGAGAGTATCTGTACCGTCGACGAACAATATTCTACGGGCGCGGTCGTAGAAAAAGTGCTTGCGTTCGACAGTTCTGCGAGGATATGCAAGGTGACCCCCGACGGCGCGGGATCGCTTGCGGAGGGAGAAGCCTGCGTCACCATCGTTTATGTAAGCGACGGCAAGGCGGTGCAGAAGAATATGACTCTGCCGTTTGTACACAGGATAGCAACGTCCGACGGGGCAAGGTGTGACGTTTCGGCAGAAGTCAGGGATTCCAAACTGGTTATAGGCGGCCCCGCGACAGAGAACGTGTTCGACGTGAAGGTGGATGTCGCGATCACCGCGGCGGTGTTCGAAAGCTCCGACGCCATGCTGGTGACGGACGTATATTGTCCGTCGAAAGAACTAAAATTGTCGCATATGTGTTTGTCTTATGAAGATTATTGCGGCACAGTCCGCACCCGCGAAAGGATAACGGGCAGCGTTGAAGCCGGAGCAGACGGCATAGGTATCAACAGGATCGTCGCGGTGTTTGAAAAGGACAACGAGATCGCGACCGTGGACGTAGGCGAGGAAACGGCGACAGTAGAAGGCGTGCTCGCGGTGACGGTGGTTTACCTTGACGACAACGAGGACTACAAGAGTGCGGATATCGATCTGCCGTATTCGGTTGTCGTCGGAATAATCGAGGGTTGCGACACCGTAAAAACCGACGTATCGTCCTGCGATCTGACTGCAAAGGTAAAGAGAGACAGCGAGATTGAGGTGACGGCGACCGTATGCGTAAGCGCGGGTTGCGGGAAGATGAAACGCGTCTGTGCGGTCGACGGCATAGATGAGGGATCTGACATAAAGCCTTGTGAGGATTCTCTCAGCATATATTACGTAAAAAAAGGCGAAACGTTGTGGGATATCGCAAAGAAACTGAGTATGGCGCCTGAAGCCATTACGGCGCAGAATCCTGATATAGGAGACTGTCCTGCAGAGGGCGTAAAGGTAGTGGTTTACAGAGAGGTTGCTGTGTGATATAATATAATTATGGAAGAAATTACCCTCAGAGTACATGCAAAGATAAACCTGACGCTCGAGATAAAGGGCGTCAACAAGCGGGGATATCACGATCTCGATATGCTTTGCTGTTCGGTATCGCCCTACGATACGGTGCGGGTGTGCAGAGCGGAAAAAATCAAAGTTACTATGGATGGTGCGGAGAGCGGTGAAGAAAACACGGCTTACCGCGCCGCTTCGCTTATCTTCGGGGAGACGGGCGTTGCGCTGGATGTCGGGATCAGAAAAGGCATACCCGTCGGCGCGGGCATGGGAGGTTCGTCTGCAGATGCGAGCGCCGTGTTTTTCGCGGCGGTAAAGCTGGGTATAATATCTGAAGAAACCGCGAAGATGCTGTGCGTGAAAGTGGGCAGCGACGTAGCTTATATGATGCGCGGCGGTTATTGTCGGCTTCGGGGAGAGGGAGAGAAGATCACTCCGCTCGGAGAAATCGACTTCCGTCTTGCCGTTGTCCAGAAGGAGACGGGTGCGTCTACGAAGCAAGTTTACGCGGGTTACGACAGAACGCCCGTGCGCGGACTGGGCGTGCAGGCTGTATTGAGAGGAGAGAGGTATTACAACGTTCTCGAAAACTCTGCCATTGCCTTGTGCCCGTCGGTCAGGGAGGTCAAGGACAGGCTTCTGAGACTTTACGGCAACGCAACCATGACGGGGAGCGGAAGCGCCGTTTTTGCGGTCGTTGCCGAGGAGACGGACGAAAAAATTCTTAAAGAAAAGTTTTCGGATTGCACGTTCGCAGAGATCGTAAAGACCGTGCCGCGAGGTATAGAGATCGTCGGATAGACGGCAGGTAAGAACAAAACAAAACCCCTCTCCGTAAACACGGAGAGGGATTTTTTTGGAGAAATACGGAAAGTCTCAGAGATCGCGTATCGTGTCCACAGGTTTCTTTTTCGAGAAGGTGTAGACGGGAAGAAGCGTCGATATCACAGCGGTGACTGCCGCTATGCCGAATATCATCAGTACGGACAGTATCCCGAACGAGAACAGCGAGAAAGTGATGCCCAGGTAGGTCGACAGCTTTGCGTTGATTGCCGCACAGGTTATCGCAGTCGCGATCGCGGATACCAGCGCGCAGATAAGCACGATTATCATGGATTCAGACAGGAAGATTTTAAATACGTCGCTGCTCTTTGCGCCGACTGCGCGAAGAATGCCTATTTCGCGTTTTTTGTCGGTGATGGATACGCTTATGAAGTTGAAAAGCAGGAGAGCCGCGAACACCGCCACTCCTATACCGGTGTAAAGGAATATGCTTGTCAGCATAGATACCGTATTGCTTACCGATGATACGGAGGAGTAGTTTGCGTTGTTTATATCGTACGAAGCGTCGTTTCCGTCGTTAACTCTTTTTCCTCTGACGAGTTCGGAAAGTCTCTGATAATCGTCCGCGACGGGTATCAGCACTCCCGAATAATCGCCCTCGACATAGTCGAAATCGGTCACGAATTCCTGGAAAAAGTAGCTGCCTTTTATCGCCGCTTCTCTGACGGCGGCGTAAGTCGCGTCGTCGAGGATGACTGCAGCAGAACAGGTATAGTCGCCCCCGTATATAACGGCAGTCACGTTTTTGGTGGCAATAGCGTTTTTGTCGCTGTCGTAAAAGGTCAGAGAATTATACTCGACAAGTCCGTAGTCGTTGCAGAAAGACAGCAGGTCGGCCAGATAATCTTTCGCAGTCGCCCTTTCGGCTGTCGTATAAAAAGCGCTTTGAGACAGGGCGGCGTATTTCGATTTCAGGGATTCTCCGTCGCTGTCCTCGGCGCAGAACAGGTCGTCGAGTCCTTTTTCTTTTACTTTCGTTTCGAGATCGGGGACGAGGAGATCGGACCATATCCTGTAACTGACGGCGATACCGTCTCCGAGCGACGTTGCTTCGCTTCCGTCCGCGGCGAGCGTGTCCGCGGCGGGGAATACGTTGCTCTTGGCGAAGTTGTCTATCTGCACGGAATGGGCGGTCGTGTATCCGTCGGTTTTAACGCTTGCTACGACAGACGAACAGTACGATTTGACAGAATTGTCGGTATAGTAGTCGCTCTTTGCGGCTTCGTTTACCTTCAGACAGAAATCGTTCGTAACGAGTGCTGTTAGCAGAAAGTTGTCGCCGGGGGTCGAGAACGAGATGGGCATAGAGGAATCAACGACGAGTCTCTCGGACGTCAGCGGCGTTTCGTATATACCGCACACGGTAAAGGAAAAGTCCTTGTAATTCAGCACTATGTCGTCGAAATCTGTCACCTGATTGTATCTGTAACCGACAAGCTCTGACAGCGCGTATTCCGACAA